>JAOAUD010000078.1 GCA_030157755.1 Candidatus Nanopelagicales bacterium
CGCGTACTGCTCTCACGGACGCAATCGCGATCTTGGGTGAAGCGCGCGATGACGTGCACGCAACCCAGAATGAGGACGGCACTGATCGCGAGGCATCGATCGCGGAATTACTCGCGGCTGTAGCTGCGGCGTGGAAGGGTGTCGTGGCCGTGGACATCCACATTAGTGAATCCGCAACGGCGCGGATCAATGCGTCAGATCAGCTCCGAGCTCGAGCCGCTGAGGCAGTGCGTGAGGCAGTGTCGAATGCTGCGCGCCATGGTGCCGCGCGATCCGTTTCGGTCGAGCTCAGCCTGGCAGGACCATCATTGATCATCGTCGCGAATGACGATGGCATTGGTGCCAAGGTCGACGTCGAAGCTGGGGTTGGTTTGAGCCAGTTCGCGGCCGCGGGCGGGGCGTGGCAGCTAGTGAGTGAGCGAGGTCGGGGCGCGACGTTAACCGTGGCTCTGCCGATAGGGCCAGAAGTTGATCAAGAGCCGCTTACAGGACCTCCCCAGCTGCGCTAGCAGCGTGGCCCCCATTTCGTTACGCGCAGTGACAGCGTGCTGAGGATTCCACCGATGGGTGGAGGTGGGAGCAGTCGTCAGGAAACGATCGCTTTGCGCAGGTACTTTCGTCAATTAGCGAATGATCTCAGTAGTTACCCATTGGCCTTGGAGGCTGCAATGCTGCAAGCTCGACACCTGCGATTCGCGATTCCATTGACGGGATTGGCGCTGCTGGTCACAGCATGTTCAAGTGCAGGAACGTCATCGGACTCCAAAGCCAACGCCAATAGTGCGGGTGCGGCGAGCGGCTGGACGGTTGAGGCTGAGCCCGATGGCAAGGGTGCTGCCGTCGTGAATGCGATCAGCACGGCCACGAAGTCCGTCGATATTCCCATCTACTCGATCGTCAGTAGCAGTGGGGAGGACGCGACATTCACCTCCTACCTGACCGCAGCCAAGGCACGCGGCGTCAACATTCGAGTCATGATGAACAGTGGTTACGGTCACGCGTCGCCGACAGTGACAGCCGCCTATTTGGCGAAGCTCCAAGCCGCCCCGGGTACGGGCACTGTGGGAGTCAACTACTCAAGCAACAACTTCAGCATCACCCATCAAAAGTCGGTGATCACCGACGCCGCTGACGCCAGTGGAAAGCCGTTGTCCAGCGACAACCTTCCAGCGACGGCACGCCTCGTCGTATCGACCGGCAACTTCAGCGCCGGCTATCCAGTGTCGAATCCGGCTCCTTGGTACAGCGCCCGCGATTTCGAGATGACGTCGACCAACCCGGCTGACATCGCGTTGGCAGAGCAGACGTTTGTGTCGGACTTCAGCTGCGCACCAGTCAATGTCATCCAACCTGCCAACGAGCAGGCCACGGATCGCCTGATTTGGAGCAACGGAACAACTGGTCCTCAGGCAAACCCGTCACTTCAGACACCAGCCGACAACTACCCAGCCAGCTACGGGTTCTACCCGCAAGACGCCACCTACCCATCGATCAAGGGCAACGTGCGTCAGATGCAGGCAGACCTCATCAACTCGGCGAAGTCCGGTGACACCCTCAAGATCTACAACGAGGAGTTCACCGACACCAGCAGCATCAACTTGTTGTTGTCGGCAATCAGCCGCGGCGTCAAGGTTCAGGTCACGATGACCGCCACGACACCGTCAACTCCGACTAAAGCCAATGCAACCTGGGACAACCAGTTGAAGGTTGCCAAGGCAGGTGGCGAGATCCACCTCTACACCAATGGCGCACCCAACACTCTCTACATTCACGCGAAGTCGATCATTCTCGTTCCGAATGGCGCGACTGCTGCGACGGCGGCCTACGCCGGATCGACGAACCTGGGTGCGGGCTCGATGAACTTCAACCGCGAGCTCGGAGTCAACTTCAACACCAGCACCGGCGATGAAGCGGCATTGAACTCCTTGAACAATACGTTCAATGACGATTGGTCACGCACTCAGAATGTGACCGTTTGGAACAGTTCAGCGCAGCCGCTCCCGCCGACCACCGCGTTGAAGGATCGGGTCCCGACAGCTGTGGCACCGCTTTCCGCAGTTGCGGACACACCTCCGGCGAAGTGTGGATCGGTGGCCGCGGCCGCTGCGGCAAAGAAGTAGCAGCCACCCGACTAGGCTTGGCGTGTGACTGACTCTCTTCCTGCCTGCCCGTCCTGCGCCAGTGAGTACACCTACGAGATGGGTGCGCTGCTGGTGTGCCCCGAGTGCGCTCACGAGTGGGTCAACGAACCGATTGTTGACGACGCCGAACCTGTGATCAAGGACGCCGTTGGCAATGTCCTGCAGGATGGCGACACCGTCACGATCATCAAGGACCTCAAGGTGAAGGGCAGTTCCACTGCGATCAAGGTCGGCACCAAGGTTCGCAACATCCGACTCGTTGACGGTGTCGGAGACCACGACATCGACTGCAAGGTCGACGGATTCGGCCCGATGCAGCTCAAATCGAGCGTTGTGAAGAAGGGCTAAGGCCTCAGAAAGCAACATTCGGTGAGATCGGCCACCTGAGGCGCCAATCTCACCGAATGCTTCGGATTTCGCCGATCACAGCGAGGCAGCGACCTCGGTTCCTTGCTTGATGGCCCGCTTTGCGTCGAGTTCGGCGGCAACATCGGCGCCACCGATCACCGAAACGGAAACTCCGGCCGCCTCGAGGCCGTCCAACAGTTCGCGCTGCGGTTCCTGGCCGGTGCAGACCACGATCGTTTCGACATCGAGCACGACGGGCTGGTCGTCGATCGTCATATGCAGTCCGCCGTCGTCAATACGTTCGTAGTTGACTCCCGGGACCATTCGCACGTTTCGCTTCTTCAGTTCCGTGCGGTGGATCCAGCCGGTCGTCTTGCCGAGGCCGCTGCCGACTTTGCTGTGCTTGCGCTGCAAGAGCGTGACCTCACGCGCTGGCCGTTCGAGCTGGACTCCAGTGAGCCCACCGCGTTCTGAGTAACTTGAGTCGATGCCCCACTCCTCGTAGAAACGTTCCGGAGTGACCGTCGCGCTCGGCCCTGATTGGGTCAGGTATTCAGCAACGTCAAAGCCGATCCCACCCGCTCCCATGATTGCGACAGTGCTGCCGACGGACACGTGGTCGCGCAACACATCGAGATAGGTGACGACCTTCGGGTGGTCTATTCCGGCTACATCTGGAATGCGTGGAGTGACGCCTGTCGCAAGCACAACCTCGTCGAAGTCGGTTAGGTCATCGACGCCCACGCGCCTGCCCAACTCAACCTTGACACCTGCGTCGGCCAAGGCCACCCGGAAGTACCGCAGCGTCTCGTGAAATTCCTCTTTGCCGGGAATCTGTGCTGCGTAGTTGAACTGCCCGCCAAGGTGATCATCTGCCTCGAACAGCGTGACCTCGTGACCGCGCTGAGCTGCAGTCAGCGCGCATGCGAGTCCACCAGGTCCCGAGCCGACAACTGCGACCGCGCGCCGAACGGGGGTTGGATCGATCGTTAGCACCGTCTCGTGGCAGGCGCGCGGATTCACCAGGCACGAGGTGATTTGCAGGCTGAAGGTGTGGTCGAGGCACGCCTGGTTGCATCCGATGCAGGTGTTGATGCGGTCGGATTTGCCAGCGGCAGACTTTGCAACGAAATCAGGGTCGGCGAGGAATGGACGGGCCATGGACACCATGTCGGCCTGTCCATCGGCCAAGACCTTCTCGGCAACCTCGGGAGTATTGATCCGATTGCTGGTGATCAGCGGGACGGATACCTTCCCTTTCAGCTCCTGCGTCACCCAAGAAAAGGCAGCGCGCGGAACGCTGGTGGCAATGGTCGGAATTCGTGCCTCATGCCAGCCGATCCCAGTGTTGAGGATCGTGGCACCAGCAGCCTCAATTGCCTGGGCGAGCGCAATTACCTCTTCTAGGGTTGAGCCTTCCTCCACAAGGTCGAGCATCGACAGCCGGTAGATGATGATGAAGTCGTCGCCAACGCGCTCGCGAACCCGACGCACAATTTCGATCGCGAATCGTGTGCGGTTCTCGTACGACCCGCCCCATTCATCCGTGCGCTTGTTGGTACGTGCGGCGATGAACTCGTTGATCAGGTAGCCCTCGGATCCCATGATCTCGACACCGTCGTAACCGGCCTCACGCGCAAGTGCGGCGCAGTTGGCGAAGTCCTCGATCGTTCGTTCGATCTCCTCGCCCGTCAGCTCATGCGGTGGGTACGGCGAGATGGGCGCCTGCAACGGGCTTGGCGCGACCAGTTCCGGGTGGTAGGCGTAGCGGCCAAAGTGCAGGATCTGCATGGCAATCCGACCGCCCGCTGCGTGAACTGCATCTGTGACGATCCGGTGCGAGGCCGCTTCCTCCGAGGTCGACAGCTTTGCGCCGCCTGGGTACGGGCGGGCCTCATCGTTTGGCGCGATACCGCCGGTGACGATCAGCGCCACGCCACCACGGGCGCGTTCGGCATAGAACGCTGCCATCCGCTCGAAGCCGTTGTCGGCTTCCTCGAGCCCAACGTGCATCGAACCCATAAGCACGCGGTTCGGCAACGTGACGAAACCGAGATCAAGTGGCTCAAGCAGGTGCGGATAGAGGGCATTGCCTGGCTGGGATTCCGTCACGGGTGCTCCTTGCTCGGGGTCTGATCTGCGTGACCATCATTGCAGCGCGGGGTACCGGCGATTTTCGGCAGTTGGCTAATCTGTTCTGAAACCAAGATCAGTCGATGACTCAGGGGACCGATGAACAAGCGCGCCGACACCGCAGCCGTACATCCAGCCGATAGCCACGATCTGATCCGTGTTCAGGGTGCCCGGGTTAACAACCTCAAGAACGTGACGATTGAGATCCCTAAGCGCCGCCTGACTGTCTTTACCGGTGTCTCTGGTTCGGGGAAGAGTTCGCTGGTATTCGGAACGATTGCCGCAGAGTCGCAGCGCCTCATCAACGAGACGTACAGCGCATTCGTGCAGGGCTTCATGCCAACGCAGGCTCGCCCGGAGGTTGATCTGCTGGAGGGCCTGACAACGGCGATCATCGTTGATCAGGAACGAATGGGCGCGAACCCGCGATCCACCGTTGGTACTGCGACAGACGCAAACGCGATGTTGCGGATCGTGTTCAGTCGACTTGGCGATCCACACATCGGCTCGCCCCAGGCTTATTCGTTCAACACCCCGTCCGTGGCGGCATCGGGCGCGATCACTGTCGACCGCGGCGAAGGCAAGACCAAGCGGGTCAAGGCGAGCTTCAATCGAACGGGCGGGATGTGTCCCCGATGTGAGGGGATGGGTTCGGTCACCGACTTCGACCTCACAGCGCTGTACGACGACAGCAAGTCGCTGAACGAGGGAGCGCTCACGATTCCCGGCTACAGCGTCGACGGCTGGTACGGGCGGATCTTCAGTGGTTGCGGCTTCTTCGACCCAGACAAGCCGATTCGAAAGTTCACCAAACGTGAACTGCAGGACCTGCTCTACAAGGAGCCCACCAAGATCAAGGTGGACAACATCAACTTGACCTACGAAGGCCTCATCCCGAAGATCCAAAAGTCAATGCTGTCGAAGGACCGCGAGGCAATGCAGCCCCATATTCGGGCCTTCGTCGACCGGGCGATTACGTTCACAACTTGTCCTGAATGTGACGGCACCCGGCTCGCTGAGGGCGCGCGGATTTCGAAGATCGATGGCAAGAACATCGCTGATGCGTGCGCCATGCAGATCAGCGATCTGGCGCAGTGGGTGCGCGGACTCGACGAACCGTCGGTGGCGCCACTACTCGAAGCACTGCAGCAGACGTTGGAGTCATTCGTTGAGATTGGCTTGGGTTACCTGTCGCTTGATCGACCTGCAGGAACGTTGTCGGGTGGCGAGGCGCAACGCACGAAACTGATTCGCCACCTTGGGTCGTCGCTGACAGACGTGACCTACGTGTTCGACGAACCAACGATCGGACTGCATCCCCACGACATCGCGCGGATGAATGAACTGTTGCTCCGACTGCGGGACAAGGGCAACACAGTGCTCGTCGTGGAACACAAGCCCGAAACCATCGCGATTGCTGACCACGCTGTTGATCTTGGGCCGGGTGCAGGAAGTGCAGGTGGAGAGGTCGTCTTCGAAGGGACCGTCGACGATTTGCGTGCCAGCGACACCCTGACCGGTCGCCACCTGGGCGATCGCGCGACGTTGAAGTCTTCGGTTCGGAAATCGACCGGAGCGTTCAAGATTCGCGGTGCGAATTCCAACAACCTGCAAGATGTTGACGTCGATATTCCGCTCGGTGTTCTGGTCGTGGTGACGGGTGTGGCCGGATCGGGAAAGAGTTCGCTGATAGACGGTTCGCTTTCAAGCCACGACGACGTGGTCGCTGTCGATCAAGGTGCCATCAAGGGTTCACGGCGGAGCAACCCTGCGACGTACACCGGTCTGCTGGATCCAATTCGCAAGGCCTTCGCGAAGGCGAATGGTGTGAAGCCCGCTCTGTTCAGCGCCAACTCTGAGGGCGCGTGCCCGAACTGCAACGGAGCTGGCGTGATCTACACCGATCTGGCGATGATGGCTGGCGTTACAACTGTCTGTGAGGTGTGCGAGGGCAAACGCTTCCAAGCCGAAGTCCTGGAATACAAGTTCGGTGGTCGAGACATCAGCGAGGTGCTGGCGATGTCGGTCTCAGAGGCCGAGGACTTCTTTGGCTCAGGCGATGCGCGGACTCCAGCAGCACACAAGATCCTCGACCGGCTTGCTGATGTGGGCCTTGGATACCTGAGCCTCGGTCAGCCACTAACGACACTTTCCGGTGGTGAGCGACAGCGACTCAAGTTGGCGACCCAGATGGCGGACAAGGGAGACATCTACGTCCTCGATGAGCCGACCACGGGTTTGCATTTGGCTGATATCGCCCAGCTACTCGGATTGCTCGATCGGCTGGTCGATTCAGGCAAGTCCGTGGTTGTCATCGAGCATCATCAGGCCGTGATGGCCCATGCGGATTGGATCATTGACCTTGGCCCAGGTGCCGGACATGACGGCGGCAAGATTGTCTTCGAGGGAACGCCTGCTGACCTCGTGGCCGATCGGAAAACCCTCACCGGCCAGCACCTCGCCACCTATGTCGGGGCGGACGGTCGCGCATAGGCGTCAGGCGGCGGGACAGCCCTGGCGGTTCGGCTGGTTAAGGGCGGTCCCGGCATTCTTGACTGCGTCGTTGACAGCCTTCAAAACCACCGGATCCCAGGTGATCGCGCTTTCCCAGCCGAGCTTGAATTCATCGGCGAGTGCGATTGTGTGAACATCGGGCCGAGTCACGCAAGCTCGGTGTGGCAGTGCCGAATCCGGGAGGGTTGTCGCGAGCGCGCTCTGCAGTCCGACCACCGCATCGTTCGGCCAGACTGCTGGGAGGCCGCCTGGGCGCGTGAAGTGATCACCACCGATCAGGGTCACCGGAATACCCTTCAACGCGTCAGCTTGGCGCGCGTTGAAACCAGACGGACCTTGCAATGCCTCGGTCGAGATGATCGATGCAGCACCGCGAGGGCCTTCACTTGCTGCCAGCTTCTTGTAGCCGGTCAGCACCTGCACACAGGACGGTTGGTTCAAACACGCAGTGATGGGGAGCTTCCCGGTCGCGTAGTCGGCTGGGTATGTCCCAGTCCACGGCGTGCTGAGGGTGGTCAGCGACCGGACAGTCACCGACGACGATGAATCCTTGAGTGTCTTGATGGCGGATCTGGCGAAGAGTCCACCCATTGAATGACCCACCAAGTCGACTGTGTTGATCCCGAAAGCATTGTGAAGATAGGTCAGGAACGTGGACAGATTCTGCCCGCCGTCGTTGATTGAGCCGGTCGTGTCGATGGTCATGCTGGCCGGTAGCGGTGTTGGGCACTGAGATGAGGGACCAAAGCCACTCGTCGACGAGACCTCGCCCGGACCGTTCTGTGCTGGCGCGGTGTACACCCGGTTCCCTGCCGCCTTCAGGCTTGCCCGCAACGCGGTCACCGAATTGCCCGCAGCTAAACCTTCAACGCACGCAGAGTTCGGGGTCGTGTACGGCGTCTGGGTATCCAGACCAGATACCAGGACGACGGCTCGGCTGCCCGAGGTCGAGGAGTCGCTTGGTGATGGTGCCGCAGACGATCCGCAGCCAGTCACCAATGCTCCGACAAGGGTGGCCAGAGCAGCCGCAATCAGCGCACGCGAGAAGGGGGACTTCATGGCGTCAGGGTAGGGCACGGGCGCGTAATCATTCCGCCAAGAACCTCACGTCACTACTGGACTGGTTTGATCTTGGTTACTTTGGTAATGATCTTTGCGTAGGTCGACACCCGCGTGTAAACCCCGGGGTTGAGAGCCGAACCGCATCGTGACCCCCAGCTGACGATGCCAACCTGCACCGGTTCCGCCGCAATGGTCGTCAATGGGCCACCGCTGTCCCCTTGGCACGCGTCTTTGGTTCCATCGACCACGCCTGCGCAGAGCATCGCTGTCTTGTTGTAGTCGGATCCGTATGCCCCGCACCTGCCACTCGTGCCTGCAAGGTCGACCAGCGTCGCCGTGCGGAGGGTGTCGGTCAGAGTGTGATTGCCCTGGCGGGTGCTCCCGAAGCCAAAGACCTCAACCGGGGTTCCACGCAGGGGCGAGTGGCCCGCGGCAACAAAGTGAATTTTCGGTGTGGTCATCTTGGTGCGCGTCTTGATAAGTGCCATGTCGTTCTTCAGAGTCCGAAGACTGAACTTCGGGTGCACATAGATCTTCGAGAATTTGATGCGTCGGCCGGGATTGCTTGAGTTCGCCGGATTGATGTAGGCGCCGCTGCTCGCCACCCGCGCACTGTCTTTGGTGTCCTTGACGCAGTGCGCCGCAGTCAACAGCCACCTCGAACCAATGACACTTGCACCGCACGCACCCCAGCCGTTGTGAAAGCGAATATCGAGCATTGCGAACCACGGTGTCGCGGTCTTCGCTTGATCTACTTCGACTCCGCCGACGACTCGCAGCGAAGGGCCATTCGTTGTGGTAGCAGTTGCAGCTGTGGGGATCGCGAGTACCGCCAAGATGGCCGCGAGCGTGACGGAGATCAACGCCGCAAAACCTCGGGTTGATCGCACACCCTCAGATTAGGCTCGTGTGATTGGTGAATCCTGGCTGACCCGCGAAAACCAGCCGATTGGGTTAGCTGCCAAGCGGCAATTGGTCGGCCGGAATTGGGTGCGGTTCGGGTGGCTTTTCCAATCACCCGAACCTGCCTGATGGCGCCCGCGTACCCTTAGCTGACAAGTCAGCGCGGTACACGCAGCCATTCCGCGTGTACTCAGTGAACGAGGGTGTGCCCCAGAGGAGCGATGTTGCGCGACCAGCAAATCAGCGAGAGTCAGGCTGGCGCTTCCGCAACCGCTGACCGTCCACTTCGGATTGCCCTGCTTTCGTACCGCAGCAAAGCCCATAGCGGTGGTCAGGGCATCTACGTGCGCCACCTGTCGCGCGAGTTGGCTGCGCTCGGGCATCACGTCGAAGTGATCAGCGGACCGCCGTACCCCGAGCTCGACGAAGGTCCGTCTCTAACAAAGGTGCCGAGCCTCGACCTGTATCGCGAGCCAGACCCGTTCAGAGTTCCCAAGCTGCGGGAATTCAGATCGCCGATTGACGTCTACGAATTCCTTTCGGTGTGCACGGGTTCATTCCCGGAACCGCTGACGTTCAGCCTGCGCGCCCGTCGCCTGCTTGAGAATCGGCCAGCCGCTGAACGCCCGGACATCGTTCACGACAACCAAACGCTCGGGTACGGAATGTTGTTCATGGACCGCCCGGGGATGCCAGTTGTTGCGACGATCCACCACCCCATCACTGTCGACAAATCTCTAGAGCTCGCGAACGCGTCGTTGCGCAAGCGCTTCATGATCCACCGGTGGTACTCATTCCTGCGGATGCAAAAGCGAGTCGCGCAGCGCCTGCCGGAGATCCTCACCGTTAGTGAGTCTTCGGGGCGCGACATCGCGAGCTCGTTTGGTGTCGACCGGGAACGAGTCACGGTTGTTCCGCTCGGCGTTGAACACGATGTATTTGTCCCGCCCACGAAACCGCGGGTGAAGGGTCGCATCGTGACCACCGCCAGTGCGGACGTTCCGCTCAAGGGCCTCGTTCCGCTACTCGAGGCGCTGGCGAAACTGCGCACCGAACGCGATGTGCACCTGGTGGTCGTCGGGTCACTTCGAAAGGGCGGCGCGACGGAAGAAACCCTTGATCGTCTCGATCTGAACGATGCGGTCGAGTTCGTCAGCGATGTTGCCGAACCTGAACTTGTCGAGATCTTCGGTTCAGCGCAAGTTGCAGTCGTTCCGAGCCTGTACGAAGGATTCAGCCTTCCGGCCGTCGAACTGATGTCGTGCGCGACGCCGCTGGTTGCAACGAATGCCGGGGCGTTGCCTGAGGTTGTAGGTCCCGACGGCGAGGCCGTGCTCCGCGTCGAGCCCGGGGATCCACAGGAACTGGCGGTCGCCTTGGGCAGGCTGCTGGACGATGACGAACTTGCCGCTCGGATCGGGGCCGCCGGTCGTGCCCGAGTCATCGAGAACTACACATGGAGTGTCGTCGCCGCTCGAACGGCCGACTGGTATCGCCAGTGCTTGGCAAAAGCTGCCGATGGCACCGAGGAGGATCATGCTGACCGTTGATTTCGATCGCTTCCCCGTTGGTCCGGGGGATCGCGTTCTCGACATGGGGTGTGGCGCTGGTCGCCACGCATTCGCGCTGTACCGCCGTGGCGCCAACGTTGTGGCCTTGGACATGGACGCCGACGAGCTGCGCGATGTGTCGATCATGTTCGAGGCGATGGCCGCCGAAGGCGAAGCCCCAGCAGGTGCGACCGCTACCGCCGTGCGCGGTAACGCCTACTCGCTGCCGTTCGACGACGAATCGTTTGATCGCATCATTGCTGCCGAGGTCATGGAGCATCTGCCCGAAGACACCACCGCAATGGCGGAGTTGACGCGGGTCCTCAAGCCGGGCGGAATCATCGCAGTATCAGTTCCACGCTGGCTGCCGGAGAAGGTCTGTTGGGCACTGTCAGATGACTACCACGAAGTTGAAGGTGGCCACGTCCGTATCTATCGCGGCGACCTGCTGAAGGAACGACTTACGGACACCGGCCTCGAGCCGATTGGCGAACATCACGCCCATGGGCTGCATGCCCCCTACTGGTGGCTGAAGTGCGCGGTCGGAGTCGACAACGACAACAACCCGCTCGTGAAGGCGTACCACCGAGTCCTGGTGTGGGACATGATGAGCGCTCCCAAGCTCACCAGAATTGCCGAGCGCTCATTGAACCCGATCATCGGTAAGAGCTACGTCGTCTACTTGCAGAAGCCGAAGGTTGGCGCTCATGCGGCAGCCTGAACTGCGCGCAGTTGACGGACTGCTCTCCGTTGAGCAGTTGCAAGCAACTGTTGACGCGATTGCGGCGGCGCAACAACCCAGTGGGTCGCTGCCTTGGCCGGACGGCCACACGGATGCGTGGGACCACGTTGAATGTGCGATGGCTCTGACGTTGGGGGGCCGCTTTGAGGAGGCGAGAGCTGCGTATGACTGGCTCAAGCAGACGCAAGCTGCCGACGGATCCTGGGCAATGTCGTACGACGAGCTGGCGATTCTCGATTCGTCCGTGGACTCCAATCAGTGCGCGTACATCGCCGTTGGTGTGTGGCAGTGGTGGACGCTGACAGCAGACAGCACTCTGCCTGCCGCGATGTGGCCGTTTGTGCGGCGCGCGCTCGACTTTGTCGTTGACCTCCAATTGGAGAACGGCGCCATCTCGTGGGGTCGGTCGCCGGAGGGTGACACCCACAACGATTCGCTGCTCACCGGTTCGGCGTCGACCTATCAGGCATTGCGATGCGGACTGGCGCTCGCTGAACTATTCGGCGAATCCCAGCCTGAATGGGAGATTGCGGCGGGGCGACTCCAGCACGCCGTGGCAGCGCACCCCGAGGCGTTCATGGACAAGAGCAACTTCTCAATGGACTGGTACTACCCAGTGCTCGGTGGGGCTCTTCATGGCCAGGCAGCATCCGACATGTTGGCTCGCGATTGGGACAAGTTCATCATCGCCGAGTTTGGCGCTCGCTGTGTGGCAGACCGGCCGTGGATGACGGGTGCCGAAACGGCCGAACTTGCGATCTCGTTGATCATCAATGGGCAAGAGGCGCCTGCGCGCCAACTGCTGTCCGATATCCAGTGTCTGCGCCGCGAGGATGGTTCGTACTGGACTGGAATTGTGGTTGATGAAGGAAAGTTCTGGCCGCCGGAAGCGTCGACGTGGACTGCCGCGGCGATAGTGCTCGCCTGTGATGCGCTGGCCGAAGGTCCGACCTTGGATCTCTTTGTTGGCAAGGGACTTCCGCTCGGTTTGCCCGTCAACGATCAAGGATGCGGCTGCCAGGAACGCACAGTCGCGGTCACCGAGTCACACGTGCGGGCAACGCAGCTTCACAGCTAGCTGAAGGATGCCCCGTCCACGCGGCGCAGAACTCGAAGCGAGTCGGTCACGGATATCTGGGCGAATGCTCCGGAATCCACTGCGCGTTGAACAACGTGCCACGGCGGCTGACCGCCATCAGCCGGATTCGGGAACACGTCGTGAACCGCGAGGATTCCGCCGTCGACAACATGCCTGGCGAAAGCCTGGTAGTCATGCTGCGCGACTTCCTCGGTGTGATTGCCGTCGAGGAAGAGGAATTGCACTGGGGTCGACCACCAACTACCCACGGACTGGGTGCTTGCGACGACTGGATTGACGACGTCCTCCAACTGTGCGAGTCGAAGCGTTTGCCGTAGCGACGGCAAGGTGTCGAGTTGTCCCGCGTCTGGATCGACCAGAGCCTCGTCGTGCCACTCCCACCCGACTTGGTTTTCCTCTGACCCGCGGTGATGGTCGACGGTGACGACGGTCGCACCAACCTCGCGGGCGGCACCACCGAGAACGACAGTGGACTTGCCGCAGTAGGTCCCGATTTCCAGCCACACACCGGGTTCGGCACTCACGGCGGCGTCGTACAGCGCTGCCGCTTCAACATCGGGCATGAAGCCTTTGGTGACGCTGACGACCTGGGCCAGTTCGGGTAATAGAGGCACGGGCATGAGGCTAAGGGACGCCGCATCTCGACTTGCCCGCGCCACTGTGAAGTACCGCGGCTTAGACTTTTGCCGGTGTCCGAACCTGGAATTGACCCGAATGACCTGCAGACGTGTTTGCGGGTGTTCGAGCAACTCAACGATCTGCCCGTTGAGCACCCTGATTCGATCGCCATCCAACGCGCGACCGCAGGGCTGTTCAAGACTGTCCGCAAGCGTCGACGCACGCAGCGACGGCAAGAGGTCCTAAGCAACGACAACGCGGTGATCGCGGCAACCGCGACGGGCTCGCCGGATCGAATCGACGACGAAACACAGGGATTGCCGATCGTTTCTAAGACACATGGCGCGTCCGCCGGAACGCTCATTCGGCCGCAAGCCTGCTACATCTGCAAGGAGCGCTACACAGTCGTCGATGCCTTCTATCACCAGATGTGTCCCACCTGTGCGGCGAAGAACCGGTCCCGACGGGATGCGTCCGTCGACCTATCCGGTCGTCGTGCGCTGCTCACCGGCGGGCGAGCCAAGATCGGGATGTACATCGCGTTGCGACTGCTGCGCGATGGCGCCGACACAACGATCACGACTCGTTTCCCCAACGACGCGATCCGTCGGTTCAAGGCGATGCCGGACAGCGATGACTGGGTGCACCGGCTCCACATCGTCGGCATTGATCTACGTGACCCAGCGCAGGTTGTCGCACTCGCCGATTCGGTCGCGGAACGCGGTCCGCTAGACATCCTCATCAACAATGCAGCACAAACGGTTAGACGCTCGCCAGGTTCATATTCGCTGCTTGCCCAGAGTGAATCGGATCCGCTGCCCGAGGGTGTATTGCCAAGCGTCGTGACGTTCGGCCGCACTAGCGATGCGCACCCGATGGCGCTCATGGGAGCGGTCACCGGCAATCAACCGGCGCCGGTCAACATCACTGCGGCAGAACTGACTGCTGCCGCCTTGACCGGAGGCTCGTCATCGTTGAGTCGCCTGGCTGACCAGACGGCAATCGATGCCGGGGGTCTGTTGCCGGATTTGCACGACTCCAATAGTTGGACGCAGATGGTTCACGAGGTTGATGCCCTCGAACTACTCGAAGTGCAGTTGGCGAACTCGACGGCACCCTTCATCTTGATCAGTCGGTTGCGTCCGTCGATGGCGGCATCGAGCGCTCGTCGCAAGTACGTGGTGAATGTGTCGGCCATGGAGGGCCAGTTCAGTCGGCGGTACAAGGGGCCGGGGCATCCGCACACCAATATGGCGAAGGCCGCGCTCAACATGCTGACGCGAACCAGCGCGCTTGAGATGCTCGAGACCGACGGCATTCTCATGACCGCCGTCGACACCGGTTGGATCACCGACGAGCGACCGCATCCGACGAAGGTTCGCCTCGCTGAGGAAGGCTTCCACGCGCCCCTCGATTTGGTCGATGGTGCTGCTCGCGTCTACGACCCTGTTGTCCGCGGAGAAAATGGCGAGGACTTGTTTGGCTGCTTCCTCAAGGACTTCGAACCGTCACCGTGGTGACCGCTTACTCCTAGAGCCCTGGGAAGGGTGCGAACGCTGGGTCTGATGGCAGGTCCACCGACTTGGCAGCGGTTGCGGTGAAGTCGAGGTCCGAAAGCGATACCTGCCGGTACGTGCTGTCCTTCACTGTTCGCACGTTGTAGGTGAGGTCGGCGAGGTTCGAGATGCTGGTCCAGTACGTGACGTCATCCACTCCGGCGCCTTCACCGGATGCACTGAATCCGTCGGGGATATCGAAGTTATTCATCATGTGGAAGACCTCATGCTGCGCTGCCGCAGCATCGGCCTGTTCTGGGGCAGTCGCGACGTATGTGGCGGCGCGTACGAACCTCGACGGTGAGCTGTTGTCACCTGGCAGTCCCTGCATTCCCTGCCCAACTCCGAACGGCGCCAATTTCTGGCCAGCGACGGTGAGCACTTCCGGGTTGTCGGGTGACAGGTGCGTGTAGTTGCGCAGGTTTGTGGTGTGCCACGTGAATTCAGGCGAGTTGGTGAAAACCCCGAACGGGTTGTCGTAGATCTTCATCTCTCCGGCGTCCCATTCGACTGCAATGCACGCACCGGAAGCATCGTGGAACACGAAGTGACACGGCGGCGCCATTCCCATGGGGCCGAGCACATACGGCCAAACCACAACTTCAGCGAGCTTGGCCCTGACTTCGGCGACATCGGCACAGGTCGAAAGCACCAGCGTCGAAAGATGGATTGCGGACATCAGCTTGTCGTCGGCGACCCCATCCGGCGAACTGAAAACGGCGGTACCGGGGTGGTACTGCAATGCGACGTAGAGGCCCTTCTCATTCATCCCGTCAGTCCAGGCGTAGTAGCCCGTCGGCTCGACGTTGGGGAAGGCATCAATTCCTACTGCGCCGTACTTCGTCGTCCACGTGACACCTTGTTTGTTGTCGGGTGCGTAGCTATGCAACTCAAGTCCGCGAGGCAGGACGACAAGGCGAGCATCCATCAGTGTGGGGAACTCCATCGTGCGACCCACGACGACTGACCCGTCCTTGGCTTTCAGTTGCAGGCTCGTACACATCAGGCTTCCTCCAGGACTTCGGACTGATCATCTGAGTCGAGGGTGCCACCTTTGCCTACTGCTTGCAGGGGCTCGGCATGGGCAGGGTCTCGGTTGGGCTAAGCGGGACTAGGCTCGTGGTCATGAGCGAAGTCGAGCGTCTGAGCGCAGGCAAGTATCTGTCCCTAGGAACATTCCGCAAGAGTGGGGAAAAGGTTGCAACCCCGGTTTGGGTCACTCGTGACGGCGACGACTTGTATGTGATCACCGGTGCCTCATCCGGGAAGGTCAAGAGGATTCGCAACAACGCAGAGGTTGAACTCGCACCGTGCGATATGCGTGGGAGGATTTCCGGTGCAGAAGTTTCCGGAACTGCGGAAATCCTTGATGCTGCAGGCACCAAAAAGGCCCAAGATCTTGCCGCGAAACGATATGGGCTGATGTACCGAATCTTGACTTTGCGCGAGAAGTTCCGCCGGGGCCCAAGCGACTCAGTCGGGCTTCGGATCACGCCGAAAGACTGAGTGTCAATCGCGAATCCCGGCCTACTTCGCACAGTCCGGTGACACCAAAACGGAATATTCCTACCTAATTAATATGGAATGCCTCCACGACGCGCATCCGCGTTCCGTCCAACGGTATTTTCACTCAACCGTTGTCCGCGAATATCGGAGTCCCCATGTCATCGGAAGACATCGAATCGGGCAGTGATGCCCTACTGGTGGCCGAGGACGAGGCCTACAGCAAGGGCCTGAAGGCACGCCATATTCAAATGATCGCCGTCGGTGGCGCGATCGGGACCGGCCTCTTTCTCGGAGCAGGATCTCGCCTCAACATTGCTGGCCCGTTCCTCGCTGTGCTGTATGCGATTGCGGGCTTCTTCGCCTTCATCGTTGTGCGTGCGCTCGGTGAGTTGGTCATCTACCGACCGACCTCGGGATCGTTTGTGTCCTACGCCCGGGAGTTCATGGGTGAAAAGGGCGCGTACGTTTCCGGCTGGATGTACTTCCTGGTCTGGGCGACAGGTGGCATCGCCGACATCACTGCAGTCGCGATCTACACGCAGTACTGGTCGATCTTCGAGGGTGTGCCGCAGTGGGTCGTTGCGCTCATCGCGATGTTGTTCGTTCTGGCGATCAACCTTTCCGCAGTCAAGTACTTCGGCGAGACCGAATACTGGGCAGCGATGATCAAGGTCGCCGCGATCGTGATCTTTCTGGCGATCGGCACTTTCACTCTCGCGAAACGGGACATTTCCGGTCGTGAGTTCAGCGGTATCCAGATGATCTCCGAGAACGGTGGAATCCTGCCGCATGGTCTGATCGCGGCGATCATTGTGCTGCCTGGGGTCGTGTTTGCCTATGCGGCGTTGGAGATGGTGAGCATTGCCGCGGGCGAGACCAAGCACCCACGACGCATCGTTCCCAAGGCCACCAACGCAGTGATCTGGCGTATCGCGATCTTCTACGTTGGATCGGTGACGCTGCTCGCGCTGCTGCTGCCGTGGAGCGCGTACTCGGCTGGCGAAAGCCCGTTCGTCACCTTCCTGTCCAGCATCGGGATTCCCGGTGCCGGCGGAATCATGAACTTCGTTGTACTCGCTGCCGCGTTGTCGAGCGTGAACTCAGGCCTGTACGCAACCGGTCGCATTTTGCGTTCGATGTCGGTCGCGGGTTCGGCGCCCGCATTCACCGGAGTCATGAACAAACGGCAAGTGCCGGCGGGGGCAATCCTGCTCACGGTTTCGTGCTACCTGTTGGGAATCGTGCTCAACTACTTGGTTCCCGCCGAAGCCTTCAACATCATCTTGAACTTCTCCGCACTCGGAATCTTGGCGACGTGGGCGTTTGTCATCCTCGCCCACCTCGGCTATCTGCGAAGTGTGAAGCGGGGCCATACCCAGCGAGCGTCCTTCCAACTGCCGTGGTCGCCGCTGTCGAACTACGTCACCTTGGTCTTTCTGCTTTGCGTGTACGGCTTGCTGTGGTTCGACGGAACCGCAGGCAAGGCAACAGTGCTCGCGGTGATTCCGCTCGGACTCCTGTTGTGGGGTGGGTGGTATCTCGTACGCGGGAAGGTCGCCCGGACGGCAGCGGAGTACGCGGAAGATGACTCAGTTACTGAAGGCAAGTAGCGTGAACGGAACGCAAAAGCACGAGCAAGATTCCGCGAGGGCGAGGGTTTTATGAAGTTCAATGCATCGCCGCGCAACACCCTCGGAATCGAGGTTGAGAGCGGCATCGTTGACTTGTCGACACTGGTGCTCGTGCCCCGCTCAGACGACGTGTTAGCCGAACTGGCAGAGCCGCACGGGGACGAGCACCCGAAGGCCAAGCATGAGTTCTACCAATCAAGCATCGAAGTGATCACAGGAATCTGCGAGACAGTTCCAGAGGCTGGCGCGGATCTGCGTGCGACGTTCGATGAGGTCGATGAAGCGTTGGCCAAGCGTGGTCTCGTGCTGCAGCCAGGGGGCCTGCACCCTTTCAGCGCATGGCATGAACTGAGCGTCACCGACAAGGAGCGCTACCGGAACTTCGCCGAACGCATCCAGTGGCCAGCTCGTCGATCGATGTGCCACGGGATTCACTACCACGTCGGCGTTCAGTCGGGCGACGCATCGGTTGCCATCGCTAACAGCCTGGCGATCCAGCTGCCGCTGTTCATCGCGCTGTCGGCGTCGAGTCCGTTCTGGCACGGTGGTGACACCGGTCTGGATTCGTCGCGGACGAAGGTCTTCGAAGCGATGCCGACCAATGACCTGCCCCCGCTGTTGTCAGGGTGGGGCGAATTCGAAGCCTTGATGCAGGTTTTGATCAAGGGTGGTGCGATCGAATCGGTCCGGGAACTCTGGTGGGATATTCGTCCACACCCAGGATTCGGAACGGTCGAACTTCGAATGTCCGATTCCATGCACACGATGCGAGAGATCTTGGCGCTAGCGGCGCTGGCTCAATGTCTGGTCTACGACATGAGTCGGCGGGTAGAGGCGGGTGAAACGCTGCCGTCACTGCACCACTGGGTTCTCAAGGAAAACAAGTGGCGAGCAGCCCGGTTCGGTCTCGACACGAGGCTCATTGAGAACAACGAAGGCGACAACCGACCGATCACCGAATTGATCGAGACGACTGTTGCTGATCTGGCAGATACCGCTGAACTGCTCGGGTGCGCAGACCAACTGGCTGACGTCCTGCGAATCGTCGCGAACGGAAACGGTGCAACGCGCCAGCGCCGCGAGTTCGCTCGCTCGGGTGATCTGCGAACCGTGGTCGAAATGCTGATCCGCGAGTGGGAAACGGACTCTCCAACGGGTTGGTAGGGTGCCAACCCCAACATTCGGTGGAATCGGCCACTCAGGGCGCCAATCTCACCGAATGCTTCAAACAACTGCGCTGATCAGGCCGCGGCGGCGGCATCGAGGGCCTCGGGATCGGGTTGGTCGGGATCCGGAGCGACCTCGGTCTTCCAACTCGGCTTGCGGAAGATCCAGAAGATGAACGGCATCGCGACAAAGGCAACAGTGCCGATCAGCAGGATTGTGATGTACACCGGAGTCGACATTCCGGCAGCTTCATCGGTTGGTTGGAATGACACCAGGACGCCGACGATGCACACGAGCATCCCGATCCCGGTGATTGCCCAGAGGCCGACCTTCTTGCCAGGGATTTGGTAGGGACGATTGACGTTGGGTCGCGAGTAGCGGAGTTTGATTACCGAGGCGAACATGATCAAGTACATGATCAACGTCATGTTGGTCTGGATCAACGCAAACATGAACCACGCGTTTTGTACGGAACCGAGGAAGAAGTACCCGAGCGACAGGATCGAACTGATCGTTGCTTGCAGCAGGATGATGACGACGGGCATCTTGTTGCTGTTCTCACGTTGCAACGCGGGCGGCAGGTTCCCACCTTGGCGGCCTGCCACAACGAGTCCGCGCGATGGCCCATTGATGATCTGCACGAGTGCTGTTGCGAGTCCCGTGACAACGCAGAAGCCGAAGACCGGCAATAGCCATCCGACATCGAATCGGTCGAAGATCGTCTGTGCCGATTGCAGGAGACCGGTCACGATGTCGATGTCCTTACTCGGCACCAAGATCGCAATCGACATCGTTAACGGAACGAGCAGGATGAAACACAGCGCGACCGCGATGAGGTTTGACCGCGGAATGGTGCGCGCCGGATTCTGAATGTCGGCGGCGTGAATCGCCGAGATTTCGATTCCGGAGAACATCAGCAGCGCGCCGGAGATGAAAGCGATGTTCGTTGCGTCGAAACCACTGAAGATCGCCGACGGGGACGCGTCCATCGCCGGTGGTGTCCCGCCGACCAGCGATGCGATGGCAAAGCCAACCAAGATGATCACCGGAATGACAGTGCCGACGACGACCGAATACCAAGCGAACCCGCGAGCAACCTTGAGTCCGCGCAGTGCCATTCCGGCGGCGATCCACGTCACCAAGATCACGGTGGACACCAGAAACAAGGGGTTGTTGTTCAGTTCGGGATCGACAATGAACGCTGCTTCCAGGGTGAGCGTGCCCATGATTCCCGGCCAGGCAACAACGAAGTTTGCCCATTCCAGCCAGATGATCATGAATCCAGCTGGCTCCCCAAACGCCATACGCGTCCAGATGTAGATGCCGCCGGTGCGTGGCCAGGTCGTTCCCATTTCGGTCGCAGCCATCGCAGTTGGCGTAAGGAACAGCCCAATTGCGAGCAGGAAGATCACGATCGACGCCAGACCAAATGTCGCGAGTTGGGGCGTCGTGTTCACATTGACGAGGAAGCTGAACGTGAAGATGGCCAAGCCCCAGACGCCGAAAATCTTCGCCTTGGGCGGCCTGGCGGGGACCTTGCCCGCGAGACTGCTCGAAGGATTGTCTGCGCTCATGTGGAAGGTTCCTTTGGGTCGCGGATACCTGTGGTCGACCTAGTCGAATCACCGTAGCGGCAAACAACTGGCCGACGGCGGCTCAGCGCGACTACCCCGCAACCAAAGACGGATGCAGCCGATAGCGCCTAGTAGGCGCCTGGATGTCCCCATCCACTGCGTGCGTTGCCCGCACGATCAAGCGGCACCGAATTCGAGGTGGAACCGGACGGGATGGACCCATGCGGTGAATCCGTCCAACCAAAACTTGGGATCGCAGCTGCAGATTGACCAACAAGCCATCCGCTTGCGACGGGCAGGAAGTTCAAACCTGCCGCGTCAACAAAGTCAGGCCGGGTTGTGTTGATCTGATTGTTCGCGGTGATCAGACCCTCGGTGCACGTGGCGTTGTCAGGCTGACATCCCGAGTTATCGCCGATGCCGACCGGAGTGTCGCTGTTGCCGTTCCAGATGACGTTTCCAACGATTCGCAAATCGTCGTCGGTTCGTGCTGGGTTGGGCACGTTCAAAGCGGGGTCCTGGGTGCGTGGTCCGTAAATCGCAAACTGCTGCGACGACACGACTCCGGTGGGGTTCAGGATCACGTTGTTGTAGAAGTACACGTGCTTGTTCGGGATAAGAGCTTCGCCGTCACCTGTGGTACCCCAGCCCCCGGCATTCACGCGAGGTGCACATTGCGCCGCACCACCTTCGCTGGCGCCGTCACAACTGTGTGAGCCGTACACGAATTCCGTTGTGTGGCTGCGAGTCCCGACTCGATAGATCGTGTTGTAGGCCAACAGGATGTTGTATCCACCATTAACACCGAGTCCGGCACCTTGGGTGTCGTGAATGATGTTGTTGACGACTTTGATGTCCATCGCTTCGTAATACATCCAGGGACTTGTGGTGAATTGAATTCCGGTCCCCTGACCGGCAGTGTAGCCGCCAGTCCCGCAGTTGTAGAACTCGTTCTCGGCGATAGTGAGGTAGGCACTTCCGCCCTTTGAGTATGCGCACCAGTCATCTGCGCGGGAAACGCGGTTTCCACGAAGATGGCCGTACTGAACGGCGACGAAGTCGATCGCGTTGTCGTCGGCTCCAGCGATGTCGGAATCCTCGACGTAGACGTGGTCGGACTGATTGACCTTGATGGTTTCGTGCGCCATCGCACCGTCGCCGACGTGAGGGTTGCCATCCATAGACGAGTTTCGGATCAAGGTGTAGCTGCACTGTTCGCAGTGGAATGAATCGCCATCGTGGTTGATGTCGACGCCGATCAAGTAGAAGTGGTGGGTGTTGAACATGTTGATTCCGCCGGTGAACGTTGCGGTGTGAGCGCCGTCAGCGGCATTCAAAATAATCGGGTGATCGTGGGTTCCGAGTCGGTCCTCCCAGTAGTTCACCAGCGCGGACTCGGGATATGTCCCCGCGACTAGTTGAATTCGATAGCCGGTTGTCAGTGTTTGGTTCCGGGGGATCCGATTCCAAGCGGCACCAACTGTGCGCAGGGCACTGCCGCGTGATGCTCCCGAGTTTGAATCAGAACC
>JAOAUD010000079.1 GCA_030157755.1 Candidatus Nanopelagicales bacterium
GGCAATGCCGGGAGGGGCCATACGCTGAACCACCAGCCGCCCACTTGCCTCCGGCGGCAGCGTCGCGCTCATCGACAGGTACGCGGTGCGAAGTGCATGTTCGTTTTCCAGCGTGAGCCGCAGCCCGCCGAGGTCCGTGCGATGGACCAGACGCTCCATTGACGACTTCAGCACCACTGGGTATCCGAGTTGTTCGGCCGCCGTGACTGCTTCGTCCTCCGTGGTCACCGCTAGCGCCGCCCAGACCTCGATTCCGTAGCTCGCGAGAATCTGTTCGATGATTTCCGGAGTCAATCGACTGCTTGTGTCCGGCTGTTCAGCCGCAGCGACTGCCTCAACGGCAAGTTGGTGAGCGCGGTTACGCTCCATGCCACTCCACTGCGGAACTGTGCCGCGCGGGACTGAGAGCCACTCGGAGTAGTCAACAACGGAACGAAGAGCACGGATTGCGTCTTCCACATCTGCGAACACCGGTACGGATCCATGGCCAGGCAAGCCATAACGAGTCCGATCCACCACCAGCAAGCCTGATCGACGCGCAAGTTCTACTGAGAGCACTGGCTTGGTGGCATCCCTTGCTTGCCTCACGAGGCTCTCGGCGAGTGTCGCGTCGCTGCCAATCACCGGCGGAACGTGTGTCACAACTAGCGCATCAACGGCAGGATCGCCAATGACCTCAGCAACCGCGCGCTCGCGATCATCATTCGAAGCCGACGACTCAACGATGCGGACCGGCCCGACTGGGTCTAAGCCCATTGCCAGACTCGACTCCAACGCCAACATTCCCAGGGCATCAGAGTCAGTAACAATCCCAACACGATTGCCTGCCGGGCGCGGCTGGAACGCAAGAAGACCCGCCATGTCGAACATCTCACTGAGACTGTCCACCTGAATAACGCCTGCTTGGCGGAACATCGCGTCGACCGCTTCAGCTGCCAACTCCGTTTGACGCACCGCATGACCCAACGGGAGCGCCTGTGTCGCGCGCCCAGACCTCACCGCGACGACTGGCTTGCGCCGAGCCAAGCGGCGAGCGATGCGCGTGAACTTCCGCGGATTGCCGATACTTTCCAGGTAGAGCACAACAAGCGACGTCGAATCGTCGTCTTCCCAGTACTGCAGCATGTCGTTCGCAGACACGTCAGCACGGTTTCCGGCTGAGACAAATGTAGAGACTCCGAACTCCCGGCGTGCCGCCTCGGCGAGGATCGCTGACCCAAACGCGCCGGTCTGACTGAAGAAGCCGATCCGACCGCGACGTGGCATCTCCGTGACCAATGAAGCGTTGAGCGAGACTCCCGGATCCGTGTTGATCAGTCCCAGGGAGTTGGGGCCGAGCAGTCGCATCCCGAGCTCCCGAACGCGAGCAACCAGCGCTTGTTGGCGACTGTAGTCATGGTCTGTGATGAAATCGCCGGTGACGAGGATGATCCCGCGAACCGAACAGCTCGCACATTCATCGAGTTGGCGCAGGACGTCGTTGGCATCGAGTGCCATCACGACCAGGTCGATGTCACCGCCGATGGCTGAGAGAGTTGAATATCCCTCGACTTCACCCACACCTTCGCCGGTCGGGCTCACCACCGAAATGTGTCCATCAAAACCGCCGGACAGGAGGTTCGCCACGACGATCGCTGCCGGTGATCCATCAGCCACGTCATCACAGATCACTGCGACCGACTGCGGCGCAACTAGTCGTTGGATCGACAGCGACTCAGCCCTATGTTCCCGTGACCGCGCCACTCGACGTGACTTGAGCGTGGGGTCGATGTCGAAGTCGAGCAAGACGATTCCGTCTTCAACTTCCTGACTTGGCATGTACCCAGCGGCAGCGAACGTGGCCAGCATCTTCTTGTTACCCGACAACACTTCCGCTCGGAAACGGTGGATTCCGTTTTCCCGAGCCACTGCTGCCAGGTGCTCGAGTAGCACCGACCCGAGACCACGACCCTGATGGGCATCGCTGATCGTGAAGGCGATCTCACCTTCTGCTCTGCCAACACTGTCGTAGGCACCGACACCAACGACCTCACCACCAACAAGTGCGAGCAACGCCACGGCTTCGCGGTAGTCCACATGCAGAAGGCGTTCAATGTCGCGGGCCATAAGTTCGGGGCTGGCCGTGAAGAAGCGCATGTAGAGCGTTTCCTCGGAAAGGCCCTTGTGGAACTCCTCGAGCGCGGGGCCATCCGTCGGCCGAATAGGCCGGATGTGGCACGTGCGCCCATCGCGCAACACCACGTCCGCTTCCCAGTGGTGGGGGTAGGTGTGAGTTGCGGGCACAGCAGTCCCATCGGCTCGATCGCTGGCCTCTTCAGTCATCACGTGCACGCTACCGCGACGTCGACTCCGGTGCTCGCCCGCTGGGCAGGCATTAACCCCGACGACACAAACGGTCGGTCGAAGCTAGCGGCGGTAATCCGTCTGCTTGAGATATGCCGCCGCAGTCCCCGTCGCCGGTGCCGACCAGGTCACTGTCAGCGAGAACTTGCGCCCATACGTGCGGATCGCCTTGCCACCGCCTGCGGCCTTCACCACTCGATACTTTGGCTTCGCCTTGGAGCCCTTCTTCCCGCTCACACGAACGGTGACTGCCTGTCCAGCGGTCGTGACGCACGGGTTACGCAAGACAGTCTTCTTACCCTTCCTCGCCAGTTTGACGGGCGCGACCACACAGGCCGTGGCGGGCGTTTGGGCGACCAGGCCGGGGCTGAGTCCGGGCTCGGAAGGTGAGTCGGCGGAAGGCGGCGCCGGCGGATTCCAACTGATCTGCACCCATCCGTCTCCAGCGATCAGACCTTCAACTCCCGCGCCCCGAGTGATGAAGCCGTCGTCGTACGGCCCAGGTGCGAATTGTGGATCGAGGGCTCCTACTGGAACTGCCTCCGCATACGAACCGCCTGCCCCGGCACCACCGCAACGGGCGCCGCCACCGCCACCGCCGAAGCCGCCTCCTCCGCCGCCACCACCGTCGGAGTCCGTGCCGCCACCGCCGCCACCCGAACCGGCGCCACCGCCGCCGCCGTTGGCAACGGTCTGATGGGACCAGTCGCCCGATAGGCCCGCGATTCCGGTGAACGCAGTCGAATCATTGCTACTGCCGCCGTTTCCGCCATCCCCAAATCCGCCGCCACCTGCGCGGTCGCTGCCGACATCAGCAACGCCATTGGCACCATCGTGGAACGACACTGTTCCGCCGGCCCCGCCACCTGTCCCATGCCCGGACCCACCGTTCCCGGTGACCTGGTCGGCGTTGCCGCCTCCGCCCGGATGCCCGAAGCCACCGGGAACCGCGTTCACGCCATTTCCGCCGGCTGCAGTACTTGCAGCAGCGCCAGTGCCGCCGGCAGCGCCGCACCCACCCAACGCATCAGACTTAGCTGCTCCTCCGCCGCCCGCGATGACCAGATTCGTAGCGCCTCTGAGCACTGCAGTCGCCGAACCGCCGGCCTGCGGAGCTCGCCCGCCGCCACCAACCCTGACCTCAAGCAGTTCGCCGGGTACAACGGTGTGGCGCGAGCTCACCACAGCGCCGGACCCACCCGACGCGCCGATCACGCCCGCGGCACCCGCTCCAACGGCCGTAATCCCAACCTCAGTGATCCCAGCGGGCACTGTGAATGACTGCGAATCGGCAACTGAACCCGTTTCTGTGTACTCAAATTCGTCGCTCTCGGTAGCACCCCACGAGGGCGTGCCGACTACCCCGACGAGAGCTGTGGCGGCCAACGAGGTTCCAGCAATACCTGCCACGAGCCGATTCATTCGCTTAGACATCGTGACCTCCGTGCGCCAAAACAATGATCTCCGTCATGACGGTACGGCTCGACAGCAGCATTCCGTCAGACCGCGTAACCCGTTTGATCATCCAAGATTTGGCCGATTGCGGTCGGCTGGCCACCAAAAGCCGGTGTCGGTGAGTCACCCGGGACGCTTAGCAATAGAGAATCACCGGTTGTGGCCCGAAGTACTCGAACCGAAGATCCAGCACCCCAGCCAGAGCGCATCGTAGATATCGATGTCGCAGATGAGATGCGCGGGAGCTTCCTTGAGTACGCGTACTCAGTCATCTACTCCCGGGCACTCCCAGACGCGCGCGACGGCCTGAAGCCAGTCCAGCGTCGGATCCTGTACCAAATGGCGGAGATGGGACTGCGCCCCGATCGTGGCCATGTGAAGAGCGCGCGCGTCGTCGGCGAGGTTATGGGTCGCCTGCACCCTCACGGAGACTCGGCGATCTACGACGCTCTTGTGCGGATGGCTCAACCGTTCTCACTGCGCCTGCCACTCATCGACGGGCACGGCAACTTCGGGTCACTCGACGACGGTCCGGCCGCCATGCGATACACCGAATGTCGCCTTGCACCGGCAGCCGAGACCGTGACGACCAGCCTGAACGAGGACGTTGTCGACTACGTCGCCAACTACGACGGACGCGAACTTGAACCCGTCGTATTGCCAGCATCAGTGCCCCTGCTCCTGGTGAATGGCGCAGCCGGAATCGCCGTTGGAATGGCGACCAACATGCCACCCCACAATCTAGGAGAGGTCTGCGCCGCGGCCAAACTCCTCCTACGTAAGCCCCGCAGCAGCCTCGATGACCTCATGGAACTGGTCCCGGGACCAGACCTGCCAAACGGTGGGCAAATCATTGGCCTCGAGGGCATCAAGGATGCGTACGCAACTGGCAAAGGTGCGTTCCGAATGCGCGCGGCCACTCGCATCGAACAGGTCTCGACGCGTCTCAAGGGCATCGTGATCACGGCTCTGCCGTACGGCGTTGGGCCCGAGCGCGTCATCGAGAAGATTAAGGACCTCGTGGTGTCCAAGAAGTTGGACGGCATCAGGGACCTGACTGACCTCACCGATGGCGAGCATGGCCTGCACCTCGTGATCGAGGTCAAGAACGGATTCTCGCCCGAGGCGGTTCGCGACAAACTATTCCGACTCACGCCACTAGAGGAATCGTTCAACATCAACAACGTCGCCTTGGTGAATGGTCAACCGAAGACCCTCGGGTTGATTGACATGCTGCGCGTATTCCTCGATCACCGTGTTGAAGTAGTCACGCGACGCTCCGAATTCCGCCGCCGTAAGGCACTCGATCGCCTCCACCTTGTGGAGGGGTTGCTCATCGCAACGCTGAACATCGACGAGGTCGTGGCGGTGATCCGCTCAAGCGACGACGCCGTTGTTGCCAAACAGCGGCTAATGGAGGTCTTCGACCTATCCGAACTGCAAGCCACGCACATTCTCGATATGCCACTTCGCCGCCTCACGAAGTACTCGCGCCTTGAATTGGAGAGCGAAAAGGACACCCTCGATCGCACGATCGCCGAGTTGACGGAGATCCTCGAAAATCCGAAGGTGTTGCAGAAGCTCGTCATCAGCGAACTTGATGCGGCTGCGGCAGCTCATGCCACACCGCGGCGAACGGTTCTGATCGATGGCGACGTGACGATCACCGTTCCGGATTCGCTCGAAGTCCCGGACCGCCCGTGTCGAGTCGTCCTGACGGCACAGGGTTTGCTCGCACGCACCGACGATGCGCAGGCGCTGCCGGGAACCGAAAGTGAGACCGGGTCGACGGCGATCGCGGGTTCCGTCGATACGACGACTCGTGGAACGGTTGCTGTGGTCACGTCGACTGGGCGCGCCCACCGCGTCGATGTTCTGGAGCTCCCGATGACCTCGAGCGGTCATTCGGTCGCCGGTGCGCCCGTGAGCGAATACTGCTCCCTCGATCGCGGCGAGAAGCCTGTTGGTGTGATGGCCGTGTCGGCGATGCCGGTCGAATCGTCAGAAGGCACTTCGGAAACCGAGCGACCCACCGCTGAGGTTCTCGCTATCGGGACTGCGCAGGGCGTCGTGAAACGTCTGAGCAGTGACGTTCCGGCAGGTAAGGACATCTGGGAAATCATCAGCCTCAAGGCGGGCGACCGGGTCGTCTGCGCTGCGAACTCCCGCGACGACGATCACTTGGTCTTCATTACCTCCGATGCACAGCTCCTGCACTTCAAGGCCGATGCCGTCAGGCCCCAGGGCCGCAGCGCTGGAGGCATGGCCGGCATCCGCGTCGCTGCCAGCGCGGAGGTGGTCTTCTTTGGGGCGGTGCGTCCTGACAGTTCAAACGTGGTCGCGACCGTCGCCGGATCCCTGAGTCAACTTGCAGGCGTGGGCGCGTCAACGATCAAGGTCACGGCCTTCACCGAGTTTCCCGCAAAGGGACGTGGCACAGGCGGAGTCCGATGCCATCGACTGGCGAAAGGTGAGGATGCACTGTTGTTGGCCTGGGCGGGTCAGTCACCCGTGCGCGCCGAAACGGCCGCCGGAAAGCCAATCACTCTCGACACAGAACTCAAGGCTCGGGATGGATCAGGGGACAAGATCAAGACCACAATCGCCGCGATTGGCGGCTCCCACTAGTGGCAACTGCCGAGGCGTCAATGTGCTCGGCGACCTCGCGCCTGGCCGCAGAACCGCTGCCCGGAACTGCGCCCCTTGCCCGCGCCTGGCTGGCGATCGAACAGCACGGCCCGTTCGGACACGACGCGCTACGCCAGAGTCACTTCCCGCGCGAAATCGCTGATCAACTCCTAGCTGCAATTGCGGATACCGCGATCCGCCCAGCACTGATTCGACCTGTCGGTCGACACGCAGATCGGCATCGGCACACCACACGCCGACAGGTCTTCCTCGCCTCGAGCATCCCGGGCCGCGAGGGCTTGGTCTCAGCTGCGATCGAGGACGCCCGGGAACTTCTCACAATCGACTTCGTTGCGTTGTCGCGCGGGGACCTCGCAACTGCGTGGCCACGGGCAGTCCCCCACAACAGGCCGCTACTGCTGGTCTGCACCCATTCGAAACGTGACTTGTGCTGCGCGATGTACGGCCGCCCACTCGCAGCAGGATTGGCTTCGAATCCGAACTATGCGCAAGCGGTGTGGGAGACCTCGCATCTAGGCGGGCACCGATTTGCCCCGACGGCGGTACAACTCCCCCACGGCTGGGTTCATGGGCGCCTCGATCACTCCACAGCAGCAGCAGTCCTCGACGGGGCCATGACCTCACCGGAAACCGTTCCGATTGGCACCGCGCGTGGTCGCAGCGCTTTGACCGGTCCAGCCCAGGCAGCGGACCTCGCCGTTCGCGGCGCGCTGCACCTCATGGGCATCGCAGATACGGATGTCACCGAGATCGACGATCAAACCTTTGAGGTTCTCACGCCTGGCGGCCGTCGGACACTCGTTGACGTCACCTCAGTTGATCTTGATTTCCCTCGGTTGGAATCCTGCGGCGGGACGCCCAAGATCGGACGTGTCTTCAAAACGACCATCTTGTGAGCAACGCCACGTTATTGACCCCGCCTGCAAAGTGCTGAATTCGCAGGCACTTACGGTCGAAGACAACGCGAAATAGCTTCGTGTTCACAAACCAGTGAGCACTAAGTGCGTGCGGACCTACCGTGGCCAACATTCCCCATGGCCTGGTGGGAAAACCGGCTCCATGGCATCCGAAGTGGGTGCGGGATCGCTAGGTGGCAAGCGTTAGCCGCCCGGCCATGGTCTCGAGTCGGTCGTGGCGAGCGCGGCACGGGTGACCAGAACCCGCCGACGCAACGACCCCCACACGCTCATCGACAGCAGCACGCCATCCTCGCGGTGCTGTGCGCTGTCATGGAACCACCAGGATCACTGTGATTCGAAAAAACTCACGTCGTATTGCCATGGGCGCAACCGCCCTATGCTTCACCGGAGCCGTCGCAGTCGGGGCGACTGCACTTAGTGACACCGCTTCGGCGGCAGGAACTGAGTCGACGCCAGGTGCCGCAGCGCAGATCGCACCGGCCGCTGTGCCGCTAACTGCCGCTCAAATCCGGGCAGAAACAATTCAGAAGTACGGGGTTCACCCGCTGCCCATCTCGGAGCGAAGCATCATTAAGTACAACCTCAGCAAGAAGACCTTGCGCGACTTGGTCAAGGCTCGCAAACTCGCGAGCACCACAAAGGCCAAGCGCATCCGCAAATGCGAGAGCGGCGGCAACTACAAGTCGATCGACAGCAGCGGCTACTACGGTGCCTACCAATTCGATCGCAGTACGTGGTTGAGCAACGGCGGTGGAAAGTACGGCCGCACGGCCAACAAGGCACCGGCCTGGGCACAGGATTTGATCATGTACAAGACGTACAAGGCACGTGGCTGGAGCCCGTGGACCTGCCAGTAGGTCACTCGTAACTCACACAAAGTCAACGATTCGGTGGGAATGGCGCATAGTGCGGCAATTCCCACCGAATCGTTGTCTCTAGGCTCAACGCGAGTAGCGTTGGAGCATGGGAACTCTTCATCTTGACCAAACTGCCGGATCCCTGTCCGTGCGAACTGGAGTTGAAGGCCGTGCCTCGCGCATGGGTCACCGGCTCACTCTCGCGGTCGGGCAGTGGGAAGCCACCGTCCAACTTGATGGCGCCCGACCCCTCTCCTTCGAACTGACCGCCATCCTGCCGTCACTTCAGGTGCTCTCCGGCGATGGCGGTGTTACGCCAGTGACACCGGTCGACAAGGCTGCCATCAAGCGCAACGCTCTCAAGAGTCTTCACGCCGAGGCGCACCCGCGAGTTCGGTACGAAGTTGACGCCTGCGATGCGACTGACGATGGATTTGATCTGCGAGGCGTTCTCACCATCAACGGCGTGAGTTCTCCAAAACCAACTCATATTGCCGTAACCGAGACCGACGATGGCTGGGCACTTTCAGCCCAGACCACGGTGATCCAATCTGACTTCGACATTAAGCCCTACTCGCTCATGGTCGGCGCCCTTCGGGTAAGCGACGAAGTGACGGTCGAATTTAAGGCATCAGTCCCGCGAGCATCCGTGGACGTGTCGCCCTAGGACTATCGAAGTGCTCGCCGTAGCGAGCGACTCCGCCATCGGTTGGCGGCGTATGCCAGCGCCTCATCGATCTGAAGTTCGCGGGTCGAGTTACCGGCTCGCACGAACAGGGCCCGACGTTTGTCCTTGCCCGACGTGACCACAACCGGGCGGGTTGACGCGGGAACCCGCACAACGCAGACATCTTCACCGTCAACCTTTTCGAAACCAATCTGCACGTCAGTAGTGGCAACAACGCCGATCGTCGCTCCGAGCCAGTCACGCAACCAGAGTTCATATCGATCGAGGTCTGGCTGCTTCATGAATTGCAGATCATTCGCCAAGCCAATCGCTTGGCCATCGTCATCAACACCGATGAGCAGGACCCCGCCGTCGGAGTTCGCGAAGGCAGCGACGGTCTTGGAGATGACGAGCTCGATCTTCTCGTCTCGCTGCTTGGAGTGAAGGTTGTAGCGTGCAGACGACTTGAACTCCACACGCGCGGATTCACCAGCGGCGACAAGTTCGCGCACGCCTTCAGATGGCCGCCGCCGAAACCACGCGTAACGGTCTACGACGAGCAACACGACGACCGTTCCGATGACAGCGCCGAAGGCAGTGGCTAACGGGTATGGGTCATCGGGACGGCCCAGTAGTAGGCCAGCGATGCCTCCGCCGATGATCGCTCCGACGATGCCGCACAACGTTGCTTCTGCGATCGTCAAACGAATTCGCGAACGTAGTAACTGCCGCCCGATCAGGCCGAGGACCAGGCCGACGGCGAGGGCAAGCAGACCCGCCTGCGCGAGCTTCATCGAGCCACGCCCTTAGTTGAACCGGTGAGTGGGCCCGCGCCTAGAGTTTCGCTGACTTCGTCGACGCAGATCTGCACCGGGACAGCGTGCCAGATCCATCGGTATTGCGGTGACTGACACTGCCAAATGCCTCGCTCAACTGCGAGCTGTGACGGACTGCAAGAACCCAAATACGGCGATGCGATGGGTTGGGTTGCCATGAACGTCGCGCCAGTAGTTGCCCGCGGCGTTGTCCTCTGGCGTTGCACACGTGGACAGCACAACCGCGGGTTTGGTCGCGGTCTTTCCCGGCGATCCAGGAACGGCTGCAGTCTGCAGGGCCCGCGAGGATGCGTCGCGGAAATTGATCATTGTCTTCGAGCTAACCCTGTACTCGAAGCGGGTGGCACCCTGGTCGATAAAGATCTTCGCGCCCGGGCGCAAGTTCGGCACTTCGAGCATCGGCGCCCCTGCACTCGTTCGGTGCGCAGTGAGGAGTAGATTGCCGATCTCGCCAGGAGCGACTCCACCCCAACTTCCGCGGGGTGCTCCAACAAGGCCGCTGTCATTGATCTCAGTTCCACGCGCATTGTCGGGTTCACCGGAATACGTCACGATCTTCAAGTGGGAGATGCCAGCGCCTGGAACAGTCAGGTAGGCGGTAGCTTGCGAAGGGCGCACTGGGGTCGTAGCGGCGGCCGCTTGTCGCTGTGGCGGGGCTGCCGCAGGAGTCGACGTCTGCGGTGCAGGTACTGGTGGCGTGAGCCGCGATGCTGCAGTGGAGGCAGCCGTGGTTGAGTCAGCGGACGGCGCAGCGCTCGTTCCTGCTCCGGCTACCGATTGGCGCAGTGGGCCGAGGTACAGCGCGGCACAAGCGGCAACGCCGACGCCCGCTGCGGCGACGCCCGCAACCAACCCCACCCGCCTAGACATACCGACAACGCCACCCCAGTTCGAATTTCGCATTCTTGTGCTTGATTCAGGCTACGCGGAAACGCAAGATTGCAGGAACAATTGAGTCAGACGTAACTCGTTGGAGTTGCCATCACGCCGGCGGCGGATTCAGCGCTGCCTGCCAATCCACCACAACAGACGACGCATTCTGAGCGCTCACCTTGACCGGAACATTTGACCCGGGAAAGAGGAAGGGCAGGGCTTCAGGAGGCGTCGGATTGCCAACCTGCACCTGATAGGGCTGCGCGCCGGTGGGGATCACGGTGAGCACGAAAGCATGCATGTCGACGCCCGCAGCGTTCTGCATGCCCAACGGCTGCGTTTGCACAATGACCGCACGCGCCGGAATGCCGGTGGCTAGGATATCTGCGGCAGATTCCTGGCCAGGCTGGCTAGCGACCGTGACCGTCGGCGGCGGGTTGTTGAAGTCCAGCACGATTCGCGACAGATCCTGCGGGTCCACCCGAACAGCCACAACCGTTGCACCGGGGACAAACTGCGGGATGTACACCTCTTGAACCCGCTGCTTACAACTCGCCTGGTACGCAGGGGTGTTGTCCAACGTCACCTCGACCGTGAACGTGCAGGCGCGTTCAGTCAGCCCGTTCGCGATCTGCAGCGTCGTGCCGCCCGGCTGAACCCCCAGAATGACGCCACGACCTGGGATGCCGGTTTGCAGCAACTGGGTGTCTGCACCACCGGTCAGTTTCTGAAAGAAGCCCATAGGCCGATTGTTGACGCTGCGACTCGTCCGTGACAAGAGCACATTGGTCCTTCGCCCACGATTGGGTTAGCCGGCGCAGCGGTTCGGGTCTTCTACGGCTTCGGCAACGCAAAGACGTCATCGCCGAATGCACGGACCTCACTTCGAGCTGCCTAACCGAGATGCTGAAGGCCGAATGTGTCTTCGATTGTCCTCAGTGAGCTGTAGTGGTTGTAGTCAGTCGTGCTGACTGTGCCCGGCTTGATGAACGGTGAGATTGCAACGGCACCCGTCCGTCCACCGCCAGGGCCGGGAACCGGACCACCGAGTGAGACTGAGTTGGGGCCAAGAGGGGTGCTGCAGCAGGCAGCGGCAGTCTCGTCAGGACCGTCAAACTCGGCTTCATCGAAGAGGATCAGCAGGAGCCCGTCCTGTTTGAAGGCAGCGGATTCAGTGATTTTCGGAACGGCTGTCTCGTGGTATTTGTTGATTGCAGTCAACCCGCCAACCGACCCATCAACACAGGTCGCATCGTGCCCATCGCTGCAGGTATTGGGAAAGATGAACGACAGGTTCGGCGTCGTCTTCTCGTTGGCCAGATCACCCGCAAGCTTCGAGTCATCGACCACCAACGACTTGCACTTGGCGGACTCAGTCGTTGCCTTGAAGTACAGGAATGGAACGTGACGGGTGACAAAGTTCCAATCGTCCGAATATGTCGGGTCGTAGGCATTCGTTGGCGGGTACCGGCAACCCGGTCCAGGAGACAGTCCCGGACCGTTGTAGCTGTCCATGCTTTCGGCGCATGCCTTCCACGACTTACCAGACGCGCTTGGCTGATCGCCCACCGACTTCACCGTCCGCGGGAAAACGCAACCGATCCCATGCGCTACCCCTTCAGAATCAACTTCGGTGGGATTGAAGTTTCGGAAGTACGGGCAGTCCGTCTGGTTGTACGCATTCGGTGGCTGACCGCTCACCAATGTCACGTAGTTGCTATGGCTGTAATGGCTAGTGCCGAAGTAGTTCTGCAAAAGCGCGCCTTGCGCAGGGAGTGTCTTCTGCAAGTAGTTGTCCGCCGAATCAGAGGACGCATGCGATCCAAACACCTCCTTGTACGACTTGTTCTCGATCATGATGACGAAGACGTGCCCGATTCCTGGCAAGTTGTTGCGCCCAGCGGAGCGGCGGGCGTCGATGCTCGCAGTGGTGAAATCAAACCCACGCTCACGAGAAGCACGCCGAGTGCGATTGTCAAAGCGACATTTCGGAGACGAGTCACCACTTCACCTCTAGAAAGTCAATCGCGGAATTGCCAGTGTCAGGGACGTAAAGCCGTACGTCAGACCCACTTTCAACGAGAGCTAAGCCAGATGGCGCCTTGAACACGTGCGGCGCCTGTGCGCCTTGTCCATTCCAGACGCCGAGGAGCGAACCTCGTGAGTCGAAGGCATCCATGCACTCGTTGGCGGTATCTGAAACGTAGACGCGGCCCCCGGAATCAACTGCAATCCCTTGCGGCGATTTGACCTGCCCCGGATTCTCGCCGCGTTCCCCAAATTGGCTCTTGACCTCGCCAGTTGATGAGAGTTGAAAGATCTTCGACTTCGCTGAATCGGTCACCCAAATGTCGCCGCCGGGACCCAGCGCGATTCCTTGCGGAAAGTCGAGTCACGCCGATGCCTGGGCTGCCGAAAACTTCGGATCAATCTGTCCATTCGCGGAAATCCTCTGAACGCGATGGTTCCCGCTGTCAGTCACGTAGATGGCGCCGTCACCAGTTACTGCCACGCCCGTTGGATACAGCAAGTTGTCCGGACCGGAACCCTCTGGGGCACCTACATTTGACCCGCGCCAGTTCCGAAATCATCCCAACCCTGGCAAAGGTGCCGTTGGGAGAGAACGTTTGGACACGACTCGTGAACTCGTCCGTGATGACGACTGTATTTGTGTTTGCCGCCACGGAGAGGGGACTGGCAAATTGACCGGGGCCCACTCCATAGGCACCGATCGACTGCGCCCACGTGGCATTGAGGGAAGCAGTGTGGCCTTCTGAGATGAGCAGCTCGTGGAGATGGCGCACAGCGCCAAGCCGCCGAGCATCATTCGGATTGCACGTCGATGACGAACCCGTCCCATATAGGGCCGTGAGATCACCCATCCATACCCGGTTCCACACGGGTAGGTGAAGTCACGATTCAACCAGTCAACAGCCCGCAGCCAGTCTTTGCTCGGGTTCCTTGTTCTGTGAGTGTTACCTCGAACGGCACCCTTGAGGCCGTCGTCGCGCATGATCCTCGCCGAGAGCAAACGAACGGATGGGGCTGACGCTTAGGTAAGGCGAAAGTGCTCATTCAGTGACTCGCTCGGGGTAGATTTCTACGGGTAGTCGGCTGTAAGTGAGTGCCGCGTGCGCTCCGCCTGGAGGGTTGTCGGATGCGTCTTGGGAAGACCGCGAGAATCACTGTCGCAGTGGTGGTGTGTGCCGGGCTTATTGGCACGCAGCAAACGGCTGCTTCTGCCGACCCTGGTACCTGTACGTTGAACCAGGTTGCCTCCGACCCAACTGGTCGTGAGTTCACCGACGCGGCCGGATTACAAGATCAGTTGGGTGCGGCTTCGGGCGACGACGAGTGCACAGATGCCATCGTCCAGTTCACGACCGGAGTCACCCTGGCAGGTCAGGAACTAGCGTGGGAAGGTGAGAAGCCACTCGGACTTCGTGGCGAGGGCCGGACTGATACGACAATCGACGCAGCCACACTCAGTAGGGCAGTCCATATGACGTCGGGTTCACCAGCTCAACTCACCGTTCAAAACCTAACGATCACAGGTGGTGCTGCCGACAATGACGGTGGTGGCGGAATCCTGACCAATGGCAGCCTGGTCATCGAGGATTCCGGCATACAGTCCAACACTTCTCCCACGGTGGGCGGTGGAATTTACGCGCACGGGACTACAAGTATCTCTAGCAGTCTCGTCAGCAGTAACTCGGTGACCCGGTCCGCGTCAGATGATGCTGCCGGCGGCGGGATCTATACGTCAGGCAATCTGACGGTAATCAGCAGCACTTTTGCAAACAACGAAGCCCGCAATACCGGACTTGGCGATGCTCGAGGGGGTGGAATCTTCGTCAACACAGCGTCACTGAACATGACTGACTCGCAGATTATCGAAAACGCCGCAGTCGCTGAGGGTGATTCGGCTAGCGCCTACGGCGGAGGAGTGCTCGCATCCCCCGGAACGATCACGGATTCAACGATCAAGGGCAACGTAGTAAACGCCGATTACGCCGCAGATGGTTCGGGCGTCACACTGGGGGGCGAGTCGGTTATTGAGAATACGACTGTGACCGCCAATATCGGGCAGGGAGCGAATGTAGGAGGTGCCGTAAATGGGCCGGACGTTCTGACGGTGACTAACTCCACCGTCACAAACAACTCCGCTTCCGCTACATCCAACGCGAGCGCCGGAATCGTTGTCGTGAACGGCCTGAATTTGAACTTCTCGACAGTGGCCAACAATGTCGTAGACGCTGGTACTCCATCCGGACGAGACCTGAACGGCGGTAACCAGCAGCTCACCCTGAAGGGGTCGGTCGTTGCCAATGAATCTGGCGGTGCTTGCGCGCTAATGACGTTGAAAGTGGCCTCAACCTACAACGCGACCACCACGGGCGACGCATCATGCGGGATTCAGAGTAGCGCTAACCCGGTGACGGGAACGTGGGATGACCTACATCTCGATTCGCTCCGTAGCAATGGTGGTCCAACAAAGACCATGGCCTTGTTGGATGGTTCGATCCTGGCCGACGCGATCCCGAACGCGACCGGGACCACAATTCTCGGCGCTGACGGGACTGATCAACGTGGTGTCATCCGTAGTGATGGTGGTTCACCCGGGAATGCGTTCTCGATTGGTGCGGAACAAAACGCGACAGTCTCTTTCGATCCAAATGGGGGCGTAGGCTCCATGGACCCGCAGTCCAGCATCAGGCCAGCAGCCTTGACGGCGAATACTTTCACCCGCAGCGGCTACCAATTCGATGGGTGGAAAACGGCTCCAAGCAGTGGCACTGCCTACGCAAATGAGGCGGAATACCCGTTCAATGCGCGAACGCCGGAGAACGCTAACGCTACGCTTTATGCCCAGTGGAGTCAGGTGAGCGCCCCGACGATCACATCGGCAGATGCCACAACGGCAACCCAGGGATCTGCCATGGATCCATTTGCCGTCACCACCACAGCTGCGCCGACTGTTACTAGCATCACCGAAGTGCCATCAGGTCAGCAGACAGGCTTGCCCGACGGAGTGTCGTTGATGTACTCATCCGGGTCGTCGGCGACGATCTCGGGCACCCCAACGCAGGCCGGCACATTCACCACAACGATCAGTGCCAGGAATGGAATCGATCCGGAGGCGAATCAGGTGTTTACGCTCACGGTGTCCGGTGGTTCGAACACCCAAGCGCTGGTACCCCCTGGCTGTGCTAATTCGTCGGTGCCAAATGGCAAGTCAGCGGTGATCCTTACGAAGGCGGCCTGCCAAACGACAGCTGGACAGGTCGTCGGGACAAGGGCCGCAGTGAACCTAACCCGTGGTGATGTGAGGGGCTACGAGTTGAAATGTCAGACCGGTAAGAAGCTGCGTGCACCGCGATCGCTGGCTCGTTACGGTCGCGGCTACGTGTATTGCCCGCGTGGCAAACTTGTCTTGATCGGTAACGGCCGACCTGCTCGAGTCATCGTGACCTGGTACGCACCGGCGGTCGGCGACTACTTGGCGTTTAAGCGGGTCCGAACAATTCGGATGCGTTGACGGCTTCTTTGACCGGACTGCGGCGACGGATTCGTCGCCCACATCACAAGCAGTTGGCGCCAGAGATTCAAGATTTCGTCCGTGAGGTACCCCGAATTGAGTGGAGTCTGGTCGCTCTGTTCGCACAAATCGATGCGCAAGACCTCTGACACTTCGATCGGCCGAATTCGCCTGGTGCCCTTGAGTTGCTCTGACATCAGTACACCCAACAACTGTCAGGGACTTTTCTCTCTTACTCAGGTTGGGTCGGCGGAATGCAGTTCACACGGGAACTTGACGTACGAGCGCAAATCCAATCTGCTCTAACACGAACTGCCCTTGTTCTTTCAGTCGGATTTCAAAGGTTCAGCAAACGTTTCCCAACCATCGCACCTAGATGAAAGGGATCAACCGGGGAGACGTGTAACGCGAACTCAAGGACTTCGCGTTTGACTCTGGCGGGTTACAGGCAGGAATCGAGGCACACATGACGGATGGCCACGTAACGAACAACCAAGATGCCTACACGCATGTCCTCACCCACGAGGAAATGCATCTGGCTATCCCTGTAGGTATCGGGGCCTCGTTGCGGTGCGCATGGGCTGCGTAACGCACCGGACCGTCAGTCGGGCTACCGTGCCGTCATGGCTGTTCTCTCAAGCGCGTTTCACGTTCCGTTGGGTACGCCGCTCTTCGACTTGTCTCTTCCTGACCTCGACGGGAATCAAGTGAGCCTGCAGCAACTGCGGGGAACAGGCTGCCTTCTTGTTCTTTGGTCTGCCAATCACTGCCCGTACGTCCGCCACGTCGAGCGCGCACTCGGGGCACTCATCGGCGAATTTCCCTCCGCGTCGCTCGCTACCTTGGCTATCAGTTCCAACGACGTGAACCAATACCCAGATGACGACGTGGCAGGCCTGCGGGCCCAGCGTGAACGGGCAGGGTGGACGTTCCCGTACCTCGTTGATTCGGACCAAACTGCGGCGAGGACATTTCACGCAGCCTGCACTCCCGATTTCTTTCTCTACAACGCTAATGGGCTGCTCGCCTACCGGGGTGCATTCGACGACTCGACGCCTAAGAACGATCAGCCTTTGACGGGAGACCTGTTGCGCACCGCTTTGACGGCCGTGCTCGCCGGTCAGCCGGTCGCCGAGCCACACAAACCGGCGATGGGATGCGGCATCAAGTGGAAGCCAGGAAACGAACCCACCTAGGGATTTTCGAGATTTGTGGCACCCGATGGCGCGACTCCCCGCCGAGTTTGCGTCGGCATGGGCGAACTTCGGGATAACGTGTCAGTCGTGTCTTCTCATGAGTGCGACATGCTGATCATTGGCGCCGGACCGACCGGCCTCTACGCCGCGTATTACGCGGGATTCCGAGGCTTCAACGTGGCTGTTATTGATGCATTGCCTGAACCGGGTGGCCAGATCACGGCCATGTACCCGGAAAAGGACATCTTCGATGTTGCAGGATTCCCCACGATCAAGGGTCGAGCGCTCGTTGATGGCCTCCTTGAGCAAGCGAATCAATTCAAGCCGACCTATTTTCTCGGCGAACAAGCCGTCGTTCTGACCGACGACGAATCCGGTGTCACCGTCACTACCGACGCTGACACAACGGTTCGCGCCAAAGCCATCGTGATCACCTCTGGGATCGGCTCCTTTAAGCCACGGCCCATCCCGATCGGCGAAGAGTGGGTAGGCCGTGGCGTCGTCTACTTCGTTCCACAACTTGCCGAACACACAGGCAAGGACGTCGTCATCATCGGTGGCGGTGACTCCGCATTCGACTGGGCATGGGCACTGCAGCCGATTGCGAAGTCAGTAACTCTTGTTCACCGTCGTGATCAATTCCGAGCGCATGGCTCAATGGTCGAGAAGGTCCGTGACGCCGGTGTCCGCCTCATCACCTCTGCCGAGATTAGTGATGCTCGCGGCGCCGACGGAATCACAGAGATCGACGTGACCTACAAGGCAGACGGTGCGGTCGAGTCGCTCCCAGCCGACACAGTTGTCGCGGCGCTTGGATTCATAGCCAACATTGGGCCGCTGGCTGATTGGGGCTTGGATCTCGAGAAGCGACACCTGCTCGTCGATACGACCATGCGTACCAACCACGAACGGGTCTACGCGGCCGGAGACATCACAACGTATCCAGGCAAGGTTCCGCTGATCTCGGTTGGCTTCGGCGAAGCAGCAACGGCCGTCAACAATGCGGCTCCCCTCGTTGACCCAAGCCACGGCGTCTTCCCGGGACACTCATCCGGAGAATCAGCAGGCTGATCTGCGTGTCATCACTGCCTAGGTATCTCAGCGATAAGTTGGCGTGTCTTAGAGTTGGCCTGTGACCGAACAACGCGCCCACTTCCGCCAGGTTGATCCGCACTTCCCCGACGCCGCTTTCGCCGACGTCATCAACGCAAATCACGAGTACGTGAAGGACTTTCAGGACAGTCACCTGACGGGACGTGCAGCGAAAGAACTCGCTGTGGTGACCTGCATGGACTCGCGAATCAACCCGCTAGCCGTCCTCGGAATGGAGGAAGGCGATGTCAAGATCCTTCGTAATGCCGGAGCGCGGGTCACAGACGACGTGCTCCGTACGCTGGTCCTGGCGAGCTATCTGCTCAACGTAAAGCGAGTGCTGATCATGCCGCACACGGACTGCAAGATGGCCAGCGCCACCGAAGATCAGATTCACGAAACCATCGCCAACGATTTCGGCGTAGACATTCGCAGCATCGAAGTCCGTGTTGTGCCCGATCAACGCGATGCGCTTGAGCGCGATGTCACCCGCGTCCGGGCTTACCCGTTCCTCCCTGACGACCTCATCGTCGGCGGAGCGATCTACGACGTCAAGACCGGAAGCCTCAACCCGCAGGACTTCTAGACATCGATCCGATCTCGGTCGAGGTCGGCAGCGCCAGCCACGATGAAGTCCTTGCGGGGCGCAACCTCGCTTCCCATCAGTAGATCGAAGACGGCGGTCGCGGCCTCAACATCCGTGGCGGTGACCCTGCGAAGCAGTCGTGCCTTCGGGTCCATCGTCGTCTCACGCAGTTGCTTGGAATCCATCTCGCCGAGACCCTTGAAGCGCTGCACTGGATCCTTGACGTTTCGCCCTTCATCTCGAAGCCGTGCCACGGTCTGGCGCATCTCGTCGTCGCTGTAGGTGTAGATCACCTCTCCAGCCTTGCCTCCGCGCCCGCTGACCTCAATCCGATGCAATGGCGGGACAGCGGCGAATACCCGACCCGCCTCAAGTAGTGGCCGCATGTAGCGATGCACCAACGTGAGCAGGAGGCAGCGAATGTGCGCGCCGTCGACATCGGCATCCGCCATCAAGATAATTTTCCCGTAGCGAACAGCCTCGAGGTCAAACGTGCGCCCCGAGCCGGCACCTATCACCTGGATGATCGCGGCACATTCAGCGTTCTTCAGCATGTCGGCAACGCCGGCCTTCTGAACGTTCAGAATCTTGCCGCGGATCGGCAGAAGGGCCTGCGTCGCTGAGTTCCGTGCGAGCTTGGCGGTGCCAAGTGCAGAATCGCCCTCGACGATGAACAACTCGCTGTCCTGATTGCTGCCGCTACGGCAGTCCACGAGCTTTGCCGGCAACGCTGAAGACTCCAGGGCCGTCTTTCGCCGAGCAACGTCGCGCTGCTGCCGAGCGGCCAGCCTCACGCGCGAAGCGTTGGCAACCTTGTCCAGCGCTGCTCGCGCGTACGCCTTCGAACCACGCGGCGGCGTTGAGAACCAAGCCCCGAGTTGCTTGGTGACAACGCTGGCAACAATTCGCGATGCTGCAGGGGTACCGAGGACCTCCTTGGTCTGGCCTTCGAACTGTGGTTCCGGTACCCGGACAGTAATGACAGCAGTCATTCCCTCCAAGACGTCATCTTTGATCACGTTGTCCTCACTCGCTTTGAGGATCTTCGCTGCCCGCAACTGCTCGTTGAGGACCTTGGTGATCGAACGGTCGAATCCGGTGACATGCGTGCCACCGCTAGGCGTGGCAATGACGTTCACAAACGACTTAACCGTCGTGTCGTAGTTGTCGTTCCAGCGCAGCGCGATATCGACACCGAGTTCGCGTTCAACTTCCTGAGAATGCATGTGGCCCTTGGCGTCCAACACGGGCACGGTCTCATGAAAATGGCCGAGCCCAGTGAGCCTGATGACATTGGTGACCGGCTCTCCCGACGACAGGCTGTCGGCGAATTCGGTGATGCCGCCAGTGAAATGAAATGACTCTTCGCGCGGATCGTCGGTGCGCAGGTCCTTCACGGTGATGGTGAGGGAAGGAACCAGGAACGCAGTCTGCTTCGCGCGCGCGATCAACTTGTCGTAGGAGATTTCAGTGTCCGAGGTGAAGACCTGGGGATCCGGCCACCAGCGAATTCGCGTTCCGGTCCGCCGCCTGGGCACGGTCCCAACCACGTGAAGACCTGATTTCTTGCTGAACTCCGCGTCGGGGCCATCGCCGTCGAAGATACCTGTCACACCGCGACGAAAGGATGCACCGTGTGTCTTGCCGCCGCGATCAACATGCGCGTCGAGACGGACAGACAACGCATTAACGACGCTGGCGCCAACTCCGTGGAGCCCACCGGATGCTGTGTACGAGCCACCGCCGAACTTGCCACCCGCGTGCAGTTTTGTCATCACCAATTCGAGCCCTGAGAGGCGACTCTTGCGTTCGGTGTCGATGGGGATGCCTCGCCCATTGTCTTGGACCTCGACCGAACCATCTGGGTGGAGGAGCACCGTGATCAACGTGCAATGACCCGCCAGGGCCTCATCGACTGAGTTGTCGATGATCTCCCACAGGCAGTGCATGAGGCCGCGGGAGTCTGTGGAGCCGATGTACATGCCAGGCCGCTTACGAACCGCCTCGAGGCCCTCGAGCACTGAAAGGTTGCGTGCGGTGTAGTCCTGCGTCTTGGCTGCCACGAAAGGAAACGATACTTACTACGTTCAATGCACCCCGTTTGGCTCACCGCGTCGAAAGCCACGTCAAGCGTTTCTGGCGTGCGAGTCCTGATTTCGGACCGAAAGAATGAGGCTTTGCTCACTATTCGGGCGTATACGCCCACAGCGAACTACTGATAGCCGGTTATCGGGAAGCAAATCAAGATGCGAGACTGTTACTAGTACTGCACAGTAGTGCTACGTGAGCAGTACCCGGTTATAGGAGGTGGACAGATGACGCCAACCTTGGCGCCCGCCGCTCCATTGACGGCCGCAGATCGTTGCGATCGTTGCGGCGCAACCGCATATGTTCGTGTTGTTCTGCAATCAGGCGGTGAACTGCTCTTCTGCAGCCACCACGCGCGCAAGCACCTCGACAAGCTTCGCCCGCTTGCAGCCCGCATCGACGACGAGAGCGAACGACTCGACGCCGTGAACGCGCCGCAGCCTGCTGAGTAGGCCGACGCGTCACATCGGCGCGTAATGCCGTAAGGCTAGTTTCCCTTGAATTCGGGCGAGCGACGTTGCCCGAAGGCAGCGATTCCCTCTTGATAGTCTCGACTCGCCCATGCCGCTGACCGCAGTGCTTCAAGTTCGTCAGCCTGGTCAGCTGTATGGGCGGGCAGGGTGATCGCTTGCGCCTCGGCCTTCATCGAACGAATGGTCAACGGAGCCAACTCGGCGATCCTGTCAGCAAGTTGCGAACACACAGCTTCCATCCGCGGCTCGTCCGGCACCAGGTGGTTAACCAACCCCAGGTCGTACGCGCGATGTGCGCTGAGCGGAGTTGCGGTAAAGAACATCTCTTTCACGATGTGCACCGGAAGCGCAGCGAGAAATCGCGAGATCCCCGCTGAACTGTAGGCAACGCCCAGCTTCGCCGGTGTGATCGCAAACGTAGTTGATTCCAGCGCGACCACGATGT
>JAOAUD010000080.1 GCA_030157755.1 Candidatus Nanopelagicales bacterium
TGCGGTCAACATCGATCGAGAAACCGGGAACGCCGCCTTGTGGCACACAGGATGGGCCCGATGCTTCTTCCTTCGTGAAGGGCTTGACGTTCTGTTTGGGCCCAGACACTGCCTTGACCTCGTCGTACTGCTTCGTGCCCCACATCGACACCGTCAATCCGGTCTTGGTCATCTTGGTCGTAATCAGCAGACCTGAGGGCGAATCATTTTTGAACTTGAGGTCCAGTTGCCCCCACGCGACTGTCGCCTCAAGACCTGGGCGGTAGCGAGAAATCCAGATCAGGTGCGACCCCTGCTCGACACGTTCCAATCCGGCGTAAAAGGCAGCTGTCCATAGCGTCGTTGCGGCAGTCGAAACTCCGCCACCCATGTCTTCGCGGAACCTTCCGCCTTCACCAACCACAAATCCGGTGGTGAAACCATTCGCCTTGGTGCGCTCACCGACCTTGGCATTCATCGAAAAGACATCGCCCGGCTTCAACAACGTGTTGTCGATCTTCTTTGACGCCATGCCGATGTTCTGGAAGCGATATGCGGCGTACGGGAACTTCTGCGTAAACGATGACACCTTTTCGGTGATGTTCAGCGAGGCAGCGGCCTCCGTGGAAAGGTTCGGCGCCAGTGGGCCTAGGGGCATCTCGACTCGACGTTCGTCACCCTGCTTGTCCAACACGCTGATTACCGAATCGGCAACGTGATCATCGGTGACGCCGTTACCCGGCTGGGCTGGAACAAGAACCGGCTTGCCACTCGAAACATCCCAGCGAGCGTCTTTGGCAGCGGTATCCACCTTCTCCAACGCCGGGCCAAGTGAGGCGTGCAGAACGGCGCCATCAATCACTGGACGCAGCTCACCGTCCTTGACCTGGAACGTCAGTGACTTGGCAATTGCGGCGGCACTTGCCTCGGCCGAAACATCGCCGACCTTGACCGTCACCGGCTGACTGACAGCCGTTGTGGCGATTCCTGACAGCACAGCCCTTGCCTGATCACTTGACACTGCGGGCTGCTGTTCGGTCATGGGCAATTCGATGGGGCCCTTTGCCCGCAGATAGTGGGCCATGATTGCGCCAGCCGCGGAATCTCTGTCGATCGTCCTGCCGACCACAGGATCCGACAACTCCGGCTTCATTCCGGAGTAGGTGATCTCAGGCTCCTTCGCAGCCTGACTGTACTGCTGCGAGAGGTCATCGAGTTTCTGCTGAAGCGTGGACTGATCGACATCGAAGACAAGGTCGCCTGCGCCGCCGCCACGCCACTCCCGCCAGGTGTCGAATGGGTTCAGTCGACTCGTCAAAACCGAATCCACCGTCGCGGGATAGTTCACCGAAATCCCCATCGAATCGGAGGGGACCCTGGCAGTGGTCTGGGAAATCTTCAATGTCATCGGCGCTTGAGCCTGCTGGGCGAAGGAGGCGTTCAACTTGTTGATAGCGCTCTGCCGGTCAAGGCCACCGATCTCAACCCCAGCGATCGTTGTGCCAGAGGGAATCTTCTCGCTACCTATGGCAATGAACGTGAGCATGACCGCTACGAACCAAAAGATGGCGAGGACTGCGATCCGCACAGCACGCTGACTTGGCGGGATTGGCCGACGCTGGCGTGGGCCTCGCGCCTGACCGCCGTCAGCATCCATCAGATCTGATGGCGTGGTGAGGCTCGACACGAATGGGCTCCAGTCAATGTTCAGGCGTAGGCCGAATAAAGGCAGCCCTGGAACATCGCGAACTCGCCGTCAAGCACGCAGTGACTAAGACTGCCCCGAGGTACTCACTGGGGGAAGGTCAGCGGGCTTCATGTTATGCCCGCTAATGGGACAAATTGCGGTAGCGCCGCGCCCAATATGTCAGTGGCCAGCCTCTGTCATCGGCCGGAGTCCGGTCGACTAATTCCTCTGAAACAGCGAGCGACAAGACTTCGCCGACAACAATTGTGTGGTCGCCGCCAGGTGTCGCGCTCGTGGTTCGCAGTTCCATCGAGGCAATTGAATCCGACAGCAGGACGACCCCAGTCTCGACACCTCGATGATGCGGATACCGATCGAACTGCCCATGCAGCGGTCGCCCCTTGGTCGCGAACCAACTGGCGGTTGGGATCGCGTCGGCTGATAACACGCTGATCCCCCACTGCTGACCCACTGGTGAAGAACCGCCGCAGAGTGCATCGTGAAATCGCGTGTCTTGCTCCACGCATACCAGCGCAAGCATCGGATTCAAGGACACCGTGGTGAATGACGTTGCTGTCATTGCGTGGTCGAAGCCATCTGCTTGGGTGGTGACAACGACGACCCCAGTCGCGTACCGCGAGGCAACCTCGCGGAAGGACTCGTCGGTGAGCGGGAGTGCAGGCATCAGTTGCTGGTCACACCGGAGAACAGGTCGGTTTCGTGTCCGGCATCGTCCAGCTCCCCCAATTTGCCCTTCACCAGTCGGAAGTGCTCAATCCCCATCGGGCTATCGGGCAACTCCGCGAAGGAGAAGAAGCCGCTCTCCATGTTGATCTGCGTTGGGTACGCCCGCATCGCTGCGACCTTGTTGGTGAGGAAGTCTCGGCCATCGATCTGGGTCGTGACTAACTCATCCTCGACGCCAAACGGGATCTCGTCTGGATCCATCATCGCCATCTCGCTGGTGTCGCCGCTCGCGCGCAGCGCTTCGACACCTGCCCGGATCATCGACTTGGAGATCGCGGTCCAGTAGATCTTCGGAACATCCCAAGCCTCGCCGAGGTCCGGCCGGAACGTCGGGGCCGCTGCCAACTGCGATGCGTACATTGCCGTGCGATGCGCCTGGATGTGATCCGGGTGTCCGTAGCCGCCGAAGTCGTCATACGTGATCAACACCTGCGGGCGCTGTGACCGGATGATCGGCACGAGGTCCTCGGCAGCTTGCAGGAGGTCCGTTTGCCAGAAACACCCGTCGCGGTTGTTGCTCGGTTCACCCATCATGCCGCTGTCGCGGTACTTGCCCGGCTCGCCCAGGAGACGCCAGTCGGTTACACCGAGGACCTTCATCGCATCGCCGAGTTCATTGATGCGGTGGTCGCCAAGTCGATCTTCGCCGTTGACACCAATGTGGGCGAGATCAGCGACGAGGACCTCACCTTCTTCACCGAGTGTGCAGGTAACCAGGGCGACGTGAACGCCATCGGCGGCGTACTTGGCCATGGTGACGCCAGAGCCAATCGTTTCGTCATCTGGATGGGCATGGACCAGCATCATTCGGCGGTCGGAATCTTTGCTCATAGTGGGAGGGTAACGATGTTGTGCGTGCGGCACTATTCACATGTGACCGAATCGTTCCCGCTTTTGCAGGCCAGGACCCGCCGCTTCACTCTTGGCGCACCCACCGACTTCTCAATCTCGCCTGATGGCGCCCGTATCGCGTTCCTTCAGTCGACGTCGCCGACCGATCCGGTCAAGCGGCTGCTGATCGCCGAGGTGGCAGTACCTTTTGCTCCGATGGTCGCCGCCGACCCGGCAGCTCTACTCGTTGGTTCGGAGGAACTTTCACCAGCCGAAAAGACCCGTCGAGAGCGGCTGCGCGAGTCCGGCGCAGGGATCGTCAGCTACAGCACGGACGACGCAATGAGCGTGGCGACCTTTGGGCTATCCGGGTTTGTCGGGGTTGCCCGCCTCGACGAAACCGGCGAGGCAGCAGCTGCCCGCCTCCTCGAATTGACCGGTCCGGCCATCGATCCGCAGGTTGATCCGACGGGTTCGTGGATTGCCTGGGTGGCCAACGGATCGCTGTATGTCGCGTCCGTGGACGGAGATGGCGAGCGGTGCCTTCTGGAATCCGAGTCCGACACCCAATCGTGGGGGTTGGCGAACTTCCTCGCCGCCGAGGAGTTCGACCGAGTGCGCGGTTTCTGGTGGGCCCCCGACGGCTCGGCCCTACTCGTCGAAGAGGTTGAGGAATCCGGGGTGGACCAGTGGTTCATCGCGGATCCAACAGACCCCGCCGCCCGCCCGCGATCTGTGCGCTATCCGGCAGTGGGGCGACCGAATCCCCAGGTGCGGCTGTGGCTGGTCTCCCGAGAGGGCGACCGCCAAGAAATCATCTGGGACCGGGACCAATGGGAATATCTCGTTAGCGTCCGTTGGAATAGCTTCGGCCCACCCCTGGTGACCCTCTACGACCGCCTGCAACTCAACGCCGTCGTGCTGGCTGTGGATCCGAAAGACGGCTCGGCGCGTGAAATCGCAACCGCGAGCGATGACGCTTGGGTCTCCATGTTGCCGGGAACTCCGACGTGGACGTCGAGCGGTGCCCTGGTGACAACACATCAGTCGGGATTTGTGGAATCGATTGCCATCGACAACATTCCCGTCGAACTGATCCCGGGCCATCAGGTCGTTGCGGTGCAGCGTTCTGACGACGACGGCCTTGTCGTGGCGACGGCACCACGCGCAACCAGCAGCGCGCTCGTGTTGATCGATCCCGATGGAACCCAGCATGCTCTGACGCCGGATTCGGGTTGGAATTCCGGGAGCTACCGCGGCGGAACTCTGCTGCACGTTCGAGCCACGATCGACTCGGTCGATTGGCAGCGAGACGTGTTGAAGTGGGAACCGGACTTCGACGCGCCTCGACCGGTGATCTCGATTCCGTCCTTTGCGATGACGCCGCCGCTCGAGGTTCGCCCACAGCTGGTGTCAGTCGGAGAGCGCGACTTGAACGTCACCGTGCTCTGGCCCACTGACCATCGGCCCGGTAGTCGCAAACTCCCGGTGATCATGAACCCGTACGGCGGTCCACACGCACAGCGAGTTCTCGAAGTAGCCCGCGCCTACAACGAGGCACAGTGGATCGCCGACCAAGGGTTCGCGGTCATCATCGCTGACGGTCGGGGTAGCCCAGGTCGAGGTCCGGCCTGGGAGCGAACGATCAAATCCGACCTCGCTACGTTTCCGCTCCAGGACCAAGTTGATGCACTGCATGGCATCGCGGAGCGTTGGCCAGCCGACATCGACACTGATCGCGTCGGAATCACCGGCTGGTCCTTCGGCGGATACCTCGCAGCATTGGCCGTCCTGCGCCGCCCCGACGTCTTTCACGCGGCCGTCGCAGGCGCACCGGTGACCCAGTGGCGGCTGTACGACAGCGCCTACAC
>JAOAUD010000081.1 GCA_030157755.1 Candidatus Nanopelagicales bacterium
TCGATGACTGCCTCGCGCACGGCACCCACGAACACACCAACGCCGCCAAATCCGACGAGCGACCCTGGGCTGGTGTCTCCCTGGGTAGTTACCAACACAAGTTCGGCGGGCCGTGACGTGAGCTCTGCGAGCGCGTCGGCGACAGTCTGGGCTTGCGTCACTGCGAGTTGACTTCGCCTTGTCGCCACCCTGATTGGGGTAGGCGTCAAGGCATCCACCGACCGTTCAGGTTCGTGATGTCGGTGAAACCGGTGGCCTCACTTGCGTCCACGCTGGTGTCCGACAACGAGGTCACGGCCTCTGGGTCGAGGTCGAACAACGCATGCAACGCCTCGGCGTAGCGCTGCCCGTCGGGGTCGGCCGCGAACTGCTTCATCCGCACAGTAGGCGTGTGCAGCAACGTGGAAACCGTGCGGCGCATCGTCTGCTCAACAGCGGCAATCGCGTCCTCAGACAACTCGGGGTGCTTGAGCCGCAGACGCTGCAGTTCAGCTTCAAGAACTAGGTCCGCCTTTGCCCGCAGCGACACCACGATCGGCTCGACTCGCTGTGCTGCCTGATCCGCCAAAAATGCTCGAACTTCGTCATCGATCAGCGTTCGGGCAACGTCAAGGTCCGACTGCGACGCGGCAGCACCGGGTGCGTGAGCGAGGTCGGCTAGGTCGATTCGAGTCACGGAACGAATGGCCCCTACTTCAGGTTCAGTGTCGTGTGGCAACGCAAGATCGACGACCACCAGCGCGCGGTCTGGGCGCCCTGACATGGCGGTTGCGATGTCCTCGGCGGTGATGACAACTCCGTTGGCACCAGTTGCGCTGACGATGACATCCGCCTTCTGTAGCGCGCCGGGCAACTCATCCATCCCGATCGGTGTTGCCCCCGAAAGATCTGCGGCACGCTTTGTCGAGGCAGTGGTTCGACTCGCAACAGTGATGTCACTGACCCCACGGCTCGCGAGCGTCTGAAGGCTCAGCGAACTCATCGCGCCAGCACCAACGACAAGCGCTGTGCGGTCGCTCAGTGCGCCTGTCACGTCTTGAGCGAGGTCGAGCGCAACGGACACGACTGACGCGCCGTGGCGGTCGATACCGGTTTCGCTGTGAACTCGCTTACCGATACGCAATGCGGTTTGGCCAAGGTCATTGAGAACTCGACCCGCGTTACCGGCTTCCTGAGCATCACGCAGTGAGCCGCGAACTTGACCAAGGATCTGCTGCTCACCGACGATCATCGAGTCGAGTCCCGACGCAACGGTGAACATGTGGTGGACGGCGCGTTCTTCGAAGTGGACGTAAAGGTGCGTCGTCAGCTCGTCGAGATGGACGCCCGTGTGTTTGGCCAACCGACTTGAAATATCGGTGACAGCGCCATGGAAGCGCACAACCTCGGCGGTAACTTCGAGCCTGTTGCAGGTACTGACAACCATCACTTCGGCAACAAACGGTGATGCCGCGATGTCGTTGCGCAGAGATGTCACAGATTCGGTGTGTGCCGCGATTTGATCGAGGAGTGCAACGGGCGCAGTTCGATGGCTCACACCAACAAGCAGCAGGCTCACAGCGCGCCCCCGGCACTGACCACGAGGTCATCGTCACGAGTGCGTCGCTGCTCGTGGAAAGCCAGAATCTGCAGTTCCGTTGCCAGGTCAACCTTGCGAACTTCGACCCGATCCGGGACGCCAAGGACAACTGGTGCGAAGTTCAGGATGCTGGTCATCCCGGCGGCCACGACTCGGTCGCACACACTTTGGGCGGCCTCGGCAGGTGTCGCGATCACGGCAATTGCAGGTTCAGCTTCTCGCACAACCCGCTCAAGCTCATCGAGGTGACGGACTCGCAACCCTGGGGCAATTGCTACGTCCTTGCCGACAAGATTCGGGTCCGCATCAAGGAGGCCGACGATCCGGAAGCCGCGTGACGCGAATCCTCCGTAGTTCGCCAGCGCCCTGCCCAGGTTACCGACACCAACGATGACGACGGGCCAATCCTGAGTGAGACCAAGCTCGCGGGCGATTTGGTAGACGAGGAACTCCACGTCGTAACCGACGCCGCGCGTTCCGTAAGAACCGAGGTGCGACAGGTCCTTGCGCAACTTGGCGCTGCTGACACCGGACGCGTTCGCGAGTTCCTCGCTTGACACCGTGGCGACGCCGACTTCGTTCAACGAAGTGAGCACTCGGTGATAGACCGGAAGTCGCGCAACTGTTGCTTCAGGGATGCCTCGCCGTGTTCCCACGGGCATCCTCCTTGAATGGCTCATGAAGCTTCGAATGACTTGCGAACTGCATAAGAGTACGCCGGAATTCACGAATGCACAAAGTTACCGAGTGTTAATTCGGCAACAAGTCTCCTGCGTGGACGCGGACGCGAAGTCAGTGCTCACGTGAGCTTGGACCGCAGCCGCGCCGGATCCACACGGTAGATGTCGTGGACCTTGTCGTCGATCAGTGTCACGGGGATCTGGTCCCAGTATTCGTCGGCAAGTTCTGGGTCATCGAGGATCGAAACCTCACGCCAGCCGACTCCAAGATCCCCACACACCTGCTCGATCACGGCGCGGGCATCAGCGCACAGGTGACAGTCCGGTTTCCCGATGAGCGTGACGCGGATTGTTGGCGATTCCTGCGACATCTGAAGCCGTTAGGAGGTTGGTGTGTCGTCGGCAGGCTGATCTCCGTCGGATTCATCGGCGTTGGCTTGTGCCTCTTGCTTGAGCTGGTCGCTGATATCGGAGATCGACTCGGCATCTGCGGCAGGCTCTTTGAGCCCGCTCTTCTGGATCTTCCCCGTGACCGAGTGCGGCAGCGCCCTCACAACCTCAACGATGGTGGGGGCTTTGAACCGCGCCAGATGTTGTTGGGCAAATGCCAGGACGTCCTCGGAATGCAGTTGCACGTCAGGCTTTGGAACCACGATGGCCTTGACGGCCTCGCCGGTGTACGGGTGCGTCACGCCGACGACTGCAACCTCGGCAACGCCAGGTGCGGCGGCGATCACTGTTTCGATTTCGCGAGGGTAGACGTTAAATCCACTCACCAAAATCAGGTCTCTGCGGCGATCGACCAAGCGCAGGTCGCCCTCGTGATCGGCGATTGCTACGTCGCCGGTCCCGAACCAACCATCGGCATCGGGACCGTCGGCGCCATCTGGCCAGTAACCGCTGAAGAGGTTCGGACCACGCACGATGATCTCGCCCGGATCGCCCTCTTCAACCTCGTTGCCCGAGTCATCGACCAACTTGGTCTCGACGCCGGGCAGCGGATGTCCGACACTTCCGGCCTTCGAGACCCCTGTGACGATCGCGGAGGTGATGACTGGGGAGGCCTCGGTCATTCCGTAGCCCTCCCAGATCGTCAGACCAGCGGATGCGAATTGTTGGTAGACCGCCGGTAGCAGCGGCGCCGCACCTGAGGCAAGCATTCGGACCGAGGACATCCGGTTCGCGAAATTGGGGATCGCAGACCACGCGATGTACATCGGCGGCGCACCGGCGATGTTCGTGACCTTGTGGTCCTGCACCATCCGCAGCGAGCCTTCAGGGTCGAAGCGGTCCGAGATGACGGCCGTCGCACCGCAGCGAGCTACCAGCCCGAGTGCAGCGTTCAAAGCGTAGATGTGGAACATCGGCAGGACGATGAGTACGACGTCGTCGGGAAGCATGGGTGGCGGGTCTGTCACCCGCAGCAACTGGTCGAGGTTGGACAGCAGCGCGCGGTGGGTCAGCATCGCCCCCTTGGGCTGACCAGAGGTGCCCGCTGTGTAGATCAGCACGGCCAGGCTCTCGGGATCCGTCTCAAAATCAGGCGGCGGGGTCGAGCCGACGGTCAGGCGGCGCCATTCATCGGTACCGACCTCGATGACCGGAACCTCTCCACCGGAAGCGTCACGGACTGCCTTGACCGTCTGGCGGTCAGCGATCACGAGCTTTGCCCCAGAGGACGTCAGAACGGCGGAAATTTCGGTGGCCGTGTACGAATTGTTGATCGGCACTGCCACCAGGCCCGCGCGCATGACGCCGAAATACGAGGTGACGAACTCAAGGCTGTTCCCGAGAACAATCGCCACGCGGTCACCGCGATCAAGGCGGCGCGTCGTCAGCCCACCGGACACAGCACGGACTAGGCGCTCGAGTTCAGCCCAGGTCGTCGTACGGTCGGTTGTCACGATTGCTGGCACGTCAGGCCGCTGTGCGGCGGCGACCTGTACCAGGTCTGCGAGGTTGGCTCCCACGAGCGCGAGTCTCCCATAGCTATAGGCGGCTAGGGTGCCAGTGTGGCAAACCAGGAGTCAGAGAATCCAACGCTGCCGGCAGGTGAGCGCCAGGAAGTGCGTCCGAAAGACCTCGAATCGGGCTCTTTAGCAGCCGCAGAGGCCCAAAATCCGCCGCAGATTACGCCCGATCCGACGGGTGCTGCCTTCTTCGATATCGACAACACGGTTGTTCAGGGCGCCAGCATCTACGCCTTTGGTAGGGGGTTGGTGAAGAACGGAATCGTCTCCCGTCGCGAAATGGCGAACTTCGCCTTCAAACAGGCCAAGTTCGTCCTGGCGGGGACCGAAAACATGGACGACATCGCGAAAATTCAGGACTCCGCCCTCTCCATCGTCAAGGGACGCCGGGTAGACGAAATGGAGGCGCTCGCAGACGACGTTTTCGACGAGTACATGGCGGACAAGCTCTGGGAGGGCACGCTCGCACTCGCCCACGCGCACCTGGACGCGGGCCAGCGGGTCTGGCTGGTGTCCGCGACGCCCATCGAGGTGGCCCGCGTCATCGCCGACCGGCTCGGCCTGACGGGAGCAATCGGCACCCGCTCAGAGATCAAGGACGGCGTCTACACCGGCCACCTACTCGGTTCACCGATTCACGGGCAGGCGAAGGCTGACGCCGTGCAGGCGCTGGCCGAATTGGAGGGCCTTGACCTGGCCCGATGCTCGGCGTACTCGGATTCGGCGAACGACATTCCGATGCTGAGCCTGGTCGGTAATCCGCACGCGATCAATCCTGATCGCAAACTGCGGTCGTACGCGAAGGCTCACGAATGGCCGGTCAATGACTTCCGCGTCGGTCGCAAGGCTGTGAAGATCGGCGCTTCTTCGACGATCGTCCT
>JAOAUD010000082.1 GCA_030157755.1 Candidatus Nanopelagicales bacterium
TGGTTTCAGCGCTGCCGTCGGCAACCGGTGGTGACGGACCCAAGCCGCAGCTTTCTCGTCAGGGACTGACGGTGATGCAGACAGCCCAGAAGGTCGCCGCGGAGCGCGGTGACGAGTACATCTCGACCGAGCACGTGTTGATCGCGCTGTCGAAGGACGGCGGGACCGAGGTCACGTCTGCGCTGGCGGCGCAGGGTGCAACTCCGGATGCGCTCCTCGACGCACTCGGCAAGGTTCGCGGTGCAACTCGCGTAACCTCTGCCGATCCGGAGGGCACGTTCCAAGCGCTGGAGAAGTTCGGCGTTGATCTCACGGCTCGCGCGGAGGAAGGCTCGTTGGATCCCGTCATTGGACGTGACAGCGAGATCCGACGCGTGGTTCAAGTACTGAGTCGCCGCACGAAAAACAACCCCGTCCTCATCGGTGAGCCGGGAGTCGGCAAGACCGCAGTGGTCGAGGGACTGGCGCAGCGCATCGTCGCGGGTGACGTTCCTGAGTCCCTGCGCGGCAAGAAGCTCATCTCGCTCGATCTTGGAGCGATGGTTGCCGGTGCCAAATACCGCGGTGAGTTTGAGGAGCGCCTCAAGTCAGTGCTTGAAGAGATCAAACAGTCCGATGGGCAGGTCATTACCTTCATCGACGAACTGCACACGGTCGTTGGCGCGGGTGCAACTGGCGACTCTGCGATGGATGCCGGCAACATGCTCAAGCCGATGCTCGCGCGCGGTGAATTGCGGATGGTCGGAGCGACGACGCTCGACGAGTACCGCGAGCACATCGAGAAGGACCCTGCACTCGAGCGTCGGTTTCAGATGGTCCTCGTGGGCGAGCCGAGTGTCGAGGACACAATCGGAATTCTGCGCGGGTTGAAGGAGAAGTACGAAGCGCACCACAAGGTGGCTATTGCCGATGCCGCACTCGTTGCGGCCGCGGCACTTTCTGATCGCTACATCACCAGCCGGTTCCTGCCTGACAAGGCAATCGACTTGATCGATGAGTCGGCGTCCCGGCTTCGCATGGAAATCGATTCCTCGCCTGAGGAGATCGACACCCTGCAGCGTTCCGTGGATCGACTGAAGATGGAAGAGATGGCCGTCGGCCGCGAAACGGACGAAGCATCGAAGGCACGCCTCGAAAAGATCCGCGCAGACCTGGCGGACAAGGAAGAGGAGTTGCTTGGCCTACGTGCCAAGTGGGATCAGGAGAAGTCAGGCCTCGACAAAGTCGGTGACCTGAAAGCCCGGATCGACGAACTGCGCAGTACCGCCGAACGCGCACAGCGTGATGGTGACTTCGAGCAGGCATCGCGGATCTTGTACGCGGACATCCCCGAACTTGAGGTCCAACTTGCCGCAGCGATTGAGGAGACCAGCGGTCGCGCAGCGATGGTGAAGGACGAAGTCGGACCTGACGACATCGCCGAGGTAGTCGCGGCCTGGACGGGGATCCCCGCCGGGCGCCTGCTTCAAGGCGAGACCGAAAAGCTCCTGACGATGGAGACCGCGCTCGATGAACGGGTTGTTGGTCAGCAGGTTGCCGTGCAGGCGGTGTCGGATGCCGTCCGCCGTTCACGCGCAGGAATCTCCGATCCGAATAGGCCGACGGGTTCGTTCCTGTTTCTCGGCCCGACCGGCGTTGGCAAGACCGAGCTCGCAAAGGCACTCGCCGAGTTCCTGTTCGACGACGAACGCGCAATGGTTCGCATCGACATGAGCGAGTACGGCGAGAAGCACGCGGTTGCGCGGCTCGTCGGTGCACCTCCCGGCTACGTCGGATACGAAGAAGGCGGGCAGCTGACCGAGGCCGTGCGTCGACGTCCGTACTCAGTGATCTTGCTCGACGAGGTTGAGAAGGCTCATCCTGAGGTCTTCAACATTCTGTTGCAGGTGCTCGATGACGGTCGACTGACCGATGGTCAGGGACGCACCGTCGACTTCCGCAACTGCATCTTGATCATGACCTCGAATCTGGGCTCGGAGTTCCTGGTTGAGCAAGAGCGTGATCAGTCCGAGCGTGAGGCGGCCGTGATGGAGGTCGTGCGCAACTACTTCCGCCCGGAGTTCATCAACCGGCTCGACGATGTCGTGATGTTCAGCCCGCTTGGCACCGAGCAGCTGATTCGGATCGTGGACCTGCAACTCGATGCCCTGCAGCAGCGCCTAGAGGATCGTCGACTCACGTTGGACGTCAGCCTGGCTGCGAAGGAATGGCTGTGCTCGCACGGCTTCGATCCGATCTACGGCGCGCGTCCGCTGCGGCGTTTGGTGCAGACGGCAATCGGCGATGCGCTGGCGAAGGAGATCTTGGCTGGCGCAGTAGTCGACGGTTCGACCGTCAGCGTCGAAGTCTCCGAGGACCTCGGATCACTCATCGTCCGCCCCGCCTAGGCGTCGCACCGCTCCGTCAGCGCAAACCCCCACCGTGTTGGGGTTACCCGGCCGGAAGGCCGCGTTTTAACCCCAACACGGCGGGGATCTGCGCAACTACGCGAGGTGCTACTTGTGCTCTTCCTGGTCGGCGTCGAGGGCAATCGCGATGGCGACTGCAACCCGCGGATCGTCGTCGACCGTCACGGTGTACTGCCGGTGAAGCGAAACCATCTTGCGCACGAACGTCGCCGTCAACGTGCCATCGGGCATCGTTAACGACCACTGGTAGTCCGCAAGGTCGCCCGTCAGAATCGCCTGCCCGGCCCCTCCGCCGAGGGTCCACTTCTCGGATATCGGCATGTAGTTGGTCTTGGTGAGCGTGGCGTCGATGAGTCCCTCACCGCTGATGATGAAGGTCGCGTGCATGTGTGCGCGTTCGTGAACGAGCGTCGCAACTTTGGAACCCTGGGCATCTGTGATGTCCCAATGTTCTTTGCCGAGCCCGAGGTGATGCTTGGCGCCGAACACCACGGCCCCTGACTGATCGGCGACGGTGTAGCTGTCCATCGACGGAAGCTTCTTCGAAACGGTGAATACGGACATGTTCACTCCTGATCAGTTTGGCTGGAATGAAGGCTGCCAGGAGTCGGGCTCCACTCACAACTGATCGGCGTCCTCGAGCCCTCGCTCGGGCTAGTTATGCGCCTTGTCGGATGACGGACAGTCGGTCGAGTGCCTGGTCCAAGACCTCGGGGCGTTTGCAAAATGTCCAGCGAACGTAGGGCGCGAACACGACCTCGTCATCGGCAAGCGCCTCAATCGGAATTGCCGCGACGCCGATATCCCTCACGAGCCAGTCACAAAACGACCTGCCATCCAGGTGTCCAAGCGGCCGAATGTCGGACGTGATGAAGTACGTCCCGTCCGATGGCAACACGTCGAAACCCAGGTCGCGAAGTCCAGCGCTTAGCAGGTCACGCCGAACCTGCAGGTCATCGGCGAAATCCGAGAAGTAGGAGTCCGGGAATCGCAACCCAGCGGCGATTGCGGCTTGAAACGGTCCGGCAGACACGTAGGAAAGGTGCTGGCGCACAACGCGTACCGCTGTGATCAAGTCCGTCGGACCGCTCGCCCACCCCACCTTCCAGCCGGTGAACGAGAACGATTTGCCACCGGAACCAATCGTCACGCTGCGCTCAAACATCCCAGGCAGGGCGGCGATAGGCACGTGCTTCGCTCCACCGAACACCAAGTGTTCGTACGCCTCATCGCTGATGACGAGAAGGTCGTTGTCGATCGCAATCCTCGCGATCGCTTCCAACTCGTCCCGCGACAGCACCATCCCCGTTGGGTTGTGCGGCGAATTGACGATGATCATCCGGGTGCGCGGTGTGATCGCCTTCGCGAGGGCGCGTTCATCCAAGGTGAATCCGTCACCCGTTCCCGACTCTGGAACGGCCAGCGGAACGGCAACTCGGGTAGCTCCGGCCATAGCGATGATCGCGGCGTAGAGATCGAAGTAGGGCTCAAGCACGATCACTTCGTCACCGGCCTCGACGAGGGCCAGCACCGCGGCGGCCAATGCCTCGCTTGCACCCGTGGTCACCACGACGCCGGTGTCGGGCGAAACCGTCAGTCCGTAATGCCGCTGTTGGTGCTCGGAGATCGCTGACCTCAAGTCGAGCAGACCGTGCGCGGGAGGGTACTGATTTCCGCTGCCGTCGACAATTGCCGCGACGGCGATGTCTTTGAGTTCTTGCGGCCCGTCAACGTCGGGAAAGCCTTGGCCCAAATTGACGGCACCAAGCTCCGTGGCAAGCGCCGACATCTGACCAAAGATCGTCGTTGCGTGCGGGCGCATTCGGGGAACCAGACGTGACAGGTCAGCCATGCGCGCCACGCTATCTGTCGCGAGCGCGCGTCCGCGTTGAATCTAGTCCTATTTGTTGAGGCATCAACCGTGATGTTCTGCGACGCTTGTCAGTACCAGCGGACCGAGCGGTTTGCCCCACGGGCTTTTCCCGCACCCGCAACGAAAGATTGATGCAGGTATTCGCGTGAGTTCTGTGGCAGACGTGATCGGTCCGGCCGATCCGAAAGCATCCGAATCCGGCGAAGTTTCAGTGATCGCGGACTTCGCCGCCGACACTCTGGTTCCGCACGCGAATCGAATCGATCAACGGGGAATCCGGCGCCCGCACCTCGATGAGCTCGCCGCAACCGGAGCGCTGGGCCTGCCCTTCCCGACCGCACTTGGGGGATCGGACGCTGGCCCCGGAATCGTTCGGGAAGCAACTGAGCTCATCGCCGGAGCATGCGGCACCACCTGGTTCTGCGCGGCCCAACACCGCACACCCACGAAGGCGGTGCTCGGGACGGACAATGTGCTTCTGCATGACCGGTGGGCAGCCCGGATGGTCAGCGGCAAGGCAATTGCCGCCATTGCCTTCGCTCACCTGCGGCGCCCGACGCAGCGCTTCTGGATCCGCGATGAGGGCGATCAATTTCTGCTGAACGGCTCTCTCGACTGGGTGACGAATTGGCCGTTGGCAGATGTCGTGCTGATCGAGGGATACCGGATGAGTTCATCCGGCGAGCAGCGCGACGAGATCATCAGCCTCCTGGTCGAACCCCCGAAGTTGGATCTCGTCCACTCGAACCAGATGGATCGCGATGATCTTCAGGCTGGCCCTTCGTTGTCGTTGGCAGCGATGGGTGGCACCCAGACGTGGCCGGTGAGCTTTGCTGACTTCCGCGTTTCGGGCGAGCAGCTCGTATCGCGAGTTCCTGCTACCGAATGGCACCACGCCAACTCGCTGATCGCTGCAGATGCAAATCCGGCCAGTTTTGGGATGGCGCGGGCATCGATCAATGAGCTGACCGAATTGGCGGCGACGACTAACCAGCCGACGGTGGCTGAAGCGGCGGCGTCATTGCGCTCGGAGCTGCTGGACCTGCGAGCACGGGCTTATGCGGATGCGGATCTGGCGAGTGCGGATCCACAGATGGCAGCGGCGACGGTTGTCGAACGCACGGCGTTGAGAGCCGCTGCACTCGATCTGAACTTGCGCGCGGCGACTGCGCTGGTTGCGGCTTCAGGCGGCGGGGCAATGATGCTTTCGTCGAACGCGCAACGTCGAGCTCGTGAAGCGCTGTTCCTGCTCGTTCAAGGTCAGACTGCAGATCTTCGCCAAGCGTCGCTCGGCTATTTGACGGACTAGCCGCGAGCCCATACGGCGCTGACTTGCGGCGCGGAACCGCTCAGCTGTTGGCAGTGATGAATTCGACGGCTGCCTTTGTGCGTTGGAGGCCAACACCACTCGATGCGAGGAGTTCCACGTTGGCCAGAACTTCCTCGGCAGCTTGTTGGCCAGCCGGATCCCGCAGCAACCAGTCGATGAGGTCGGGCAGGTCCGACGACGGCGCCGAGAAGAAGTGGACGCCGGGCTTGTACAGGGGATGCGGCAAACACTCGTCTGTCACCACAAGCGCTCCTGAACCCATGCCCTGCTTCACGATCCGGTGCCATTCGAAATACGGAAAATCATCGCGGTGGATGTTCAGAGAAATCTTGGACTGGGTAGCGACGTACCCGGCAACGCGAGTATCCATCTCATTCGTTGACGCCCCAATCCGGGCGACGTAGTTGATGAAATCGCGGTAGCCCTCGAATCGAGGCAGGTATTGCGCCATCAGCACATCGCGGCGCTCACTTGTGGTCCCGAAGAAGCTGAGGTCGAGGGGTCGGTCGTTCCAGCTCACGATCGTCCCAGGTGCCGCCGTTTCCAAGGGAAGATCTTGGACGACTTGTTTCTCCCAGTCGCCGGGAAGCAACCAGTCGTTGTTGAGGCGCAGGCTCGGTTCGAGGTGCATCGCAGGCAGGCCCGATTCACCCAATGCTGTTGCCGCTTGCAGGCAGATGTCCATCAGGCCGCGTGATGCCAGGATCCACGGCAATGATCGCTCGAACCACTTGGTCTGTAGCTGTTCGGTGTTGTAGATGAAGGTGCTCTGCACGAACTCCGGCGTCGTCCAGTTGCGACCTTCGTGAAAGAAGAAGAACTCGTGCGGGGCAACGACGATTGTTACTGGGCGCCGGGCTTCGATGTCTGCCGTCTCGTCGAGCACCTCGACGTCGGCCCCGAGTAAGCGAAAATCGTGCGCGAGATCTTCCGCGATTTCCCGCATGAAGACGTTTCCATAAGAACTCGCGTATATGCCGATCGGTGGAAGCGAACTCGCCTCGGTCCCACTGATTGGCGTCGTCTCCGCAGTGACCAGATCGGGCTCAAACGCTTCCTTGGCGAGCACTCGCGCGACGGCCTGCGGTTCGAACATCGTGAACGGCCCTTTACTCGCACGCGCGATCGCGTGGTTGTAGGGCTTGGTCACCTTCCCTTTGAGCGTTGGATTCAGCTCCAAGTAGGCGTCAGGGTCGAACAGTGGCAAGTCATGCAGACGAGCCACCGAGATGTCGATGACCTCGGGCGGAACCCACGACGGTTTTGTCGGCTTGCGTCCGATGAGCGGCTTCGCGCGATTCAACGCACGTCGGGCCTTTTGCTTCAGTGATGCGGAGGCGCGGCTGCTCGAAGTGGCCACAGCGTTGTCTCCCTGGTGGTTGGTAGCGATTGGCAGCCAGTGCCGTACAAACCGACAGCCTAGGTTGATGGTTACCCCATCTGCGCGAGGGGCGTTGCACAACGGCGGCGACGGTGGTGGGATCCAGGCATGACAACTGCCTTGGTTACCGGACCAACCTCAGGACTCGGCCGACAGTTCGCGATCCAACTCGCGGCCGCAGGACACGATCTGATCCTCGTGTCGCGCGATGAAACCCGCCTCACCGAACTGGAGCTTGAACTTAACGACAGCTACGGAACTGAGTGCGAGATACTTCCCACCGATCTCTCTGATCGCCGTGCACTTCGGGTCATTGAGCAACGCGTTGCTGACCCGAACCGTCCGGTTGACTGGCTTGTAAACAACGCTGGATTTGGGCTGGTTGAGCCCTTCCTCGCATCCGGAATTGAAGATGAGCAGCGCCTGCTTGACGTGCTGGTCACCGCACCAATGCGGCTCACGCATGCAGCATTGCCCGGAATGGTCGAGCGCGGCCATGGACGAGTAATTGTGGTGTCGAGCTTCGCAAGTTGGGTCACCAGTGGGACGTATTCCGCGGCGAAGGCATGGGCCACCGTGTTCGTCGAGGGCCTCGCAACTGAACTGTCCGACGTCGATGTGCATGCCACTGCTTTGTGTCCGGGGTTCGTTCGAACTGAGTTCCACGAGCGGGCCGAAATGGATGTCGCGGGCATTCCGAAGCAGCTGTGGCTTAACCCGGCCGATGTCGTATCCAAAGCGATCAAGGACTGCGACAAGGGCAACGTGCTCAGCGTTCCTGGAGTCCAGTACCAGGCGATGGCACCAATGCTGAGACTTTCTCCCCGATCACTTGTCCGACGAATCTCTGCCATGGGTTCGATCGAACCCGAGAAGCCGTAGTCGGTGACGTTTCCGCAAACCCCCTTCGTGTTGGGGTTACCTGGCCGAAATTCCCGCAGGTAACCCCAACACGAAGGGGGTTTGCGTGGCGCTGGCGCCTGCGATTGAGCCGGCGGGCCGGTCGGCCTCGCCCTGACGGCTATGAGTCGGCGATGACCGTACGAAGTGCCACTGCAACGTCGTCGGTCTGCTCAACCGTCCAGCCACGCAGCTCGGCCTGGCGTGCCGACTCGCTGCTGGCCGCATCCGGGGTTGCGATGTAGGTGACCGGGGCATCGGGCCAGTCCGCTGCGCCCGGCTTCGGAATCGACCCGTCGACGACGACATAGCTGGCGACCGGCCGACGTGACGCCTTCTGTGAGAACCCGAGCGCGGCGAGCAGTTGCCCGGCCGCACCAAATGCAACCAGCATGATCGGCTTCTCGGGCTGTGCGGCAGTCAGCGTCATGGCGTTGTGTGCGACCCAGTGGGCGGTCGCATGCCGCAGATCGTCGCCTTCGGACGCGGGTGCATCGGGAACTACGTAGACCCTGATGCCGTGGGCGAGGAGGTCTGCTGCGATCTCACGCCGCTCCATGGTCGGGTCGCGATCCTCCGCGGAATCACCGGGAAGGTCCGCGCGCGGGAGCAGAACAACTGTGCCAATCGTCACGAACGCACACTCTGCCGCAGCGTGGTGTCAAACGGTTCGAACGACTCTCACTACCCTTGCGGCATGTCGGAATCCGTTCAATCCACCAAAGATGCCCTTCGCCAGCAGATCCTGGACAAAGCCGTCGTGTTCGGCAAGGTAATTCTGTCCAGCGGTCGCGAGGCTGACTACTACGTCGACTTGCGGCGGGTGACGCTTGATGCGCAGGCCGCGCCCCTCGTCGGTGCCGCACTGCTTGATGCCACAGCGGACCTTGACTACGAAGCTGTCGGCGGCTTGACGCTCGGTGCAGACCCGGTGGCTACAGCGATGATGCACGTGGCCGCCCAACGTGGCCGTCAGCTCGATTCGTTCGTCGTCCGCAAGGAGGGCAAGGCACACGGCCTGCAACGCCGGATTGAAGGCCCGGACGTCGCAGGGCGCCGCGTGCTCGCCGTCGAAGACACGTCAACCACCGGTGGTTCCGTGCTGACAGCAGTGGAAGCGCTGCGCGAGGCGGGTGCTGAGGTGGTGGCAGTGGCCGTCATCGTCGAACGAGGCGCACGGCCAAAGGTCACCGAAGCTGGCCTTCCGTACATCGCTGTCTACGAACTCGAAGACCTGGACCTCGCCTGATGCATCTGAGTCAGTTCGTTCAGCAACTTGCCCTGCTGGATTTCCTCAAGCCGGAGAACATCCTCAACTGGCTTGGCCCGTGGGCGCTGGTTGGAGTCGCATTCATCATCTTCGCCGAGTGCGGACTCCTCATCGGTTTCTTCCTGCCTGGTGACTCGCTGCTGTTTCTCACCGGACTGTTCGTCGCGCAGAACTTCATTAAGCAACCGATCTGGCTGGTGACGCTGGTACTGGTTGTGATGGCGGTGGTCGGAAACCTTTGTGGTTACTGGATCGGACGACTCGCTGGGCCGAAGCTGTTCGACAAACCGGATTCCCGCTTCTTCAAGAAGGAGTACGTCGACAAGACGCACGTGTTCTTTGAGAAGTACGGCGCGCGAGCAATCATTCTCGCGCGGTTCGTGCCGATTGTTCGGACGTTCATCACTGCGATCGCCGGTGTCGCGAAGATGGACTTCCGCAAGTATGCGATCTACTCAACGATCGGCGGCGTGCTGTGGGCCGGGATCATCACGCTGGCCGGCTACTACCTCGGAAACTTCACGATCATCAAGGACAACATTGAGATCGTGCTGATTCTGGTCGTGCTGATCAGCATCATTCCGATCATCATCGAGTACATCAAGCACCGCCGTGAGACGCCGGAGCAAGCACTCGACGAGATCGTTGAAGACGGTTCCTGAGCAACATTCGGTGGCTTTGGCGTCCTGAGTCGCCGATCTCACCGAATGCTTCGCTTCGGGCGCGCCACCTACGGAATCTGCCCGAATTCGTGACGCCGGATCCATGCATGCATCGCGATGCCTGCCGCGGCCGATGCGTTGATGGAGCGCGTTGAACCGAATTGGCTGATGTGCAGCATCACGTCGCACAGGGCCTGAGCCTCGTCCGACATTCCCGGACCCTCCTGCCCGAAGAACATTATGCATTCACGCGGCAGGTCATAGGTCTCGATCGGTTTGCTGCCGGGAATGATGTCGATCCCCAGGACCGGCATTCCCGATTCGGCTGCCCATTCACCAAACGCCGCAACGCTCGGATGGTGGCGCACGTGCTGATAGCGGTCGGTGACCATGGCTCCTCGCCGGTTCCAGCGCTTCTCACCGACGATGTGGACCTCCGCGACGAGGAATGCGTTCGCAGTCCGCACGATCGACCCAAGGTTGAGATCCTTTTCCCAGTTCTCAACGGCAAGGTGGATCGGATGCCGACGTCGATCGAGGTCCGAGCGGATCGCGTCCATCGACCAGTAGCGGTACTCGTCACCGACATTGCGACGGTCACCCTGTGCCAGCAATTCAGGGTCAAGGCGGGGATCTTCCGGCCAAGGTTCCGGATGAGGGCCCACCCCAACGAGTGGGGGTTCGGGTTCGGACACGCCCGCAGCCTACGTCGACACCACATTCGCCCTGACGCGCGCACGGATGGCGTCATTCGGTGAAATCGGCGCCTCAGGCAGCCAATTTCACCGAATGCGGCGCTTAACGGTGATCCTTAGCGCCATTCGAGGGCCGATCGATGAGCACAGCCCGCTTATCCCTGCCAGGATGTGCGTTGCGCGCAATCCAGGCGGGTTGCCACGCACGGTCTGAAGTCACAGCACCCACGAGGAGTCCTACCAATGCCAATTGCATCCCCAGAGGTCTACGCCGAAATGCTCGACCGCGCGAAGGAAGGCAAGTTCGCCTACCCCGCAATCAACATTTCGTCGTCGCAGACGATCAACGCTGCACTGGCCGGTTTTGCTGAGGCTGAATCCGACGGAATCATCCAGGTCTCGTGGGGCGGCGCCAACTATGCGTCCGGCCCGACGATCAACAACCTCGTTGACGGAACGATCGCGTTGGCTGAGTACGCCCACACAGTCGCGAAGAACTACCCGGTCAACATCGCCCTTCACACCGACCACTGCCCGCCGCAGCGTCTCGACGACTGGCTGCGCCCACTGCTGGCCATCGCCGATGAGCGCACGGCAGCAGGAAAGGCGCACTACTTCCAGTCGCACATGTGGGACGGCTCAGCAATCGAGCTCGAAGAGAACCTCGTTATCGCCGAGGAACTGCTTGAGAAGTGCCACCGCAACAACACGATCCTCGAGATTGAGATCGGCGTCGTCGGCGGCGAAGAAGACGGCGTCGAGGCCAAGCATGACGCCAAGCTGTACTCCACCCCCGAAGATGGGCTGCTCGCTGTTCAGCACCTCGGACTCGGTGAGAAGGGCCGCTACCTCGTAGCCGCGACCTTCGGAAACGTCCACGGCGTCTACAAGCCGGGCAACGTGAAGCTTCGTCCCGTGGTCCTCAAGGAGATCCAGGACGTCGTCGGCGCGAAGTACGGCAAGGACGAACCGTTCGACTTCGTGTTCCACGGCGGATCAGGGTCACTGCCGTCGGAGATCAGCGAGTCACTCGGGTACGGCGTCGTCAAGATGAACGTCGATACCGACACCCAGTACGCATTCACACGCCCAGTGGTCGGTCACATGATGACCGAGTACGACGGAGTGCTGAAGATCGACGGTGAAGTCGGCAACAAGAAGATGTACGACCCGCGCGCGTGGGGCAAGAAGGGCGAAGCGGGCATGGCTGCTCGCGTCGTCGAGGCTTGCACCGACCTGCGTTCGGTCGGGACCAAGATGAAGTAGTTGTGAATTCGGCACGGCTGACGAAGGAGCTGCGCCTAGCCGCAGCGGTCCTCGCTGCACTACTTGCGGTAGCCATTCCGTTCTTGGTGCTCGATGCGCTGTGGTGGCAATCGGCGCTGCACGTTGCGTCGCTGGCCTCCTTTGTCGCCGTGCTTGCGTACACCAGTTCCAGCCGCCGCGCGGCCATGATCATCGTCTCGATCTACGCGGTCGTGGCGGTGATTGCGGTCTCGCTGAGTTCCACGATCATTCCTGCGACACTCCTGATCGCCGCTTGCGCGGGGCTCAGTGCGTATTCGTCTCGGTGGGGATACCAGGCGCCTTCGCTGATGATTGCGATCTTGATTCCCTACAGCATCCATGAGCCGCCGGGGCCACTGCCGAATGGTGATTTTGGGTGGATGTACTACCTGATGATCCTGGTGGTTGCCCTGGCAGCGGGATTTTGGGCGATCACGCTGCTGTCGTTTGCGCTGCGCCGCCGCTCAACGAAACCGATTCCGCTTGAGATCGTTCCGGCTCCTGACGCGCTCCTAGGGGCGGTGCTGGTCACGGTGGTGACTGGTTCGATCGCTTTCATCGCCCTGCAATGGTTTCCCGAGACGATGTGGGTGTGGTTGTTACTGACCATCCTTCTTCTCACTAAGCCGACGAAGGGTCTCAACCTCCCTCAGACTCGCGATCGAGCGGTTGGGACCGTCATCGGAGCATTGATCGCTGGGCTGATCGTTACGCTGGGAACACCGAAACAGATCACCGGAGTGCTCGCGTTGCTGTTGATCGTCGCGGCTCTCACGGCGATGCTTTCGGGCCTTCCCTATTGGCTGTACGCCTCGTTCTTAACGCCAGCAATCGTGCTGATGGATGCCTCCGCAAATGACGTATTTGAATTGGCTGCCGAGCGGGTCGCCTTCACGTTGTTTGGTGCATGCGTGGCTGTCGGCCTTGCCTTCTTGGTCAACCTGGTTGTCCATTGGCGCCGACGTCGTGCGGGCGTTTCCGGGTTGCCAGCAACGTGATGAGCGCAGCGACGAGAGCGGTAGTCACTTCTGCGGGTCGTGGGTGTGATCTTGACTGACACCGGCAGTACGAAATCCGCGAATCCTTGGAAGACCTACATCAAGACTTTCATCGAGGTCTTCATCGGACTAGCAGTGGTGATCGTGCCTTTCATCGCGGTCTCCGCGCTTTGGTGGTCCGGCGTGATCACGTTTGCGATCTTCGGCGTCTTCGTCGGACTGACTGGTGTGGCGACGGTCGGCCCGAAGGTTGGTATCGGATTCACTGTGCTCTTCGCTGTTTTCGGAACTGCGGCGGTAGCCGTGAGCGGCAGTCCGATTCTCGCGGGACTACTGGTCGCAGCGGCAGCATTCGGAATTGCGTTCTGTTCCGTCTACGGCCTCACCGGGGCCATGCTGGTCGTGGCGATGTTCGTTCCCTACCTGATCCACCAACCGCCAACTCCGTCGTCAGGCGGTGTCCGCGGAGTGACTTACTTCGCCTCGGTCGCGGGCGTGCTGCTCGTTGCTGGACTCTGGGGGTGTCTGCTCGGTTGGTTTGTCACGCGGCATAGGTCGGCGACGCCACCCCCGCGCTTCCGAATGCGCGATGCCGTCCTCGGCGGTTCCCTCGTGGCGGTTGTCGCTGGGGTGATCACATTCGTCGCGGTGTCGCGGCTTGATTCGACGGAGTGGGTGTGGCTGCTGTTGACGTTGTTTGTCCTGACAAAACCAGCGCCGGACTTGAACTGGCCAATGACGAAGTCTCGCGTATTCGGCACCGTGGTGGGTGTCATCGCTGCATCGTTGATCTCGCTGCTGGGGCTGCCTCACCCGATCTTCACCACGTTGGGTCTGTTGGCTCTCACGTTCGCGATGACGCTGAAGTTGTTGAAGAAGCCCTACTGGATCTACGCGAGCTTCATGACGCCAGCGATCATCTTTTTCGATTCCACAACCGGCGATACACCTGAACTCGCATTCCAGCGGCTCATCTACACAATTGTTGGTGCGGCGGTGGCGGTCGGTTTGGCGGCAGCGATCAACCAGTTCGTCCTCACCAAGACGGACGGAGACTTGCCCGTAGGAACGTCAGCGGCTAGCTAGCGGGTCGGCGGCATATCGCCGCCTGTTCAGCTGATCATTGAACCGGTTCACTCGATGCTGGGAGATTCACACCCGCGTGCCTGGGTATCTCTGACCCATCAACTCAGGGAGTCAGCGTGAACAAGGCACTTTCAGTTTCGACGGTCATTGCATGTGCGGGATTGGTCCTGGCCGGAGTGGCGGTAAGCCCCGCCCAGGGGGCCGGTCAGGCAGGCCAACTCGACGCCTCATTCGGGAGAGGCGGGATCGTCAAGACGGCGCTTACCGGCACAGACATGAGTACCGGTGGGAAGTCAATCGTTCAAGCTGACGGCAAGACCCTCGCTACCGGCGAACAGTGGTTCGGTCCCCAATTTGTGCCTGCCCTGGTTCGCTACAACGTTGACGGATCGCTGGATCAGTCTTTCGGTTTCGGCGGAACGGCGTCGATCTCGCTGGGTAAACAGGCGGCGAGCGTCGCCGGAACGGTGCAGACGCCGGACGGCGGATACCTCGTTGTTGCCACCAACATGCAGGGAACATCGGAAACGCCTGAGAATCGTGTCATCACCATTAGGCTAACCAAAGACGGAAAGCTCGACCAGAGATATGGAACCAACGGAATTGCGATCGCCAAGCCGCAACTTCCTGCTGGTTCGGATGTAGTCGCGGCTGACGTGGAATCAGTCGGCCACGGCAAGGTTGTGATCGCCGTTTCAGTGTTGCGCGGTGATACTGGGCAGGCTCAATCCGGTGTGATGAGACTTTCGAGCACCGGCGCCGTTGACAGCTCGTATGGAGCTTCCGGGCTTGCCCTTTTGCCCAGTGGAACAACCTTCGGAGTGCGCGCGCTGGCGGCCGATTCTCAAGGCCGGATAGGTCTCGCTGGTGGAGTACTTCGCACAGAGGATCCAGAGGACGACACGACCGCCGCAGCCGTCGCGCGGCTAACCAAGGACGGTGCCGTGGACACGTCCTTCGGGACGGACGGCATTGCCAAGAATGCGGATGGCTTCTCAAACTTCGCGATGGATCTCGCTATCGATACTAATGACCGACTTGTGACGGCCGGGTACGTCCAGAGCAACGAGGACGGTCGAGCTGCATTCGAGGTCACACGTCGGCTACCTGACGGTTCGCCCGACCAGCGCTTTGCGAAGGAAGGCGTTGGTACCTACCAAATCACTGACGCCGAGGATGTCGCCAGCAGTGTTCACCTCGATCGAACCGGGCGCATTCTGGTCGGCGGAACACAATGGGCACAAACACCTGACTTCCGTGCCCTGACGAGCCGGGACCTTCCCGTCGCCGCTGCGCGCATGAAGGCGCCGAACCAGCTGGAACGTAACGGATTCGAGGCGCTGCGGATTACCGGAGACGGCAAGCCTGACGCATCGTTCGGAACGGATGGCCACGTGGTGACCAAGCCCGACTCTGGCGCTGCAGTCTCTTCGATCGGCACGACACCGGCAGGCGGGGTCCAGCTGTCAGGCTTCAGCTTTGATGAGGGTCTGACTTATCGCTTCACCACCGTGCGCTACCTGGGGTAGTCGTGCTCGTCGTGCTCGACACCTAGGGTGTCCCCATGACCCTTCACCAAGACTTGCTCGGCGGTCCACCGCCCACCCTGTTGCCTGAAGATCCCGCACCCACGGCTGAACTCGCGGCAGGTGTCGCTCCCGCGCAGGTGGCTGCAGACCATCCGACGTCGAGCCTCGCGTGGGCGGTTCTCGCCGACGAAGCGTGGGCAGAGGGTCGTGTCATCGAGTCATACGCATTCGCCCGGACCGGGTACCACCGCGGTCTGGATTCGCTGCGCCGCAACGGATGGAAGGGCCATGGCCCGGTGCCCTGGGAGCATGAGCCGAACCGTGGATTCCTTCGCTGCCTCAATGCCCTCGCCCGGGCCGCTGCCGCCATCAACGAGACCGAAGAAGCCCAGCGGTGTCAGCAGTTCCTGGTTGACAGCTCACCAGCAGCGGCAGATGCCCTGAGCTAGCCGGGCGGCGGCATTTTCGCTTCGACCACGCGTCGTCGGGGTAACGCGTTAGACTCTGCGATGTTTGTCATGCGGTCACCTCGACCGCCGAATCGCGTTAGCGCCGCGACTAAGAGCGCAGGCCAAGGAGCCACGAAACATGCCCGCAGTTGTGCTTGTCGGTGCCCAGTGGGGCGACGAGGGCAAAGGTAAAGCCACAGACCTCCTCGGAAGTCGGGTCGATTACGTCGTCCGCTACCAGGGCGGAAACAACGCCGGACACACGGTCGTCATTGGCGATGAGCGTTACGCGCTGCATCTGCTTCCTTCTGGAATTCTGACGCCCTCGTGCACTCCCGTCATCGGTAACGGTGTTGTGATCGACCCGGCGGTGCTGTTCCGGGAACTCGCTGGACTCGACGAGCGAGGCATCGACACAACGAACCTGAAGATCAGTGCGAACGCGCACATCATCACCCCGTTCCAGGTCGAATTCGACAAGGTGACGGAACGCTTCCTCGGCAACCAGAAGATCGGAACCACGGGCCGGGGGATCGGCCCGACGTACATGGACAAGGTTGCGCGCACGGGCATTCGAGTGCAGGACCTCTTCGACGAGAAACTGCTGCACGAGAAGATCGAACACACGCTGACCAACCGCAACCAGATCTTCGTCAAGGTGTTCAACCGGATGCCGTTTGACCCCGACAAGGTCACCGAGGAGTTGCTCGCCTTCGCCGAGCCACTGCGCGGCTACGTCGCCGACACCGGCCTGTTGTTGAACAAAGCGCTCGACGCCGGCAAGCTGGTTTTGCTTGAGGGATCGCAAGGGACCCTGCTTGATGTCGACCACGGGACCTACCCGTTCGTGACGTCGTCTAACCCGACCGCGGGCGGCGCCTGTGCTGGCTCGGGCATTGGCCCGACTCGCATCGATCGCTCGATGGGAATCCTCAAGGCCTACACAACTCGCGTGGGGTCTGGCCCGTTCCCGACAGAGCTTCACGATGCCGACGGAGAACGTCTGCGGCAGGTCGGCGGAGAGGTCGGCGTGACCACGGGTCGCGATCGCCGCTGTGGTTGGTTCGATGCCCCCATTGCTCGTTACGCGACCCGCGTCAACGGACTCACGGACATCTTCTTGACGAAACTCGACGTGCTGACCGGATGGGATCGAATCCCGGTGTGCGTCGCGTACGACGTTGACGGCCAGAAGGTCGACGAGATCCCGATGACCCAGACCGACTTCCACCACGCGAAGCCGATCTACGAATACCTGCCCGGCTGGTCGGATGACATCAGCGAGGCCCGCTCGCTGGACGAGTTGCCGGCAAATGCGCGGGCATACGTCCAGTTCCTCGAGGATCAGTCCGAATGCCGGATCTCGGCGATCGGTGTCGGACAGGACCGCGACGCGACGATCAAGATCCACGACCTCGTCGGCTAACTGCCTCATCCGCGAGGTTGGTGTCAACTCTGCAGGGGTCGACCTCCCGCACCCCCAGGATTGTGCAGCATTTCCGCCCTGTAGCGACGACAATCGCCCCCAATGCTGGGCGCACGGGCGATAACTGGTCGCCACCGAACCGGATTGCTGGGACGATGCCAGGCATGAGTCCTGTGCCGAACAGTCCTGCTGGCCGCCGCGTGTACGAGCTCGATCGCGAGCATGTCTTCCACTCCTGGTCCGCGCAAGGATCGCTGGATCCGATCACCATTGAGCGCGCGGAAGGCGCCTACCTCTGGGACTTTGACGGCAAGCAGTACCTGGACTTCTGTAGCCAGCTGATGTTCACGAACCTCGGGTACCAACACCCAAAGGTCGTTGCCGCAATCGCCGAGCAGGCCAACAAGTTGTGCACCATCGGACCTTCAGTTGCGGTGGCCTCGCGGGGTGAGGCTGCGCAGGCAATCACGGAGCTGTTGCCCGACACCCACCAGAAGGTGTTCTTCACCAACGGGGGTGCCGATGCGAACGAGAACGCGATGCGGATGGCTCGGCTCTACACCGGCCGCGACAAGGTGTTGAGCGCGTACCGCTCATATCACGGAAACACGAACGCAGCGATCATGGCGACAGGTGATCAACGCCGATGGCCAAACGAATACGCGACGGGACATGCGCACTTCTTCGGCCCGTTTCTCTACCGCTCACCGTTCTGGTCGGCGACTGAAGGCGAAGAGTGCGAACGTGCGCTCGCGCACCTCGAGCAGTTGATCAACTTCGAGGGGCCGAACACAATTGCGGCGATCCTGCTGGAGTCGGTGATCGGGTCGGCCGGCATCATCCCTCCGCCCGAGGGCTACCTGGCGGGTGTCCGCGATCTTTGCACCAAGTACGGCATCGTCTACATCGCCGACGAAGTGATGGTCGGTTTCGGTCGGGTGGGATCGTGGTTTGGATTCCAGCAATACCTCGATGACTCACAGACCCCGGACCTGATCACCTTCGCCAAGGGCGTGAACTCCGGGTACGTTCCGCTCGGTGGAGTGATCTTGTCCAACGAGATCGCAGACTCGTTCAGCGAGCGGATGTTCCCCGGCGGCCTGACTTACTCCGGTCATCCACTCGCGTGTGCGAGCGCCGTTGCCAACATCGGAGCACTGCGCGAAGAACGGATCTTGGACAACGTCAACGAAGTCGGGAATCGGGTTCTCGGCCCGGCACTCAAGGCTCTTGCTGACCGCCATTCGATCGTGGGGGATGTCCGCGGCTTGGGGATGTTCTGGGGAATTGACCTGGTTCACGATCGCGACACCCGCGAACCACTGGCTCCATACGGCGGAACGTCACCGCAGATGGCGGCCATTGGTGCGGCTGCTCGTGAACACGGGATTCTGCTGTTCATGGTGGGCAATCGAATCCACGTCACTCCGCCCCTAGTGCTTACGGCAGAGCAGGCCCGTGAGGGTGTTGACCTGCTGGACCGGGTACTCGCTGTGGTGGCTTGATTCGTTAGGAATCCTTCGCCGCGTAGCCTTAGGCAAGTGAACGTTCTGGTAATCGGCTCCGGCGCGCGGGAGCATGCTCTCGTTGCGGCTCTCGCGAATGACCCTCAGGTGGACGCCATCTTCGCGGCCCCTGGCAATGCTGGGATGTCGAGCCAGGCGGAATTGCGAGATGTTGACGTCAACGATCCGACCGCCGTGACTGCACTCGCGGTGGAACTTGACGCCGACCTTGTCGTTGTCGGGCCGGAAGCTCCGCTGGTTGCCGGCGTTGCCGATGCGATTCGTGATGCCGGGATCGCGTGCTTTGGTCCCTCGGCGGCCGCAGCCGAACTCGAAGCGAGCAAAGCCTTCGCAAAGCAGGTTATGCACTTTGCCCAGGTTCCGACTGCGCGCGCGGGAGTTGCAACCGACATCGACACCGTCGCGATGATGCTTAGCGAATTTGGCGCACCGCACGTGGTCAAGGACGACGGACTTGCCGCCGGAAAGGGAGTTGTCGTTACCGATGACTTCGATGAAGCACTCGAGCACGCAAAGCAGTGCCTGAACAAGCCCAACGGCCGGGTGGTAATTGAGGAGTTCCTCGACGGACCCGAAGTTAGTTTGTTCTGCATTACCGACGGCGTGACGGTTGTTCCATTGCAGCCCGCGCAGGACTTCAAGCGCGTGGGTGACGATGACGCTGGTCCGAACACCGGTGGAATGGGTGCGTACACGCCACTGGAGTGGGCACCCGAAGGCCTGGTCGACGAGGTCGTGCGGACGGTCGCTCAGCCGACCGTCGACGAGATGGCGCGTCGTGGGACTCCATTCGCCGGGCTGCTGTACGTCGGGCTCGCGTTGACGTCTCGCGGTACGCGCGTGATCGAATTCAACGCTCGCTTTGGTGATCCGGAGACGCAGGTTGTGCTCGCGTCGCTGAAGACTCCGCTGGCCGGAGTGCTCTACGCGGCGTCCACCGGAACGCTCGCTGATCTCCCGCCGCTGGAGTGGTACGAGGGTGCGGCCGTCACGGTCGTGATCGCTGCTGAGAACTACCCAGGAACTCCCGTGACTGGCGACCCGATCACGGGCATCGAGGAGGCCGAGGACGTCGAAGGTGTGCACGTTCTGCACGCCGGAACGAAGGCCGGACCTGACGGCGTGCCGGTGTCGGCAGGCGGACGGGTTTTGTCCGTCGTCGCTCAAGGTCCGACGCTTGCGGAGGCCCGCGACAATGCGTACGACGGGGTTGGCCAGATATTCCTGCGTGGCAGTCACTACCGCACAGACATCGCCGCGAAGGCGATCGAGGGGTCCATCGTCGTTTCATCACAGGGAGCTGGCCAGTGAGCCGTCAACCAATTCCGAACGTCCTTGCGGCGCGTTACGCGTCAGTTCCGATGACCGAGATCTGGGCGCCGGAAAACAAGGTCCGGCTTGAGAGGCAGCTGTGGATCGCTGTACTCAAGGCACAACGCGAACTCGGCATCGACGTCCCGGACGACGCCGTGAGCGCGTACGAGGCCGCAGCCGACGACGTGGACCTGGCTTCGATCGCCGAGCGTGAACGGGTCACCCGCCACGACGTGAAGGCACGCATCGAGGAGTTCAACGCGCTTGCGGGCCATGAGCACATCCACAAGGGGATGACTTCGCGCGACCTGACCGAAAACGTCGAGCAGTTGCAGATCAGGCAGTCGCTGCTGTTGATTCGTGACAAAGCGGTCGCGACGCTCGCTCGGCTCGCTGAGCTGGCCGTCCAGAACGACGAAGTTGCGTTGACCGGACGCTCGCACAATGTTGCCGCCCAGATGACCACGTTGGGCAAACGGTTCGCGACGTTCACCGACGAGTTGCTCACTGCATTCGACCGGCTGGAATCGCTGCTCGCCAGGTACCCGTTGCGTGGCATCAAGGGCCCGGTTGGAACGTCGCAGGACATGCTGGATCTGGTCGGTGGGGATGCCGCGCGACTCGGTGAACTTGAAGCCAAGGTCGCTGAGCACTTGGGCTTCGATCGGGTGCTGTTGTCTGTCGGGCAGGTGTACCCGCGTTCGCTCGATCACGAAGTCCTCGGCGCACTCGTTCAGCTGGCGGCCGCACCATCGAGTTGTGCGAAGACGATCCGGCTGATGGCTGGCCACGAGTTGGTGACCGAAGGATTTGCCGAGGGCCAGGTCGGGTCCAGCGCGATGCCGCACAAGATGAATACCCGATCATGTGAACGCGTGAACGGCTTCATGGTGATCCTGCGTGGCTACTCGTCGATGACGGCGGAACTTGCCGGTGACCAGTGGAACGAGGGCGACGTTTCCTGTTCTGTGGTCCGCCGGATCGCATTGCCCGACGCGTTCTTCGCTTCGGATGGGCTCTTCGAAACGTTCCTCACGGTGCTCGACGAATTCGGTGCGTTCCCGGCCGTTATCGACCGCGAGTTGGATCGCTACCTTCCGTTCCTGGCAACCACCAAAGTTCTGATGGCTGCGGTGCGCAACGGTGTCGGCCGCGAGACTGCGCACGAGGCGATCAAGGAGCATGCCGTCGCGGTCGCTCTAGATCTGCGCAAGGGTCTGCCAGTCAACGACCTCTTCGATCGGCTGGCGGGCGATCCCAGGCTCGGACTGTCGCGCGATGAGATTGCGGCGCTGGTGAAGAGCCCGATGGAGTTCACTGGAGCAGCTCGTGCGCAGGTCGCCGGAGTGTCCGAGCGGGTTTCGGAAATCACCGCCGCGTACCCGCAAGCTGCCGCGTACAGCCCCGGCGCGATTCTCTAGGAACGGTGACGATCGACGTGGAGATTCCCGCCCCTGACTACGTGCTGCCCGACGGCTTCGACTTGGTGTACTCCGGGAAGGTCCGTGACCTCTGGTCGACGCCATCCGGTGACTTGCTGTTCGTCGCAACGGACCGCATTTCGGCATACGACTACATCCTGCCGACGAGGATTCCCGACAAGGGCAAGATCCTCACCGCGGTCTCGTTGTGGTGGTTCGATCGCTTGGCTGATCTGGTCCCGAACCATGTTTTGTCACTTGATGTTCCGGGCGCAGTTCTCGGCCGGGCGATGGTCTGCC
>JAOAUD010000083.1 GCA_030157755.1 Candidatus Nanopelagicales bacterium
CACCCGAACATCGTCGCTGTGTATGACACAGGCGAGGACATCCTGGGCGACGAATCAGCGTCAGTTGTTGTCCCGTACATCGTCATGGAATACGTCGACGGTCAGACTCTTCGCCAACTGCTGGCAAGTGGCCGCCGCCTGTTGCCTGAGCGTGCCCTAGAGATCACCGCTGGCGTCTTGGCTGCACTCGACTACTCACACCGTCACGGGATTGTTCACCGCGACATCAAGCCAGCCAACGTCATGCTCACCCGCACCGGTGACGTCAAGGTGATGGACTTCGGAATCGCCCGGGCCCTCGCAGATGCCTCCGCAACCATGACTGCCGCCAGCGCCGTGATGGGAACAGCGCAATACCTGTCGCCCGAACAAGCCCGCGGCGAGGTTGTGGATGCGCGCTCGGATCTCTACTCCACCGGCTGCCTGCTGTACGAACTGTTGACCGGACGGCCGCCATTCACCGGTGACTCGCCAGTGTCGGTTGCGTACCAGCACGTGAGCGAGAACCCACTGCCACCGTCGCAGGTGGATCCCGCTGTGCCGCCAGCACTCGACGCCCTCGTCATGAAGTCGCTGGCGAAGAGCCCCGATGATCGCTACCAAACTGCCGCCGATTTCCGCTCGGACGTTGAGCGGGCAATCGCCGGTATGCCGGTGACGACCGCGATACCACCGGCAGTCGGCGGAATGGGTGCAGCGGGAGTTGCTGCCGGAGCCGTGGGTGGAGCCGCGCTCGGCGCTGCAGCCGCGGCAGATGCGACCCAACGATTCCCAACGGCAGGTGCTCCGGTCGGTGGTGCCCCGCCCCTTGAGCCAGAGAGCAAGCGAAGCCCTTGGGTCTGGGTCGGTATTGCCGCGCTCATCCTCATCGTTGCCGGTTCTGCGCTCTTCCTCGGCCGAGTGCTGTTTGGTGGTTCCACTGGCGAGCAGGTAACCGTTCCGGCGCTCGTTGGAAAGACGGTTCAGGTCGCCGAGCAGTCCCTGACGAGTCAAGGTCTTAAGTTGGGCGAACAGACTCCTGCCGCTTCAGATCAACCGAAGGGCACGATCCTCACCCAGAACCCCGCAGCTGGCAGTCAGCTCGCGAAGGGCCAGTCGGTATCGGTATCGGTCTCCGCAGGTCGCGCTCAAGTTCAAGTTCCGACGTTGACGGGGCTGCCAAGCAGCGATGATGCGCGAGTTGCGCTTACCGAGGTGCAGTTAGTCCTCGGCACAGTTACACAGAAGGACTCTGACCAGCCCGAGGGCATGGTGCTGTCCCAATCCCCAACATCAGGGACGACAGTCAACGCTGGTACCAAGGTGAACATCACCGTTTCCAACGGAATGGTGTCGGTGCCCAACGTTGTGAACCAGTCCGAAGCTCAGGCCCAGGCAACGCTGCAGAACGCAGGATTTAACGTCCAGGTTGTCGACCAGCAGAGCAGCCAGCCTGACGGAACGGTTCTGGCCCAGTCGCCCGTGGCTAACAACAAGGCGAAGAAGGGCTCCACTGTCACCATCACAGTGGCCCGTTCGAACGTTCAATCGCCGCCGCGCGCGAATGACCCACAGGCAGTGGTTCCTGCGCCTAACACCGGCAGTGACGGCGGAGTTGTCACTCCGAACTAGTTACCAGCAGCCGGAATGCTTGCGAATTGCTACTGCGCAGGCACTGACAGCACCACGCTTGCTGCGGCCGAAACTTCGGCAACAGCTGCGATGATCATCTCTGCACTCATTTCGTGCAGGTTGAACCCGAGGACGTGTGGGTCCGGGATGTCCTCGACGCCGTAGGGAAGATTCCCTGCCGACGGCGATGGGGCTAGCCCCCGCCCGCCATCCATCTGGGCGACCAACCAACGCAGTCGAGCAACGGGATCTAGCGGCAGCGGGTCGGTCAATGTTTCTGGATGTGCGAAGTCGGCTTCGATAACCTCGCCGTTCGTCTTCCGAACCGCGATCTCGAGGCTTCCGCTGTCAACGACCCAGGTTGCCAACCGCGCGGCAACTCGAGCCGGAAAACACCGGCGACCGAATTCCGTACTAATCGAAGCCACGGCATCGGCATGTTTGCGTTCAGCCGTAATCACCAGGTCTGCCGCTGCCAACATTTCCCCGGTCAACTGCAACGCAGTCTGATCTCGACTCGAGCGGCCCACGTGAGCCTGCGCAATGTCGCAGCTCGGAGCGCCCGGGGTGGCATGTGTTCCCGCACTGCTCACAACAACCGCGCCAGGGATCAGCCCAGGCCAATTCGCGGCCGCATCCTGCAACGTCACTTCCAAAGCTGGCGACCGGCAGATATTCATCGTGCATACCGTCAGGATGCGAAACGGTGTGGCGGAATCAAATCCGGCGGCGGCCATTGCGTCCTCTCGGTCAGGCATGGGTGACAACTGGTGCAAGTCCGACGCTGCGTTCGAGAGCGCCTGAATCTCCGCAGCTCACGAGCCAATTGGCGAGCAGCTGATAGCCATGTTCGGTCAGCACAGACTCAGGGTGGAACTGCACACCCTCGATTGCCAGTTCGCGGTGCCGCAGTGCCATCACCACACCGGAATCTGTGCGGGCGGTGATCTCCAACTCGGCGGGGACTGTTGGTTCTTCAACGGCTAGCGAGTGATACCGCGTCGCCGTGAATGGTGATGGGATGCCTTCGAACACTCCAACCCCATCGTGCGTCACCAACGACGTCTTGCCGTGCAGGAGTTCGGGAGCGCGGCTCACTGTTGCGCCGAACGCTTCCGCGATTGCCTGATGACCCAGACACACGCCAAAGATGGGAACCCTTCCGCCCGCCAACTTCACGATGTCGATGCAAGCGCCGGCATCGGTGGGTGTTCCGGGACCGGGAGACAACAAGACGCCGTCGTACGCCAGAACCTGGTCGACGGTCACCTCGTCGTTACGCAGCACTTCGGTGGTCGCACCCAGTTGCTGCAAATACTGCACCAGGTTGAACACGAAGCTGTCGTAGTTATCCACCACCAGAATTCGGGCCGACAACGAATGTCACATCCTCAAAAAGTCACGTGCTTAAACAGTCACTTGGTCAATCGGTAGATGACTCGTGATCCACGGGAACACCCAGAGGAACAATAGCGCGATCACTACCACCATGATTCCGATGATTTGCCCAGTCTTCGCCGCCGTCCCTCCTGGCAGCTTGCGCCAGATCCACCCGTACATCAGCTGAGCTCCGAGGGAGCCGGTCCACTCGCCGGTGTCGCCGCGAGCTGAATGCCCCAATAGGCCCACCGTTGCGTGGATGCCCACCGCGGGTTGCAGGTCGTCAGAGTGATGAGTTTGTCGCTCGGCAGCGGCGGCCCGGCTGTGTTGTTGGCGGTGAACGGTTGGGGTTGGATCACCCACACGTCACTTGGCGCCACAATCTTGTCCCGCTTCAATTCGTAGACGACCCACAACTGCGCGGTGCGCACGATCACCTTGTCGCCATTGCGCAACTGGTCGAAATCAGCGAATGGTTCGCCATTTGTTGCCCGGTGGCCCGCAACGGCGAAGTTGCCGACCTGATCGGGCATTGCGGATTGCGGGTAGTGACCGATACCGGACGCGAGCTGGGGTCGATCCACACCTTGGACAACCGGAGTTCCCCACACCTTGGCCTTGAGTCGGGGGATGTACATCAGCGCGAATGGTTCGCCAACTGGGGGGACACCATTCGGCCAAGCAGCGGGATCGCTTCCGGCAAATAGCGACTGAGCCTGGGAACGAGCCTGATTCGCGGCGGCCGATGCGGATACGTTCGTCCACCACACCTGGTAGACCACGAACAGCGCGAAGATCACGCCGAGCGTGACGAGTACTTCGCCGCAGATCCCGATCGTTCGGGCAAGGGGGCTTCGGGCTGACTTCCGCTGCGCACCCATCGAAGCGTCGTGCGGATCTGCCACAGCCGGTACAGTACGACGTTAGTAGACCTATCGCACGTGTAGTCACAGTGCGCCCACGCAAGAGCAGGAAGGTTTCTCTCCGTGCCTGAATCCAAACCACGCAAGAAGGACACCTACACCCCGCCGCCGAGCAAGAAGCCGGTGAAGATTGGCTCGCCGAGGTGGGTTGCGCCACTGATGCTGACGTTCTTCATCCTGGGGCTGCTTTGGATCGTTGCGTACTACATCGCACCCACGGCACCGGTGATGTCGGACCTGGCGTACTGGAACGTGGTCGGCGGATTCGTCTTGATCGGCTGCGGATTCATCGTCAGCACGAAGTGGAAATAGGTTAACCAGTCGCCGCAGTCGCAGCAGATTGCGCCATCTCACGGTGGCGCAAGTACCGGCTGAGTTGACCCGAGAGAATGAAGATCACCCAGATCACATTCGACAAAGCCGGGTTGTCGAAGACCACAACGAGGATCAGGGCAATCAGAAATGCGCTCACGGCGGTAACGGCTCGGAGCGTGGCGATCATTCGCTGAGTCTCAGTTCCAAGCTCCACGGTCAGGTTCTTCGCTCGCGAACCATATTGACCAAGCACAGCCATCGCTGCGCCGGTGAAGAACATCATGAGCAAGTAGAAAGCCAGCGCAGTAGTTCCTTGGTCTTGCGCGCTAATTGCCGCCGCGGTCGGCAGGAACGACATGAACATCAGGAAGAAGAGGTTCAGCCACAGCACGACCGGGTCGGCGCCTTGCAGATAGGTGAAGATCCTCACGTGACCGCGCCAGAACAGGCTGATCAAGACAAAGGTGACGAAGTACGTCCACGCGGGTACGGCGTACAGATTCTCCAAGATCGTCTCGTCATTAATGGCTTCAGTGGTTGGCGGCGGACGCAGTTGCAACGCCAAGATTGTGACCGCGATGGCGACTACTCCATCGGTCAGGACCTTAATTCGATCGGTATCACTGCCATTGCGTAGCCGGGCTAAAAGTCCTCGGATGCGCTTCGTCTCTTCCTGTTCGGTCTCTTCGAGACTCTGCCAGGTCTCGGGAAGCGCAGCTACCTTGACTTCGTATGCCTGATCTGGAGCGGGGAAGAATCTCCGGAGGATGATCGGAAGAATGATCAGTAGCGTCCACATCGCGAAGGCGATCCGGTTGGCAGTGGTGGACTTATTGAGCCAGCTGTACGCGGCAGCCCCGGATGCCAATGCCAGCACGATCGGGCTGGCCATTACCTGGGCTCGAACATAGGAAATGTAGGGCTTGGGAAGTCCGGGGATCACGAGGTGGCCGTGGACGGCGAGTTCCCACTGCAGCCACATCAGTAGGCCGATCGCGGTGAGCGGCACAAGGAGCATCAACAGCGCCAAGCCTGAGCCCGGCGCCTCACTCAGTACGGATGCCGGGTACGGCAGCATCGCAACAAGCGCGAGCATCAAAGTGTTGGTCCAGAGGATTCCACCGGAGTTCCGCTTGATGTACCGGAACATCAAGTGATGCCGCCACCAGAGGAATCCGACGACGAGGAACGTACCGAAGTAGACGACGTAGTCCGGGATGTTCTCGTGCAGGAAGTCCACCGTGGTCGGCCCGCCCGGACGCCCGACATCATCGGGAACGGCGCCCAAATCCAACGCCAAGAACGTCATCGCGATGGCAAACACCGCATCAGAAAAACCGAGCAGGCGCTCGGTCTCATCGTTGGTCGTCGAGATGCTCGACAGCATCGTCTTCATCGCCTCGCAACCTATCGCCGTCCGCAGGCCCTATGCGATGCCTGTCAGCACAGATCCAAGCGATTTCCGATTCGAACAAGTGTGTGAAACCACATGCTTGTAACTAATCCCCACCCTGGGATAACCCTGTGGATAACTTGTAAGGACTTCGCTCAGGACTGCGGCAATCGGGTGACGGACGTGATCATCACCCACCTGGGCGTGTGACGATCCGAGTTATCGCGCCAAGTTGGCGCTGAATCGTGAAAGGCGCACAGTATGAAGCCCGGACTCACCACCACGGTTGGCGCTGCAAGTGCAGTCGCCTGCACAGCGTCACTTCTCCTCGTTGCAGCGCTTCCGGCGAATGCCCAGTTTGCCGCTGCTGCCCCCGCGGCATCACCAGCTTCCGCGCAAGGCAGCGATACCGCCTCGCCGCGCCTCGTCACGGTCAGCGCAGTTGTGACCAGCCTCAAGGACACCGGGGGAGGAACACTTCGCGCCGCGATTAACGCGGTGAACCGCCAGAGTTCCTCCACGACCACAACCATCACGTTTGCCAAGGCCGGAACGGTGAAGCTCAAGCGTGACCTCCCTGCCATCAAGAACAAGGTCATCATCGACGGCACCAGTGCACCCGGTTACGTCACCGGAGGCGCACCCGTTGTGGGAATCAATGGCAACGGCCACACAACGCTGCGCCTCGACCCGGGGTCGGGTGGATCGCAGATCCTCGGACTTTCGGTGACCAACTCAAGCGGAAACGGAATCACCCTCGCGTCGGGCAGCAACACCGTCAACTACAACTACGTGGGGCTGACCACCGGCGGCAAGGCATCGGGCAACCGCGGCGACGGCATCTTCCTCGCCCGTACCGCCAAGAAGAACAAGATCGGGTTGAACCCCACCAACACTCCGAGCGCTGTTGCCAACGTCGTCTCAGGTAACCGCGGAGCAGGTATTCGACTCATCGGTGCCTCTCTCAACAAGATCCAGTCGAACCGGGTTGGTACCAACGCGGCCGGCACCAAGGCCGTTGCCAACAAGCACGGCGGTGTGGAACTCATCGGCGCCAGCAAGAACGAGATCGGCGGCAACGTCACGGGCACCGGCCCGAGCGGCCCCAACAACCCGACCGGCACCGAAGGAAGTGTTCCCGAGGTCTACGTCGCGCCACCACTGGGCAATGTCATCTCCGGAAACACGAACGACGGCGTGCTTATCAGCGCAGGTTCAAAGAAGAACATCCTGCAGGGCAACTTCATCGGAACTAACGCAGCAGGGCTGGCGGCCGTTGCGAACACGGGCAACGGCGTACGGGTCATCGACTCCGATGGGACCGTGTTCCGTGGCTGCACCGTCACCGACAACCCATTCGTCTACTACAACGTGATGAGCGGTAACAAGAAGAACGGGCTGCGAGTCACGAACTCCGACAACACTGTCGTCCAGGCGAACTTCTTCGGAATCGGCATGGACAACACAACGACGGTCGCCAATGGCGGGAACGGGATGCAGTTCGACGGCAACTCGAAGACGCCACACGTTGGTGGTGTGATTCCGCTCGGAAACGTCGCCGCCGGCAACAAGAAGAACGGCATCGAAGTCAAAGACACCGTCAGTGGCTTCATCACCTTCAACACGTTCGGCGGACTGCTCGCCTTCAAGGGTGCCGCCCCCAACCACGGGAACGGCCTGAAGGTCACCTCTAGCGGCGGGAACAACCTAGCCCGCACGAATGTCTTCTCCGGAAACCTCGGCAACGGTGTTGAACTCAGCGGTAACGCGCAGGGAATGACGCTCGATCCAAACCTCGTCGGACTCAACACCTCCGGTGCCGGACCGCTGCGAAACGGCAAGAACGGCGTCCTTGTAACGGGCAACGCTCGCAAGAACACCATCGGCGGGAACAACGGATCCGTGATTCCCCAGAACACGTTCTCCGGCAACGTCGGTTACGGCTTGGTCTTCACGGGCAACGCTCGCGACAACAAGGTGGTCAACACCTTCATTGGTGTGGCAACGGGCATCACACTGCCGGTGCCCAACCTCAAGGGTGGCGTGCTGATCTCCGGCAAGGCCCGCAACAACTACATCGGGCCGCGCACGAGCTCACAGAAGACGAACGTGATTTCGGGCAATGTCGGATTCGGCGTCACCTTGACCTCAAAGACAACCGGTAACAGCGTGATCAAGAACAACATCGGTCTTGGCCGCGAGGGTGCGCCAGTACCAAACTCGGGTGGCACGGTCTCGAACAAGGGCAAGAAGAACAAGATCCGCAACAACAACACGAACTAGTTGCGGAAAGCTCCAACCACCACAGACAAAGGAACCCCGCAGGCGATCAACTCGCTTGCGGGGATCCTTGTGTGTTGTGAACTAGAGCAATTCGATGATCGTCGCGTTTGCCATTCCGCCGCCCTCGCACATGGTCTGCAGGCCGTAGCGGATGTTGTTGCGCTTCATCTGGTGAATCAGCGTGGTTGCCAAGCGCGCACCGGAGGCACCGAGTGGGTGTCCGATCGCCATGGCGCCACCGTTCGGGTTGGTGATCAGTGGATCGGCGCCGGTTTCAGCCAGCCATGCACCAACGACTGACGCGAAGGCTTCGTTGACCTCGAATGCACCGATGTCATCGATGGTCAGGCCGGCCCGCTTGAGCACCATTTCCGTCGCCGGGATTGGGCCAGTCAGCATCATGATCGGGTCAGATCCTGCGACTGCACCAGTGTGGAAGCGCGCAATCGGCGTCAAGCCAAGTTCGGCCGCCTTCTCGCTCGTAGTGACGAGCAGTGCAGCGGCACCATCGGAAATCTGCGACGCGTTTCCGGCAGACACGACGCCACCCTCTTTGAACGGGGTTGGCAGGGTCGCGAGCTTCTCAACGTTCGAGCCGGGGCGGATTCCCTGGTCAGCATTGAAGTCACCGACGGCAACGATCTCTTCGGTGAAGAGTCCATCAGCTGTTGCGGCGGCGGCGCGCTCGTGCGAGGTGACGGCCATCTCGTCGAGGTACGTGCGGCTCAGGCCCCACTTCTCGGCGATCATTTCAGCGCCAACGCCCTGGTTGAACATCACGTTGTTGTAACGCTCGTTGATCTTGGGGCTGAACGGTCCCTCGCCACCGGCGAGGTTGGAGCCCATTGGAATCCGCGACATGGACTCGACGCCACCGGCAATCACGACATCGGTCTGACCCGACATCACGCTGGCTGCGGCAAAGTGCAGCGTCTGCTGGCTCGACCCACATTGACGGTCAATTGTGGTCGCCGGGACGGACTCCGGGAAGCCAGCAGCCAAAACTGCGTGGCGTCCAACGTTGAAGCCTTGTTCGCCTGTCTGCGTCACGCAGCCCCAGAACACGTCATCAACCACTGCCGGATCGATCCCAGTGCGAGCGATGATCTCCTGCAGCGGGATGGCCGCGAGGTCCACCGCGTGAATACCGGAAAGGGCACCCTTTTCTGGCTTACCAACTCCGATGGGGGTGCGCACTGCGGCGCAAATTACTGCATCGCGCTGACTCATAGATCGATCTCCTCAGGACGTCCCATGTGAACGGGCGTTAATACGGTCAGAAACAAGGGTGCCTGACGTTTCTGCGGTAGCCACCACCGGGGTCTGATCTGGTGCTGTGAACTGGGCACGAATGTCGGCGGTCCGCCAGGCGACGAGGCCCGCGAGAATGGCAACAACCGCCAGGCAGCCGATCGTCTGGACCAACGCCGGATGCGCCCGTGGTGCCAGGACGAAGATCGCGGAAACCAAAGCTCCAACAACTAGGCCGCCGACGTGTGCCCGCCAATCCACCGAACCACCTGGAATGAATCCAATCGCCAGGTTGATCGCAAGCAATACGACTACTTGCGTGACATCCACCCGGAGTCTGCGACCAGCAACAATCAGCGCGCCCATCAGTCCAAAGATGGCACCGCTCGCGCCAACCGACGCCGTCGCCAGTGGCGAGAAGCAATACGACGCAACCGCGCCGCCGAGGCCGGCGAGAATGTAGAGAACGGTAAACCGAAAGTGCCCAAGCACCGTTTCGAGCGTCGGTCCGAGCATGATCAACACCAACATGTTGAAGCCGATATGCAGAATCGACCAGTGCATGAAGACCGAGGTCAAGAGGCGGTACCACTGGCCATCGACGGCGATGTAGACCGGACGCATTCCGTAGCCGCCAACGGCCGATTCGATTCCGGCGCCAAGTGACAGCAGGAATGCCACCGCGCAGATGCCGACGAGTACATACGTGACGTACGGCCGACTGATTGCGGCAACGCGACCGGGGATCGGGCCTGACTTGGGTTGAGTCTCAGCAACACCCTGCGCCACACATTCGCGGCATTGGAAGCCAACGGGTGCCGCCACCATGCATTCACTGCAGATCGGACGACCGCATCGAGTGCAACTGATCCTGGTCTGCCGATCCGGATGGGCCGGGCAGCTTGCAGCCGGCGGCCCATCCGCAGCAGGTGTTGGCGGTAACTCCTGGCTCACAAGAGTTAGGACTCCGTGCGCTCGATCGAAATCGAGTTGATCACGACGTCTTCCTTCGGGCGATCGCCGCGGCCGGTTTCGACTGCATCGATCTTGTCCACGACGTCGCGTGACGGCTGATCGGCAACTTCACCGAAGATCGTGTGCTTGTGGGTCAGCCACGGAGTGGGGACCGTCGTGATGAAGAACTGCGAACCATTCGTTCCGGGTCCCGCGTTCGCCATCGCCAGCAAGTACGGGCGGTCGAACTGAAGTTCGGGGTGGAACTCGTCAGCGAACTTGTATCCGGGTCCACCGGTACCGGTACCCAATGGGTCGCCACCTTGGATCATGAAGCCCTGGATCACGCGGTGGAAGACGACACCGTCATACAGCGGTCCCGTTCCAGCGGAGTTCGTCTTGGGGTCTTTCCACTCCTGTGTGCCATCAGCAAGTCCCACAAAGTTGCGGACCGTCTTCGGCGCATGGTTCGGAAACAGGTTGACTTTGATATCGCCCTGATTGGTGTGCAGGGTCGCAGTAAGTGATTCGGCCATTCGCTGATCCTGGCATGACCGCATTGGCCGCGGCCAATGGCCCTGGTAAATCTCCTCGCCGCTACTAAGAGGCGGTTGGGGTGTAGGGCTTCACCGGCGGGGTGAACCCACAGTTCGAAACCGCTGGCTTTCCGTCGAACCTCGCCTGGATCCAGTCGGTCTCCATCGGCCAAGCAGCCAACAGCGTGTTCTGGTGGGTCGCCGCCGATGCCAACGATCCGGTCGCCAGCTGCCCAAGCCAGTTGGTCTGCAGATTCGAACCTGCCGCGCACCACTTCTGCTGGGTGAGGGAGTTGGTGTTGGCCAACACGATCCCGTCACCGATTGCCTGGTTCATGAGGACTGGCATTGCCGACGGCAGCGGCTTGGGTGTCTGCTCGCGCATGGCGTTTTGCCAAGCCGGAACGGTCGCCGGGTTCTGACTGAACATGGTGTTTCCGAGCGCTTGTTGGATCGCGCCATCGATGCCGGCATCCGTCAGGCACTTGTACGCAAGTTCCGGGTAGAGCTTCGCGCCTTCCGGTGTGACGATGTCGATGGGAGCAAGATCTGGGTAGACGAGCGGCCAGGAGATCGCGACCTCTGGACCAATCGCCCAACCGATGGTGGTGTTCCATTGCTGATTGAGCAGCGGCTCGAGCTGAGTGGCTGGTGCGCTGACTGTCACACCGACGAGGTTGAGCTCCGGAGCGAGTTGCTTGGAAAGCTCACCGGTCCAAATCGCCGAGTGCCCGCCTTGCGAGTGACCCATGACGGCATAGGTACTTCCGGCCTTACTTCCCGGGAAGTTTCGGGCGGCCCGTACAGAGTTGACGACGTCCGTCGCTTCACTTTGACCCACCATGTAGTAAGGGTCGCCAGGTGTTCCCAAGCCCACGTAGTCAGTGGCCGTGTAGACGTAGCCCAAATCCATGAGCGTCTGAATGAACGGCTGATTTGCTGGCGTCTGCTCGCTGCGGGAAGGTGCACACGCATCGCCGAGCCCGCTCGTGCCGTGGGCGTAGGCGACAACCTTGCGTTCGCCGACCGACGGCGCATTGGGGACGAAGACCATCCCGCCACTTGCGCGCAGATTCCCAGCTGGATCCTTCGAGATGTAGAGGATGCGGTTAGCCGTTGCCCCAGTGATCGGGTAGTCGGCGATTGGCTCGGTGCGAATGATCTCGCCGGGATTACCCACCAGCGGATTGGGTGGCGTGTAGAAGGGATCAAGTGCTTCCTGGGTCTGGTTGGTCTCGACCTTGCCTTGGATGACGGAGGTCGAGACGATCACAATTCCCGACACGACAACTGCAGCAATGATGATGAGGAAGACCTTGAAGACGCGCACGGCGCAAGACTAGGGAATTGTGAGTCGTGATGCCGGTCAGCATCAGCCGACTCAGACAGCACGTCGAAAAGTGGAGCCTAGGAGATTCGAACTCCTGACATCTGCCTTGCAAAGGCAGCGCTCTACCAACTGAGCTAAGGCCCCTCGCCGGTCCTGCAAAGCCCCTTCATGTTGGGGTTCAACGGGCCGAATTCGCTCCTGTAACCCCAACAGGAAGGGGCTTTGCAGGAGCGGGTGGTGCTAGCGGAGGTCTGGTTCGCTGGTTGCTTCGTTCCAGAGATCCTTTTCGGCTTGGTTAGCCGATACCTGGCGGTACACAACGTAGGCAGCAGCTGCCAGGGCTCCAATGAGCAATAGTTTCTTCATGTGGGCCTAGGTGGACTTGAACCACCGACCTCTTCCTTATCAGGGAAGCGCTCTAACCGAGCTGAGCTATAGGCCCCTCTTCACCGCAGCGCACAAAGGATGCGCTGCGACCTGCAGAGAATACCCCAGCGCCGTGTTCACTGACTCGGCGTCTACCCCCACCAGGGCCGCGGGTAGTCCCGATGACTAGGTGGTCGGTGGTTTCGGGCTGCGCTTCCAGGGGTTCGGCATTGAAGCGGCCGAGCGCAGCGAGTCCTCGGACAACGTCACCTCAACGCCGCCGGTGAACCCAACAGTCACGTTGTAGATGGCTGCGGTCACCGTTGCCAGTGCTGAAGTCAGCACGATCTCGAAGGCGGCAACAAACAGCGCGAATCCGATCACGCGCCCGAACGAGAAGGCGTCCGAGACGTCGAGGCCAGATGAGCCCGAACCGCCAAGGTCGCTAATCGTCTGGTTGATCGACGAAAAGGTCCCGCTCACGGTCAGGATCAGCCAAATCAGGAAGATCGCCACCACGATCACAATGGCCAGACCAAGCGACAGCACGAAGGCCGTCTTCATGACGGTCCAGGGATCCAGACGACTCAGGAAGAGCCTCGCCTGCCGTGGACCAGCGGCCGGGGTTGCGGCCTGGGGCTGGGTTTGCGTCCCGCTCACGAGTTCTCATCCTCTCCGGAGGATTGCGTTGAACCCTCTACGGCATCGGTTTCTTGAGGGTCATCATGGCCCTCGCCGGCGCTGGCCGCGTCATTGACCTCGACATTGCGTTCCGTGTCGCGCTGCTCGGAACCTTCGGAATCAACTTCAACGTCCTCGTCGACGACCTCATCAACTTCGTCATCGAGTTCCGCGGCTCGAGCAACTGCCACCAGGCTGCGATCGCCGGTGAGCTTCATCATCGACACCCCCATGGTGTCGCGGCCGGTTACCCGAACCTCATCGACCCGAGTCCGGATCACGACGCCATCGTTGGCAACGGCGAAGATCTCGTCGCCTGGGTAACAGACGAGCGCGCCAACCAGAGCGCCTCGCTCCTCCACCAGACGCATCGCGCGTACTCCGAGGATTCCGCGACCCTTGGTTGCCCACTGGTCGACCGAGGTGCGCTTGGCGAATCCACCGTCAGTGACGGTCACGAGGTCAGCACCTTCGCTGACGACTTCCATCGACAGCAGTGAGTCGTCGCCACGGAATCGCATCCCGATCACGCCGGAAGTAGAACGTCCCATCGGGCGCAGGGTTTCGTCGTTGGCCTTGAAACGGGCCGACATTCCCTTGCGCGAAACGAGCATCAGGTCATCGTCATCGCTGACCAACCGCGCCGAAATGAGTTCGTCGCCGTCCTTGAGGTTGATCGCGATGATGCCGCCGGTCCGGTTGGTGTCGTAGTCGCCTAGGCGGGTCTTCTTCACCATTCCGGAACGAGTTGCCAGCACCAGGTTGGGCGCTTGGTTGTAGTCCTTGAGCACCATCACCTCGGCGATGGACTCGTCCGGCTGGAATGCGAGCAAGTTCGCGACGTGCTGACCTCGCGCATCGCGTGCGAGATCCGGCAACTGGTACGCCTTCGTACGGTACACGCGTCCCAGGTTCGTGAAGAACAGCATCCAGTCATGGGTTGAAGTCACGAAGAGGTGGTCAACGACATCATCAACCTTCAGCTGTGCGCCCCGAACGCCGCGACCGCCGCGACGCTGCGCACGGTAGGCCTCCGTCAAGGTGCGCTTCGCGTAACCACCGGCGGTGATCGTGACGACAACATCGCGCACCGGGATCAGGTCTTCATCGCTGCCGAGGTCGTCGGCCTCGATGAGTTTGGAACGCCGTTCGTCACCGAACTTCGCCACGATCTCGGCGAGCTCCTCAGCAACGATCGATCGCTGGCGAAGCGGGTTCGCCAGGATGTCGTTGTAGTCGGCAATCAGGCGCATGAGTTCGTCGTATTCATCGACGATCTTCTGGCGCTCTAGGGCAGCCAGGCGGCGCAGCTGCATGTCGAGGATTGCGGTTGCCTGGATCTCGTCAATCTCGAGCAGACCCATCAACCCAACGCGGGCTTCTTCGACGGTTGGCGAACGGCGGATGAGCGCGATGACTTCATCGAGGGCATCTAGGGCCTTAAGGAGGGCAACGAGGATGTGCGCGCGCTCCTCCGCCTTACGCAGGCGGTAGCGCGTACGCCGCTGAATAACTTCGAGTTGGTGACCAATCCAGTTCGTGATGAACTGATCGATGCTCAGCGTGCGGGGAACGCCGTCAACCAGCGCGAGCATGTTCGCACCGAACGTGTCCTGTAACTGCGTGTGCTTGTAGAGCTGGTTGAGAACCACCCGCGGTTGCGCATCGCGCTTCAAGATCACAACGAGGCGTTGGCCGGTTCGGTCGGAGGAGTCGTCGCGCAGATCCGCGATGCCGGTGATCTTGCCGTCGTTCGCCAGTTCGGCAATCCGCATGGACAGGTTGTCCGGATTGACCTGATACGGCAGCTCCGTGATCACCAAACAGGTACGTCCGCGGTTGTCTTCCTCGATATCGATGACCGCGCGCATGGTGATCGAACCGCGGCCGGTGCGGTACGCATCGTCGATGCCACGGCGGCCGACGATCAACGCACCAGTCGGGAAGTCCGGCCCAGGAATCATCCGGATCAGCTGCTCGAGGAGTTCCTCGCGCGGTGCGTCCGGGTTAGCGAGCGCCCACTGGATTCCCTCGTTGAGTTCACGCAGGTTGTGCGGCGGAATGTTGGTCGCCATACCGACCGCGATACCGGCCGAACCGTTAGCGAGCAGGTTCGGGAATCGCGATGGCAGCAGCAGCGGTTCTTCGTTGCGGCCGTCGTAGTTCGGCGTGAAGTCGACGGTTTCCTCGTCGATGTCGCGCACCATTTCCATGGCCAACGGCGACAAGCGGCACTCGGTGTACCGGTGAGCGGCCGCGGGATCGTTACCGGGTGACCCGAAGTTCCCCTGACCGTCGACCAACGGGTATCGCATCGACCACGGCTGAACCAATCGCACTAAGGCGTCGTAGACCGAACTGTCGCCGTGTGGGTGGTAGTTACCGAGAACGTCACCGATAACGCGGGTGCACTTGAAGTAGCCGCGATCGGGTCGGTAACCACCGTCGTACATCGCGTAGAGCACGCGGCGGTGGACCGGCTTGAGGCCGTCTGCAACGGCTGGCAGTGCGCGTCCGACGATCACGCTCATCGCGTAGTCGAGATACGACCGTTGCATTTCGGTTTGAATCTCGACGGGCTCGATGCGGCCGTGTGGGCCGTGGTCGATTACCTCGTCAGTCGTCGTGTCGTCAGCCACGATCTCTTGTTTCCCTTCGTTGCGCGCATCTGGCGCGGGCAGTCATCGAGCGCGAATTTCGCCGCGCTCACATGCGGATCAGGTCGGTGTCAGATGTCGAGGAAACGCACATCCTTGGCGTTGCGCTGGATGAACTTGCGACGTGACTCCACGTCCTCACCCATGAGCATCGAGAACATTTCGTCGGCCTGGGCCGCATCGTCAAGCGTCACTTGCAACAGGACGCGACGTTGCGGATCCATCGTCGTCTCCCAGAGCTCCGGTGCGTTCATTTCACCGAGACCCTTGTACCGCTGAATCGCTTCCTTCGGCAGCTTCTTGCCTGCTGCCAGGCCGGCCTCCAGTAGTGCGTCGCGCTCGCGATCGGAGAACGCGTAGTCAGGCTCGTCACGCGACCACTTGATCTTGTAGAGCGGTGGCTGCGCGAGATACACGTGCCCACCCTCAAGCAGCGGACGCATGAACCGGAACAACAGGGTCAGCAGCAGTGTGCGGATGTGCTGGCCGTCAACATCGGCGTCAGCCATCAGCACCAGCTTGTGGTACCGAAGCTTCTCGATGTCGAACTCTTCCTGGATGCCGCTGCCGAGTGCCGAAATCATGGCCTGCACTTCGGTATTCGCGAGCACCTTGTCCAGCCGCGCACGCTCGACGTTGAGGATCTTGCCGCGAATCGGCAGGATCGCCTGCGTCGCCGGGTCGCGTCCGCTTCGGGCAGAGCCGCCGGCGGAGTCACCCTCAACGATGAAGATCTCGCACATCTCTGGCTCGTTGGACGAGCAGTCGATCAACTTGCCAGGAAGACCGCCACTACCCAGCAGGCCCTTGCGGTTACGAGCGAGGTCGCGCGCCTTGCGGGCCGCGACTCGAGCGATCTGCGCGGAGACCGACTTGCGCGCGATTTCTTTGCCCTCGGCAGGGTTCTGTTCGAACCATTCGCCAAGCTTCTCGTTCACGATCTTCTGCACGAAAGTCTTGGCTTCGGTGTTGCCGAGCTTGGTCTTGGTCTGACCTTCGAACTGCGGCTCACGCAGCTTCACGGAGACGATCGCGGTGAGACCTTCGCGGATGTCCTCACCGGAAAGGTTGGTGTCCTTCTCCTTGAGCACGCCCCACTCGCGGGCGAACTTGTTCACCAACGTTGTGAGTGCCGTTCGGAAGCCCTCTTCGTGCGTTCCGCCCTCGGTCGTGCCGATCGTGTTCGCGAATGTGTACACCGACTCGGAGTAGACGTTCGACCACTGCATCGCGACCTCAGCACTGATGCCACGCTCGGTGTCCTCGGACTCAAACCAGATCACATGCTGGTGGGCCGGGCCCTTTTTGGAGTTGAGGTACGTCACGAAGTCGGCGATGCCGCCTTCGTACATGTAGCGAACCTCGCGGCGAGCCTCGACAACTTCACCTTCGCCCGCCTCAGCGAGTTCCTCATCTGTGATTACTTTGACTTCACGTTCGTCGGTGAGCGAGAGCGCAAGCCCGCGATTGAGGAATGCCATCTCCTGGAATCGGCGAGACAGGATTTCGAAGTCGAAACGAGTGGTTTCGAAGATTTCATCGTCTGCCCAGAAGGTGACGGTTGTGCCTGTCTTGTCAGTCGTCTCACCCTTGGCCAGGGGTGCCTCGGGGGCTCCTCGGTTGTAACTCTGGCGCCAGATGTGATCTTCGCGGTGAACCTCAACTTCGACGTGCTTTGACAACGCGTTGACGACAGAGACGCCGACTCCGTGCAGACCGCCCGAAACCGCGTATCCCTCGCCACCGAACTTGCCGCCGGCGTGCAGCACGGTCAAAACAACCTCGACTGCGGGCTTTCCTTCGGTCTCAACGATGTCGACCGGAATCCCTCGACCGTTGTCCACGACTCGAACGCCGCCATCAGCGAGGAGGGTTACTTCGATGTGTGTGCAGTAGCCCGCTAACGCCTCATCAACAGCGTTGTCCACGACCTCGTACACAAGGTGATGGAGTCCACGTTCCCCAGTAGATCCGATGTACATTCCGGGGCGCTTACGGACTGCATCCAGGCCCTCGAGGACTGTAATTGCACTAGCGTCATATGACACCTGTGAATACTAGCCGCTGAGCCCGATTTTCACTGCGAAATGGCGGGTTTTTCGGCTCAGATTCGACGCAAATTGAGTGGCTTTAAGCATTCGGTGAAATCGGCTGTCTGAGGCGCCGAATCCACCGAATGTTGGTGTTTTTGTGGTGCCTACCCGTAGGTGTCTCGATCCCCTCGACCTTTGACACGCAGCGGCCCATAGTTGCGGGTCTTCCGAGCTGGTCCACGCACTTCGATCTCGCGCACCGTGCCCTTGCCAACCTCGTCGTCGAGCCGCTGCTGCAGGGCGGGAATCAATGACCTGACCTGGGTCGCCCAGGTCGTTGATTCGGCACGCAAGAGAAGTCGACCGGAGTTGTCGTCAAACGACTCCGGGGTGACGTGGGCAGCAAGATCCTCCCCGGCGATCGAAGGCCAACGCCCAATCACTCCGCCAACTTTCGACTTACGTTCCCAGCCATTTGCGCGCATGAGGTTGTTGATGCCTTCACCGAGCAATGCAGGATCGCGCTCGTCGGGCCCGCTGCCGGAATATTGCGGCTCACCGGAACCCGCAATGCCGCGTCGATCCTTTCGGCCCTTGGCCGCACTGCTGCTGCGTGATGATCGCCGAACTGAAGCCAAAGTGTCCGCCGCGAGGTCAGGTTCCGCTGCCGGGTTGATCGCCGGGCCACCATCGGTCGTGGTCTTCTTGTCGTCAGCCACGATCGACCTGGCCCGGAGTGATGAAGAACTGCTGCGCCTGGAGTTCCGTGGGGATGTCCTCAATCACCGCTGCTGTGATGATGGTTTGCTCAGCACCCATCGCGACCTGTGAAAGTGCGGCCCGCCGGGTGGTGTCGAGTTCGGCGAAAACGTCGTCGAGGATCAGTACGGGATCTCCCGGAATGTCGTCGAGGCCACGCATGAGTTCGAAGGATGCGAGCCTCAGGGACAACGCCATCGACCAACATTCGCCGTGTGACGCGTAGGCCTTCGCGGGGAGGTCACCGATCGTGAGAAGGACGTCGTCGCGGTGCGGACCAACAACGGTCACACCTCTAGCGAACTCCTCAGATCGCCGAATCTCGATCTCCTTGCGGAGCAGTTCCTCCAGCTCATTGCGGTCACGAGGAAGCGTTGAATGTTCCCCAAGATCGGCGAAGGATCTGGGCAGGTACGCGATGGACGCCGACTTGCCCGGGGCAACCTGTTCATACGCGGTTGCGACAAGCCCATCGATCTCGTTGAGCAGTGAAAGACGGCCGAAGAGCAGCGCGGCGCCGTGAGTGACCAGTTGGTCGTCCCAGACAGCGAGTGTGGATTCCGCGCCAGCTCGAGCCGTGGCCCCGCGCGCGCCTGCAATCGAGCGCAGTAGCGTCGTTCGTTGGCGCACAACGCGGTCGTAGTCGGATTTCACAGAGTGGTACCGGGGTGCACGCGCTACCAATACTTCGTCTAGGAAGCGGCGACGATCTGACGGGTCGCCTTTGACCAGAGCAAGGTCCTCAGGCGCGAAGATCACGGTCTGGAGCTGACTCACGAAATCGGTCGACCGAACGGGCGATCCCGACACCTGGAGGCGATTTGCCCGTCCCGGATTGATGGCGATCTCGAGGCCAACATTTCGCTGACCCCTGCTCGCGGTTGCGCGCAAGATGGCCTGGTCACAATCCTTGCGGATCAGGGGGAGATCCGCGGCGACGCGATGACTGCCGAGCGTGGAGACGTAACCAACGGCCTCGACCACATTGGTCTTTCCCACACCGTTGGGCCCGACGAGAACGTTAACTCCGGGCTCAAATCTGATCGTGGCGAGTTCGTAACTACGGAAGTTATGAAGCTCGAGCTCCAAAATTTGCATGGTGCCCAACCTCCCGCCGACTCAGTGCAGCGTTCAATCCGTTGGCGTGACTAGGACGACAACCGCACCGGCATCAGTAGGTACTTGTAGCTGTCGACGGAGTCACCGCTGGCCGGCGTGAGCACGGCCGGTCGAGTCGAACCGGTGAAGGAGAACTTCACGTCGTTCGACTCAATGGCACCGAGTCCGTCAAGGAGGTAGTGAGGGTTGAAGGCGATTTCGATGACATCTCCGGTCGTCGAACCTTCGAGCGCTTCGGTCGCCTGTGCCTCATCGCCAGAACCTGCCTGCAGTGCTACTTCGTCACCGCTGAAGGTCAGCCGAACTGGGGTGTTGCGCTCAGCGACGAGAGACACGCGCTTCACTGCCTCAACCAGCGTGGCTTTGTCGACCGTGGTGACTGTCGATGATTCTTCTGGCAGAAGTTGGCGGTACTTCGGGAATTCGCCGTCAAGGAGTCGAGTTGTGGTGCGGCGGCCGTCGCCGGAGAAGCCCATGAGGCCCTCACCTGCGGAACCCGGCGCATACGCAACGGAAACCTCGTTGGCGTGGGCCAGCAACTTCGCCGTGTCAGCGAGGATCTTCGCCGGCACCAGTGCGGCACCTTCAAAGCCAGGTTGGTCAGGTCGCCAGGTGAATTCACTGACTGCTAGGCGGTAGCGATCTGTTGCGGCGAGCGTCACGCGTGAGTCGTTGATTTCAACTCGGACGCCGAGCAGCATGGGGAGGGTGTCATCGCGTCCGGCTGCGATAGCTACTTGGGAAACAGCGGCGGCGAACAGATCCCCGCTCACCGAACCAACTGGATCAGGCATCGCCGGCAACGTCGGGTACTCATCAACTGGCAATGTGGGGAGAACGAACGACGAGCGGCCACATTGAAGTTCGATGCGGCTGCCTTCGGTGGCAAACACGACGGGCTGGTTTGGCAATGACCGGGCGATATCTGCCAGCAGTCGGCCGGAGACAAGCACTCGACCTGGTTCGTCAACCGTCGCGTCGACGTGAACTTGAGCAGCATTTTCCAAATCGAAGCCCGACAGCGTCAGATCCTGCTCGTCTGCGGCAATGAGGAGCCCGGACAGAGTCGGGATCGAGGGACGATTCGGAAGCGCTCGCGCCGACCATGCGACACCATCCGCCAAGACATCGCGTTCGACCCGAAACTTCACTGTGTGCCCTTCTTTTGCAACTACGCCAATTCCAGCAACGGGCTAATACGAACATCTCGGCGACTGCTCGAGATGTGAGCCAAATTGCTACTCACGCATGTTGTCACGTTCTGCAGCCAAAGTAGGTGAGGTTTTGCGGATCGCCTTGGAGTTCTCCGGAAAACGTCGACTATCAACAATTGTTGATGATTTGTGTATTACTTCCGGTCAGTTCTGCTAGGCGACTGAGCAGCCTTGTCGCGGCATGTGCTCGTTGTGTGGATTATCGAATAGTTAATGGATTCATCGTCTTCATAGGGGGCGTGGATAGTGTGGATAAGTAGCGTTTCCGCAGGTCAGAGTGTGTGAACGACAAGCGTGTGAGATGTGGGGGGACATGGGGACGGCTACTGGACAGCTGCGGATGAGCGACCAGAATCCCCAACTCCACCAGGTAGTTTCGACAGTTCATCTGACTTGTCCACGGGTACTCGGCGTGTTAATCCCCAGGTTTATACACAGCCTGTGAATACAGGCCGTCACGACATGCAGGCGAGCCAACACAGCGCGTAACGAAGGATCCGGCTCTGGCAGGCGTTAGGTACCAGCGGGAGCTGAGAAACAGAGCGGTTGGCCCCAGGTGTAGGTGACAGGTACCGTTTTCCGGTTTGGCCTGGGACGACTTCACCTGTCCGTAGATCCCCTCTTTCGTCCGTTGATCCAACGTTGACTGTTGGACCTCGACGGAAGGTCTGCCTTACACGAGGCGAGCAGCACCGCATTTCCGGTGCCGATTGAGGCACTTCTTCACCAGCACCTTTTGACGTCCGTTCGTCCAAGCAGTGAAAACGTCGGCGTGCATGCTTGCCGCATTCCCAGAGGAAAGCGTGAGATCTGGGCCACCTCGCACCCAGCGGGGGTAGAAGACATTCAGTTGAAGCGCAGGGATTGCGATCGGATGTGTGGATGGGCAGACATTTCGTCGCCCGGGGTAGAC
>JAOAUD010000084.1 GCA_030157755.1 Candidatus Nanopelagicales bacterium
CTCACGCGGAGCCCAGCGGAACCCGTTGCCGCACGACCCCAAAACCGCCTCGCGGCAATCACGCGCCTGGCCCTGACCGGCGATCCAATTCGACCAGTCGGCGCAGCAACAGTCGGCGCACTCGTCGCGATCCTGACGGTTGCTGCGCCGAAACTGGCGATTCCGTACTTGGTCGTGGCAGTCCCGACGAACATGGCAGTCCTGTATGCCTTTCGCGCTGCTATCCCGGCTCGAATCTGGAACCGCAGCCTGCCGCTCAGTGCCGCCCTGCTGAGCCTGGCGTATGCGGTAGCCGGAGCCTGCTCGATCTTCTGCATCCCGATCGTCGGCCTGACCCCGTTTGCGGCTGCGTCCACGAACCCTGATCTCAAGTGGCAGTTGTGGTCGATTCCGATGGCGTTCTCAGGGTTCATCTGCGGATGGAGTTGGTCTCTCGGCCGCGGCCTTGCCATCAGGCTCGCTCAGGAGAACCGTGATCTGCTGGCCGCTGTCGTCACCCGACAGTGGGAAGTCAGCCAACTTGAAGCCAGCCTCGCCGACGTTCGGCGCCGGATCTCACACCTCGTCCACACTGACGTGCAGGGCACGGTCGCAGGGTGTGGGGTCCTGCTGCAGCGCGCAGCCGAAGAGTCCGACGAAGATGTGTCAGCGTCGTTGGATCGCACGGTTCTGCGTCTGGAGCAAACACTGACCGGGCTGCAGGACTCCCTCGAACAAGATCACTCGGCGACTACCGGGGTCAAGGAAGGTTTGACCAAGATCGCGGATGCCTGGCGTGGAATTGTCGAGGTCACAGTTTCCATCGATCCGGTCACGGGCGAACGCCTGAAATCCTCCGGCGCACTGTCCCGAGCAACCGTCGACATCGTCAGCGAAGCCGTCTCGAACGCCACGATCCACGGGGCAGCTCGCAATGTCGGCGTATCGATCGAATTCTCGGGCGACGAACTCTCGATCGAAGTCTCCGATGACGGGATAGGACCGCCGACGGACATCAGAACCGGCAGCGGACTTTCCAAGATCAAGGCAATGGGAACTGTGTGGACGCTGGAGCGCAATGACCTTGCAGGGGCGACGTTTCGCGCCACGCTACCTGGGGCATCGTTGGGCTTTGGTTGAAAGCGATTGGCCGATAGCCTGAAATCGTGACTGAGGAACCGACGATGAAGATTCGAGTCCTGCACGTCGACGACGATGCGTTCACCCGCGAGGTCACCCACACCGCCCTGACTTCGTTCGGCTTCGAGGCGCAAGCGGTCTCAAGCGCGGCCGAGTTCATTGCAGCGCTTGAGGAATTCGACCCGCACGTGGTGCTCGTTGACCTCGACTTGGGAGCGGGACCAAACGGCGTGCAACTCCTTCAGCTCGTTGAACGCGACGCACCGTGGGTCGGCAAGGTGATCGTCAGCTCGCATCGCTCGCCATCTCTGGTCGACCCGGCGGGCGGCAAACTGACGGACGTTTCGTACATCGTGAAATCGGACCTCGCGTCGTCGGATCAATTGCGCGAGGCAATCGATGCGACGCTTGCTGGTGAGACGTTCATCGTCAATGACGACGGCGATGCTGCCCGACTGACTAGTGCGCAGGCGGAGGTCCTGCGGATGCTGGCAGCGGGCATGTCGAACGAGGCGATCGCCACCGAACGCGGCTGCTCGCTTCGCGGGGTCGAACGAATCATCAGTCGGACGTTCGCAACATTGGGCGTCAATTCCGACGAGCACCAAAACCCGCGGGTTGCGGCGATCTCGATGCTCACCAAAGCGCAGGTCACCGTCAACGATTGATGGGGGCCATCGGTCACACCACTGTGGGAGTGTGGCGTAGGCACCTGCCAAGCCAGATGTTCACACTCTCGGGAGGTCGGATGGCCCAGCCGCTTCGGAGTTTCGTCAGAGCAGTCGGTCTCATCGTGGCGTGTGTTCTCGCAAGCATCGGACTCTTCAGCGCTGGCCCGGCTTCGTCACTAGGCCTTGCGCAACCCGGCATCGATTGGACCCTCGGATCCGGCCTAGCCGACAACGACTGGAACGGGGTGGCATTCGGGAACGGGCGTTTCGTCGCGATTGCTAACGCCGGTCCCAACCGAGTCATGACCAGCGTCGACGGACAATCCTGGAGCGCAACGGGCGTCACCGGTGTCACCTCGCACACCTGGACTGGCGTCTCTTACGGCAACGGCGTCTTTGTCGCGATCTCGTTCGACCAAGCGGTCATGACCAGCGTTGACGGTCTCAGCTGGACGGCCGCTACCCCAACCGGGATGCCGAGCGGAGTCGGCTGGGAAGCCCTCACCTTCGGCGGAGGGAAATTCGTTGCCGTCGGGCAGCAGGGTTCGGCGACAGAACGAGTGATGACGAGTGCGAATGGGATCACCTGGACGGCGGGCACGATTACTGGACCGAACGCGACGTGGCACGGGGTTACGTACGGAGGCGGCAAGTACGTAGCCGTCGGGTTCGAGGCACCCAACAACAACTCGGTGATCATCACCAGCAGCGATGGCCTCACCTGGAGCGCCGCGACCCCACCAGGATCGATCGAGCGATTTGCGTGGAGCGTGACCTACGGCGCGGGACATTTCGTCGCCGTCACCGCGTCGTCAGACGGCGTCAATCAAGTCATGACGAGCCCCGACGGATCGACGTGGTCGCTCGCCCAGTCGGCCACCAGCTCCGGATGGCGCAGCATCGGGTTCGGAAACGGATTGTTCGTCGCGGGTGGAGTTCACGCGATCATGACCAGCCCCGACGGAACAGCTTGGACGAGCCGCACGAATCCCGTGGCCAGTAGCGATTGGCGGTCGATCGCCTATCAGAACGGGATCTTCGTAGCCGTCGGCGACAGTGGGGACGGCGGGACTGGGAACCGTGCCATGTATTCGGGCGTGTTCACTCCTGCCGCACTTGCGGTGACGGGCGTCAGTCCAGCCACCGGTTCAACTGCGGGCGGGACTTCAGTGACCGTCACGGGCGCCGGGTTCATTCCCGGCCTCACGGTAACGATCGGCGGCGCTTCCTGCAGTTCGGTCAGCGTCGCCTCAAGCACGTCGCTGTCTTGCGTGACGCCCCCCGGAACGCTCGGCCCCGCGAAAGTTGAGGTCACCAACGTCGGCGAACCGGGCGCAACGTTGTCGGCCGGATTCACTTACGGATCGTCTGCGGTGACACAACAACCCGCAAACGAGTGCGTGATTGCGCCGAAGAATCTGAAGCGATCTGGCACCGCCAAGATCATGAAACCTCAGTGCCAAACAACCGTGGGCGTGCCCATCAAGGCATCAGGGGCGGCAAAAACTCCTCGGGGCGACATCCGGTACTACCGAATCTTCAAGACGAAGTCCGGGACCTACGTCCGCACGTACGGCTACCAGTTGAACTTGACGCTTACGTGGAAGTCGAAAGCCACTCCCTCCGCTGCTGCCTATCGGTCCTCGAAGCTGTACCGGATCCGATAGCGCTTCCAACGCAATAGCAAACCCCCGTCTTGTTGGGGTTACACCGGCCGAAATCGGCCAGGAAACCCCAACAAGACGGGGGTTTGCGAAAAGCGAGCCTGCGACTACTTGACGCTGACGGTGGCGCCGGCTGCCTCGAGGGCTTCCTTCGCCTTGTCGGCATCTTCCTTGTTGGCCTTCTCGAGGATCGGCTTCGGGGCGCTCTCGACGAGCTCCTTGGCTTCTCCGAGACCGAGGCTGGTCAGTGCGCGAACTTCCTTGATGACCTGGATCTTCTTGGCTCCCACGTCTTCGAGAATGACGTCGAACTCGTCCTTCTCTTCTGCGGCAGCTTCTCCGCCACCGGCAGGTGCACCAGCGGCCGCGACGGCAACCGGAGCAGCGGCGGTCACGTTGAAGACCTCTTCGAACTGCTTCACGAACTCGGAAAGCTCGATCAGGGTCATTTCCTTGAATGCATCGAGCAATTCATCTGTTGACAGCTTCGCCATTGTTGGCGTTCCTTTCTCGTTGCTGCGATGTGCGGGTCACGGATTGACCGGCGTCGGCACAGCGGGTGTGTATGGGATGGGTTGTTCTAGCTCTCGTCGGTTGCTTCAGCCGCTGGGGCTTCTGCTGCAGCTTCGGCAGCCTCAGGTGCTTCATCGGTCGCCGCGGGGGCTTCCTGCTCTGGGGCTTCTTCTGCTGGTGCCTCATCGGCGGCTGGTGCGGCGGCTGCCACGGGACCCTCGGCTTCGACCTTGGCGCGCAAGGCGTCCACGGTGCGAGCTGCCTGCGACAGCGGTGCTGCGAACAGCGACACTGCCTGCGACAGCGAGGCGTTCATTGCACCGGCAAGCTTTGCCAGCAACACCTCGCGAGATTCCAGTTCGGCAAGCTTGGAAACGTCTTCTGCGGAGACCGCAGTGCCGTCGATGTACCCACCCTTGATAACAAGCGCCGGATTCTCTTTAGCAAACGTCTTCAGGCTCTTCGCAGCGTCGACGATGTCTCCGTCTACGAATGCCAATGCACTCGGTCCGACCAACAAATCGTCAATACCCTCGATCCCTGCTTCTTTCGCAGCGATCTTGGTGAGGGTGTTCTTGACGACCGCGTAGGTCGTTCCTTCGCCAAGTGAACGTCGCAGCTCCTTGAGCTGAGCAACGCTCAGGCCGCGGTACTCGGTGAGCACCGTTGCCGACGATGACTTGAACCGATCGGCGAGCTCGGCAACTGCTGTCGCCTTATCTGGCCGCGCCATGGTTCTCCTTTCACATTGTTCTATCTGATGTTGCAGTGTTGTCCGGTCTTCCAGGCAAACAAAAAACCCGAAACGCAGATGCGCTCCGGGCTGCACAACGCACGTAGGTGCGATGGGGTACCGATTGCTCACCTGCGCTGGCGTCCTTGCGGACCTTCGCTCCTGACGAATCAGGATGACCGGCGGTCTTTGGTTCTCGTACAGAGTACAGGTGGCATCCGCCCGCATGCCCGGTGGTCTCGGACTTCCGGGTTCGCTGCCAGGTTGTGGAATCCGTGCCTACTCCACTCATCGGCAAAACGTGAATCGATTCACGG
>JAOAUD010000085.1 GCA_030157755.1 Candidatus Nanopelagicales bacterium
GAAACTGACTTCCGAGATATCCGGCAGGTCGCAGAACCGCACCACCTCCGAAGTACGAACGTAGACAAACACTCCGTCGATATCTGTGGCTGGAACATTCATCGATTGCGACCACGCGTGACGATAGATCGCCAACTGCAATGGGTCCGCGGTCGCCGCAATATTTGTCTTCCAATCAACTACCTCCCAGCGATCGCCGACGCGGTACACCGCGTCGATGCGGCCCCTAAGCACCAGCCCATTGACCACGATCGAGAACGGCACTTCGACTGCGTACGGCGTGCGGTCTGCGTACTCGGTCGCCAGGAATCCATGGCGAAGTTGCACCATTTCTTCCTCGGTGAACAACTCGTCATCGGAAGCACCGGGGAGTTCTTCGAAGAGTGGGCGCTGGCCTAGGTGAACCTCAACCCAGTTGTGGAATCGAGTCCCGCGAAGAGCTGCGGGCGACGGCTGTTGTGGCATTGGCCGCGCCCGGCGAGCCAGGAAACCCGCCCGGTCTTTCTGCGCTGCCATGAAGTCGCTCGCTGACATCGTCCGCGGTAACTGAGTAGTTGACGATTCACTGCGGTAGGTGCGCTCAGCGAGCAGCATGTCGATGTCTGAGTCCCAGTCACGAATCAGTGCCTCTTCGGCCTCACTGAGCGAATCAGTTGCGGGCGGCCGCGACGGATCCGAAAGGGCTGCACGCGCGGTCTCAACCAGCGCAGCCGCGGCCAGCCTCCTGCTCCGAGTTTCGGATTCCAGGTTGGGTGGCCACGGCGCATGCTGGTCAGTCGACCTCGCTGGATTCACCTCGTAGTCAGTCTGGGCGACCCACGGATCATCGTCCCTCGCCTCGACACATCGTTCCCGCACAACGTGCAGCAACGACGACGGACCGCGCGGTTTCGACTGCGTGGGCCCCCACCAATGCCCGGACGCCAAGAGCAACCGTGTTGGTCTCGTCACGGCTACGTAACCGAGTCTGCGCTCTTCATCAGCGTTTGCGTCTTCCATGTCACTTTTGAAGGCGCTATGTGCGGCCGTCCCGAAACCAACAAACGAAGGCAGCGAATCGCGGTCACCACGCAGCGGGTGCGGTAGTTCGCGCATGTTGCTGGTCCAACGACTTCGGGACTGTGTGGAAGGAAAGACCAAATTGCTCATGAACGGCACTGCGACAACATCCCACTCAAGACCCTTGGCCTTGTGAACGGTCATGATTGCCACCGCACCGGGGGGCGTCGGCACTTCGAATTGTGGATCACGATTCACCCGACGGATGACCGAGATCCATGCCAAGAAACCGCCCAAGCTGCGATCTTCGATGGACTGCTCCGACGCATTCACCAACTCGTGAAGCGCGGCGATGGCCGCGATGCCCCGCTGTGGCGGTTTGGCATTAACGCCTGACGTCGCACACGCCTCCAACCTCGCCTCGACGTCCAAGCCCGTCGCCGCGATCACTCGCGACACCAGGTCGGGAAGCGGCAGTGAAGCCGCCGCCCGCAATTCGGTCAACTCCTGACTCAGCCTGGTAAGCCGATCGAACGCCTCATCGGAATATGGGAACTCGTCACGCGGGCCGAGGTCATCAACCGCTTCGGCAAGGCTCACCAAGTCAGCCGGATCCGTGCCGTGGATTGACTCCGTGAAGTCCACCGAACCGGGTTCCTTCACATCGTGCCCCGGTTCCCCCCAGCGCGGCTTCGAGCGTGGTGCGATGGCAGCCGCCCTAGCCCCAAGCAGAGCCAAGTCACGAGGCCCGATCCTCATTCTTGGGCCCATGAGAATCCGCAACATTGCCGGGTTCTGGGTCGGATCGTTGATCACCTGCAGGATGCTGATGACATCCGTCACCTCGGGTTGCGCCAACAGCCCTTCCGCTCCGCTCACTGCGGCAGGAATCCCTCGCCCATGGAGTTCGTCGAGGACCGCGGTGAAGTCACTGGTTACTCGGCAGAGAATGGCGATCCGCGCGGGATCGGTGCCGACATCAAGCTGTTCGGCGATCCGATCACCGAGCCAGGTGAGTTCTTCGCGATACGTCTCCAAACAGGCTGCGCGAACAGCATCGCGCCGCGGCCCCTGCGGCCCGTCTGGGGCAGGCTTGAGAATCACTACCTGAGCCGACTCCGCTCGCATCGGCTCAGCGATGTCGTTCGCCACGTTCAGCACGTTGACACCACTGCGATGACTCGTGCTCAACGGAAGCACGAGCGGCTCGACCCCGTCGCCCGCGAAGTGTCGCGCGAAATCGGCCATGGCATCGGCTCCGGCGCCCCGCCAGCTGTAGATCGCCTGCAACGGATCCCCGACGGCGGTGACCGATCCCTCCGGTCCGATCAACGGTGCGAGCAGTTCCGCCTGCACCACTGAGGTGTCCTGGTACTCATCTAGAAGCGTCATCCGAACCCGGCTATGAAATATCTCCTGCGCATCTTGTCTGCCCGCAAGTTGGTGCCCGAGGCGAAGGACATCCGCAAAATCGACAGCACCCTCACCCTGTTTGCGCTCCCGGTATTCCTCCACCAGGAAGCTCAGCTGAATTCGCTTTGCTGCGGTCTCTGCCAGCGCCCTGTCATCTTTGACGGTCTTGGGTAGGCCACCCACACGCTCTATCAGGGCCTGGTCATGCTCGCGCAGTTCGTGTGGTGTCGTTAAGTGCTCCGACAACTGCTGATCAAGCTTGACGACGACCTCTGCCAATGAGGCCGGTGACAACCCGATAGCCGTCAGCGGGTAGTCGGTGTTAACTACCACCCGATACGCCTCCTGCAACGACTCTGTCTCCGACAGCAGGCGCGCGCCCGGCTCAACGCCAATCCGCAGCCCGTGCTCAGCGACAAACTGGTGAGCGAATGCGTGGTAGGTCGAGACGAGCGGACTGCCAGCTTCACCATCGTCGAGGCCGACAGGTGGGAAGTCCTCGTAGAGCTTGTCGAGCAGGGTCCTGACTCTTGCACCAAGCTCACCGGCCGCCTTCTTCGTGAACGTGAGGCCGACGATTTCGTCGGGAGCGCACTGACCCGTTCCTACCGCCCAGAGCACACGGGCCGCCATGACTGTCGTCTTGCCAGAACCCGCTCCGGCAACCACCAACAACGGCCTTGCCAAGTCAGCAGTCACCGCCGCAATCTGTTCCTCCGACATCGTGAAGCCGAGAATGCGGTTGAGTTGATCAATCGTGAATGTCATTGCGCAACCTCGCCGGACTCTTTGCGCAGTGGGCAGACAGTTCGGAAGTCACAGGAGTCGCAGTAGCGGTTCTTGGTTGGAACAAACTCCTCGTTGCGAACAACGGCGACAGCTTCGGCAAGTTCAGCCTTGAGCGCCTCGGAATCAATCGCCGCCTGCCGCTGAACCTTCGGCAAACCCGTGTCGCGATCCTCGATCCGCAGGAGTACCAATGACGCGTCGTCAACGATTGGGGATCCACTTGATGTCTGAGCAGTCGCGGACGAACCCTCCTCCGCCAGAACATCGTCGAAGGCCCCAGAATTCGCGGCAAGTTGATACAGAGCCAATTGCCTGTTCGACTCGAGGTTCGCTCCGGTCTCAGCGACGCGCTGCGTCTTCAAGTCGAAGATGTGTAACTGACCGTTGGAATCAGCCTCCAACCGATCAACAGACCCCGTCACCCGCACGGTGTCACCGGGGATCTGCACGGTCGTGTCGAATCGAAGCTCACTGCCGATCACCCGCTGGTCGGTTCGCGTGGTGCTCCACTGTAGGAACCGCGCGATGGCGTCGCGCGCCTCACTGAACTCGTCTGCCTGTTGCCAGTCCGCCTCGAAGCTGAGCGCGGGCCAGACGGAGGCAAGCTGTTCGGTGAGCACCTGCGAATCGGGAGGCAGGTCCCCTCGGGTCACTGCGTCGGCCAATTCGTGGATGACCGACCCGAATGCCGTCGCGGTCGTTCCTGGAGTCGTCGCCTGCGCTTCATGCTGCAGGAACCAGGCAAGTGAACATCGATCTAGTTGGCTCCAGCTTGACCCTGAGATGCGCAGCGGTTCACCGCTCGGGCGAACTTCTCGACCACTGTGAGTCCAATCCGCAAGACCCCACCATCGCCGAGGGTCCGCCGCGCCGACACCACCGTGGGCTAACTGCGCTAGGCGCGCTGCCGCCGCTTGCTTGAGACCCTCCGATGAATCGGGTGCCTCGAGCGTCGCGCGAAGGGCGGCGACGACCGAACTCATGTTGAGCGAAGACAGTTGATAGCCAGGCTCATGAGTTGTTCGCACGGTTGTGCCGTCGCCAGTGAGTTCCGCGAGGAACCTTGACGGCTGCTCGCCCGACGTCGCTGACTGCCCGGCATTGGCAACTGCTGTCACGACCAGCGAATCTTGCGCACGCGTGCAGGCCACGTAGAAGAGTCGTCTCTCCGCCTCAAGAAGTTCGCTGACCCGCGGTGGATCGCCAATCCCATCCGCGTGCAGTCGGTCGGGGATAAGTAGCGACGGGCGTGACCGAAGATCAGGCCAGCCTTCCTCCTGGACACCAACGATGAATACTTTCGGCCATTGCAGCCCCTTCGCCCGGTGTGCAGTCAACAGCGCAACCGCATCATTTGCATCCGGCGAACCCGAGTTGCCTCGTGCAGAGGTGTTGATGGATTGGGACTCGAGATCCCGCAGGAAGGCATCGACAGGTCGCGCTATTCCGAATGCCTCATCCGCTCGGGCAGCAGCACGGAATAGTGCCAGCACACTGTCGAGATCACGATTAGCTGCGCGCGATGCCGTGCCTGACCCGCGCGCAGTGCGTGCGAGGCGGGAACTCCAATCCGTCGCAGACCAGACAGCCCAGAGCACTTGCTGGACTTCCGCCCCGTCGGCAATGGCCACCGTCGCGGCCGCGAGTACGCCGCGAAGGGTCGCAATCGGCGCAAGGAGGTCGGCGGAGACCTTCGGCTGAACTTCGCGCCAGAATTCGTCATCGGTCAGCGCCCGCCGAACCGCGTGGTCGGACTTCGGCGGAGCTCCGGACGTGGATTCGCTCAACACATTCCGCAGTGCCCGGGCAAGGCGCCGGTATGTGAGCCCATCAATTCCGATCATGGCCGAGAACAACAACAACTTCGTGCGATCAACTGTCAACCTATTGACGTCCGAGGCAACGCTGATCACCTCCAGCAGAGGCTTGACCGCGCGATGTTCCCGAAGTGGGATTTCATCGGTCACTAGGTCAATGGGAACCCCTGCAGATTCAAGCGCCTGTGCCAAGAGCGGCAACGTCGAGACCGCAGACCTCACAATCACCGCAACCTCGGACCAGGCCGACACCTCGCCGGTCAGGCGTGCCCGCCTGATTCGATCGGCGATCGCAACGGCTTGAGCAGCGGTCGAATCAAAGGTCACTATCTCAACCGACCCAGGGTCAGGTTTCACACAAATTGGGGACCTGTGCTCGCGTTGAATCTGGGCTGGCAACTTGCCCAGCCCAACTCGCCGGATTACTCGCCCGGCTGCCTGAGCGATGTTCGAACCAAATCGACGCGTTTCGCGCAACACCACAATTTGCGGCGGTTCCCCAGTGGTCGTAGGAAAGTCGTCACGGAACCTCAGGATCCCACCGACATCCGCACCCCGGAACCCGTAGATGGACTGGTCGGGATCACCAACCGCGACGAAAGTGGAGTCAGTCGAAGTCAGCGCTTGCAGGAGTTGGACCTGGGCGGGATCGGTGTCCTGATACTCGTCGACGTAGATCGCTCGGTAGCGACGGCGCAAGACGTCGGCGATGCCAGGATCCGCTGCTAATACGACCGCCCGATGAATAAGTTCGGAGTAATCCAGGACACCCGATGCGTCCAGGACATCGAGGTACTCCCCAAGGAAGTCGGCAAGAGCTGCCCACGTACCGATTCCGGCGGCTTCTGCTGCGCGGCGAAGTGCCACTTCATCGAAACCGAGGAGTTGGGCGCGAGCCAGCAGTTCGCGAACCTGCTCCGCCAGACCCTGCGTGCCGATAGCAGCGTCTAGCTCACTTGGCCAGGGAACCCGCCCCTCATGGACGGCGTTGGTGAGCATCTCGCGCAGCCGCGCATCCTGGTCGGCGGCGTCGATGAGGCGAGGGGTCGTCGCAAATTCATCAGCCGAGGAGAACTCCCGGAGCAATGCGTAGCTGAAAGAGTGGAAGGTCGCCACTGTCGGCAGAACGCCCGTGCCGATGCGGGTAGCGATGCGTTCGCGCAACTCATCGGCGGCTGCACGCCCAAAAGTCAGCACGAGCACCGGAGGTTGCCCAACTACTGGAGTGCCCGACGTTGCTTGCTGCCCTCGTGGCTCATTCGTTGACTCGACCATTCGGGCCGCCACGGCCTCAACGATTGTGGTGGTCTTCCCCGTTCCTGGGCCGGCCAGAACCAGCAGCGGACCACGCCGATGAGCCACCACAGCCCGCTGAAATTCGTCAAGGTTGGGGGTCACTTGCGGCGAACTCACGACCTTTGGCGCTCCTTTCATATGTGTGACACAACCATGCGGGTCGGACATTCAGGCCGTTCATCTGGGACGATCCACCTCGTGTCGGATTATCGCAGTGGGTCACCTCCACCGGAGGAGGGCCGAGGTGTGGATTCACCACACGGCGAGCACGACCGCAGTTGGGAAGAACCGCTGTTCCCAGAAGAGGCGAGCGATCAGGGTGCAACCCCCGACGCGGGAAGCAGCCAACCCCAGACCACCGCCAGCCAATCTCCGAGCACCAGTACGAATCGCCAGATCCACACAACGGGACCGCTGAGCGCCGAGGGCAGGGCGGTGAGCGGTCAATCCACGCTCGTCATCGAAGGGGACGTGATCCCGCGGCGCCTGCGCCGACCAGCGGATTTGATGCGCTTCGCCCTAGTCGTGATCGCTGCTGCAGTGGTCTTGGGTGGAGCATTCTTCGCGTCCAGCACCGCTAGCGGACTCGACCGTGACCTCGCACAGGCTTCCACCAACATCCCTGCGCCCCTGGTCTTTGTTGCCAACCTGGTGGGTTTCCTTGGAGTCATCGCGCTGCCGATCGCGGCCGCAATCGACCTCCTCGTGCGTCGTCGTGGCCGCCAACTCATCGAAGCTATTGCGGTCTTAGCGCTCACGGTCACCGTCGTGTGGTTGCTGGCCTGGTGGATCCAGCAGGTGGAATCCGCTCAACTGTTGATCGCGCTGACAGGACGTCCGGACGCGACAAGTGTCATGCCGCTGAATCCGATCCTCAGCGGAATCATCGCGTTCATCACGGTCGCGCGGTTGGTGGACAAGACGCGGTGGGCGATCGCAAGCGCAGGTTTGGTCATTGCGATGTTCGTCGCCAATATCGTTGCTGGTGGCATCACTGTTGCCGCGCTGACCCTTTCCGCCCTAATCGGCTGGGCAATCGGCCTCATCGCCCGCTACGCACTAGGCACCCCAACCACGCGGCCCAATGGTTTGGAAGTGGCGTCCGCGCTAGAAAAGTCCGGCTTCCCGCTCACAGTGCTCCGCGCTTCGCATGAGACAGCCGGCGGGCGCCGCTACTCGGCAACCACTCGCGTCGGCGAACGCATGGAGGTACTGGTCCTCGACCGCGACCTTGAAGGTGCCGGACTTCTGCGCGGAGCCTGGCGACAGTTGCGCCTGCGCGACGAAGGCGGGACTTCGGGATTCTCGATGCGCAGCCGTCTGGAACATGCCGCCCTGCAGTCCTACGCAGCGCAGGCAGCGGGCGCGCCCGTACCTCGACTTGAAGCAGTGGCAGCCGTCGGTCCGGATGCTGCCGCACTTGCTTACGCACGCATCGACGGCATGACGTTCTCCGAAATCGGCGGAACGTTGACGGATCGAGACCTGGACGGCGCCTGGCGTGCCCTACGAACCTTGCATGACTCAGGCATCTCGCACCGCGCTCTCTACGCCGAACACATCCTGCGGGACTCAAACGGCGGGATCTGGCTCCTTGACCCCGAAGAAGGCTCCGTCGGCGCTGGCGACCTTGCCGAACGCCTTGATGTCGCCGAGCTTCTTTGCACGCTGGCGATGCTGACCGATCCGGACCGAGCACTCGCGGCCGGACGGCGAGTCATGGGCACCCCGACCCTGAGCAAGGCCCTGCCAGTCCTTCAGCCGGTTGCGCTGACACCAGTCACCCGCAAGGCGATCAAACGTCGCAAGGACGTCCTTGTCACGCTTCGGGAATCGCTTGAGGAACTGACCCCTGAAGGGTCGGTCGAAGAGATCCAGGTTGAGCGGCTGCGACCGCGAACCATTGTCACGATCGTGGCGGGAACCGTCGCTGCCTACGTCTTGATTCTGCAGCTCGGACAGATCGACCTTGCAACCCTGATTTCACAAGCCGACTGGCGCTGGGCTGGTCTGGCCGTGCTGCTTTCCGCCGCTACATATGTCGGTGCCGCTATGTCGGTGGAGGGATTTGTTCCCGAACACTTGAACTTCTGGCGCACCACCCAGGTTCAATTGGCGGCGGCTTTCGCGACTCTTGTCTCGCCCCCGACGCTGGGCTCAGTGGGCGTCAACATTCGCTATCTCCAGCGATCTGGAGTTCATCCCGCTCTGGCGGCGGCCAGTATCGGTGTCTCGCAGGTCATGGCGTTCGGTATGCACATCCTGTTGGTCTTGGGATTTGGTCTCATCGCAGGAACTCAGAAGGAAGTCGACATCTCACCGCCGCGCTGGGCGATCATCATTGGAATCGCATTCATCGTTGGGCTGGTCCTGCTCTTCGTTTTGCCGATCACTCGACACTGGGCAGAACGACGCGTTCGTCCAATCCTCAGCCAAGTCGGGCCGCGACTTCTGACACTCGCACAGACGCCGAGCAAGTTGATCCTGGGCGTCTCAGGCTTCATCGTGTTGAACATCGGCTACTGCTTCTGCCTGGTCGCCTGTGTGAGGGCGTTCGGGGGCGGCGGTGAATGGGCAGCGATCTGTGTCGTCTTCCTCGTCGGTGCAACGGTCGGGCAGGTAGCGCCAACACCTGGTGGTCTCGGTGCCGTCGAAGCCGCCCTGACTGCAGGGCTGGCAGGTGTTGGCGTCGAGGGCGGCATTGCGCTGTCCGCCGTCCTGATGTTCCGGGTCTTCACCTTCTGGCTGCCAGCCGTCCCAGGTTGGTTCACGTTCAACGACCTGCTGAAAAAGGGCTACCTCTAACGCAGCGCCGCACGTCGCTCATCGAGACCTCAAAAAGCAAGGAGCGGGTGCGGCAAATTGGCTACACCCGCTCCTTGCTGAAGGTCTAGTACGTGGGCTGGCTCGGATCGATTTGGTTGACCCAAGCGGATACGCCGCCACCGACATGGATCGCATCGGCGAATCCCGCTGCCTTGACGAGCGCGAGCACCTCGGCCGATCGGCCACCGACCTTGCAGTACAGCACCGTTGGCTTGTCTTGCGGCAGCTTCGAAAGTGCATCACCCATGAGGAACTCGCCCTTGGGGATCAGCTCAGCTCCAGGAATCCTGGAGATGTCCCATTCATTGGGTTCGCGCACGTCAACCAGGACGAAGTTCTGTTCGCCGCGGTCGCGGGCTTCGAGCATCGCCTTCAACTGGTGAACGGAGATTGTCGAATCCTTGGCCGCATCTGCCGCTTCATCCGAAATTGCGCCACAGAACGCGTCGTAGTCGATCAACTCGGTCGGCAAAACGCCTGCGGGATCCTTGCGGATCTTCAGCGTGCGGAATGACATTTCGAGGGCGTCATAGACCATGAGGCGCCCGAGCAGGGACTCGCCGATCCCAGTGATGAGCTTCACGGCTTCGGTCACCATGATCGAGCCGATGGTTGCGCACAACACGCCCAGAACGCCGCCCTCAGCGCACGAGGGGACCATTCCAGCGGGCGGGGGTTCCGGGTATAGGTCACGGTAGTTCGGCCCGTGTTCGGCCCAGAAAACGCTTACCTGGCCCTCGAAGCGGTAGATCGAACCCCAGACGTATGGCTTACCCAGGATCACTGCCGCGTCATTGACGAGGTAGCGGGTCGCGAAGTTGTCCGTACCGTCGAGGATCAGGTCGTACTGACTGAAGATGTCGAGCACGTTGTCATTGTCCAGGCGCTCGTTGTGAAGCTGGACGTTGATGTACGGATTGATCTCGAGCACTGAATCACGGGCTGACTCGGCCTTTGGACGCCCAATGTCGCTTTGACCGTGAATCACCTGGCGCTGCAGATTCGATTCGTCGACCTCGTCGAACTCAACAATTCCGATGGTGCCAACGCCAGCAGCGGCCAAGTACAGCAACGCTGGACTGCCGAGCCCACCAGCGCCCACACACAACACCCGGGCGTTCTTCATGCGCTTCTGGCCGTCCATACCGACATCAGGAATGATGATGTGACGGCTGTAGCGGCGAACCTCATCAACCGTCAGCGACGCTGCTGGTTCAACCAGGGGTGGCAAAGACACTTTGTGCTCCGAGTTCGGTGTGTGGATTCCGCGGGACATCGCGTGGCCAAATCGTACGCCAGCCAGCAATGTCGTTAATCGCCAATGACAACAGTGAGGCGCACGTCATTGTTCCCAGACATCTCCAGCGACTTCCACCCCCGATAACGCCGGGTGCCACGGGCGGAACTATCCGACGAGCTCCCGCCACGCCTGCTCAACGATGTGTGGGTGCTCCATCTGCGTCACATGCCCCGAGTCGGGCACCACCATGACGCTTGCATTGGGGAACTCCTTGGTTGATCGGAACGCCGCCCGTGGGTTAACGAGTTTGTCCTGTCGGCCGTAGATCAGCAGCACCGGCACGGTGATGCCACGGGCCAACTTCCACGGAGCTTGCTGCGAATAGTCGAAGTACGTTGCGATGAGACCACGCAAGGTCTCCAAGCTCGCAGCAGCGGTGTGGCTGAGCGCATCGCGCGCTCTAGCTTCCGCCACCTGGTCGGCCATTCGGCGCGGATCAATCCGATCGGGGTCGGCGTAACAAATCGACATGCTCATGCCGACCCGCCATTCGACATCCCGCTTCATCATCCGGCGCATCAGTCGTTCACCAACGCCAGGAATCGCGGTGATCGGCATGTGAATGTTCGATGCTCGCGGGCGCAGTTCGGGCAGTGCCGGCGAGATGAGGGTCATCGACTTGACCAGGTCGGGGTGTCGCGCCGCAAGCTGAACCGCAGTCGCACCGCCCATCGAGTTGCCGAAGACGTGTACGGGACGCTCGCCCACCATTTCGCGTATGAGTTTGGCGACGATGTCAGCGTGGGCCGTGAGTTTGTAATCGCCGTGATGCGGCGGCGGTGACTGGCCGAACCCGGGAAGGTCCGGTGCGATGCCGTAGACAGATCCTTCGAGGAGCGTCATCAACTCTGTCCAGTTGGTGGAAGAACCCCCAAGACCGTGGATAAATACCGCCACCGGCGCCTGCGGATCATCACGTGGAACCGCCGTGCCCGCGGTGCGCACATACAGCTCGGCATCCCCCACCGAGACGAAGTCTCCAGGCAGCGGCGGAACGTAGAAACCAACATCGAGCTGGGCAGCGGAAGGTTTCGGGGCGCCTAGGTTTTCCGGAGTCGTAGTAGTCACGAATCCACCGTACGGATGTGGCTCGCCGGTCGCTACCGACAACACTTCGATTGGCCAACCGGGAATCTAAGTTACTGGCCGGTAGTATTGTCCGGGTGGCGGTGAAACAAGATCAGACTCGAGCGGTTCGTCTGCCGCGATCGGTTCGGCGCGCCCAGTTGTTAGATGCCGCACTTGAAGTCTTCACAAGCCAGGGCTACCACAGTGCGGCCATGGACGATATCGCTGAACGGGCAGGGGTGAGCAAGCCCGTTCTGTACCAGCACTTCCCAAGCAAACTTGACCTGTACCTGGCGCTCCTGGACTCCGGTGCCGAAGATCTGATCGCCAAAATCAAGGAAGCACTCGACAGCACTCGGGACAACCGCAAACGAGTCACAGCCGCTGTTGCCGTGTATTTCTCGTTCGTCGACGATTCCGCTGAGGCATTTCGCCTGCTCTTCGAAACGGATCTTTTTAACGAGGAGCCGGTGCGAGAACGGGTCCAGCGGGCAGATGACGAATGCGCCGCGCTCCTGCGAGAAGTCATCGCTGAAGACACCGGACTCGGTTCCGAGGAATCCACAATGCTCGCCTTCGGCCTGATGGGTATGGCTCAACTGAGCGCCCGCCGTTGGCTGCGAGGAGACGAGAGCATCGACCGCGAACGTGCGGCCGAACTTGTGTCCCGCATGGGCTGGCGTGGAATCTCCGGATTTCCCCGCCACCCGCAAACGACCCACCAGTTGGGCGAATCCGAAGAGAATGCGTAGGCTGACCCCACAATGACTGAAGCCAAGAAACCGGCTGCCCGTAAGCCGAGAACAAGTTCTACGACCACGGCTCGTGGTTCGTCCGCAACCAAGTCTGATCACACTCGGAGGTCCACGTTGGAAATCAAAATCGGCGTGCAGCAAAGTCCCCGCGAGATCGTCTTGGATGTCGACAAAACATCGGCTGACATCGAAAAGGCCCTCACCGAGGCGACGACCAAGGGCACCACGTTGGTACTCGAAGACGTCAAGGGGCGCAAGGTGCTGTTGCCAGCCGCTCAGATTTCTTACATCGAAATTGGTGAGCCGTCAGCGCGCAAGGTCGGTTTCGGAGCTAGCTAATTGCCGCTAGGCGCCTGACCTTTGGCGGCCTGGCTTTTGCTAGGCCTCAAGTCCCAGCGACTTCATTCGGGCTGTGTGATTTTCAGTCAGGTCGGCGAACATGCGCGTCACAGCCGCGAGGTCAGGCCCCGAACCGCCGAGCACTAGGTCAATCAATGCCTCACGTTGCGCGGCAACTCGCTGGGACTGCGCGACGGCCTCCCCCATGAGGCGCCGACCCCACAACGCCAGCCGCCCGGCAACCTTCGGATCCTCAGCGACGCAGTACTGCACGGCATCCACGACAAATTTCGAATGGCCCAAGTCCGCGCACACTTCATTGATCAGATCACGCGTCTGCGGGTCAAGGAATTGCGCCACGTCGCGGTAGAAATCCGTTGCAATGCCGTCACCGACGTACGCCTTCACGAGGCTCTCAAGCCAATCATTTGGCGCTGTTGAGGCGTGGAAGCCGTCGATTGCTTCGACAAACGGGGCCATCGCCACGTCGGGATCGGCCCCGAGCTCAAGAAGCCTGGTTCGAAGCATCTTGAAGTGAGCAAATTCCGCAACCGCCATCTCGGCCATGGCCGCGCGGTTGTAAAAATCGGGCGCCATCGGCGCATCTCCGGCAAGGCGTTCGAACGCCTGCAACTCGCCGTAGGCCATTGCTCCAAGCAAATCGACCACGGCTTCGCGGTACTGCGGATCAGACAGGTCACGGGCTGACTCGGGTGATGTCGGCATTCCGGCAGGCTATCGCGAAAGTGATGGGGCGTAGAGTGACCAAGACACGCGAATGGCACACATGCCCCGCGATTCGTTACAACTACGTGCAAGAGCTACAACTCTCGCGCCGCAAACACCGGAGCTTCCTCTGACCGCAACAACCTTCGCTGAACTCGGCGTGGCACCACAAATCACGCAAGCCCTCGATTCAGCAGGCATTACTTCACCCTTCCCGATCCAAGAGATGTGCATCCCGCTCGCCTTGGACGGACAAGATCTGATCGGCCAAGCCAAGACCGGCACTGGAAAGACCCTCGGGTTCGGCGTGCCACTTCTGCAGCGCATCGACAGCGACTCGGTCAGCGGAGCAATCCCGCAGGCACTTGTTGTGGTTCCGACCCGCGAGCTTTGTGTGCAGGTCGCCAAGGATCTCGAACTCGCCGGATCAGTTCAGGGAACCCGTGTTCTTGCTGTTTACGGTGGGCGTTCGTATGAGCCGCAGGTCGACGCGCTCGAAGCCGGAATCGACGTCGTCGTCGGCACTCCAGGTCGACTCATGGACCTCGCCCGCCAACGAAAGCTGAACTTGTCCGGTGTCAAGGTCCTCGTCCTTGATGAAGCGGACGAAATGCTCGACATGGGCTTCCTTCCCGACGTCGAAGCGATCGTGGCGATGTTGCCGAGCGCACGGCAGACCTTGCTGTTCTCAGCAACCATGCCTGGGCAAATCGTCAACCTTGCCCGCCGGTACATGACGAGCCCAACTCACATCCGCGCGAGTGATCCGAACGATGACAACATCACCGTCGATGCGATCGAGCAGCATGTGTGGCGCGCGCATGCCATGGACAAGCCGGAGATCGTTGCTCGAGTACTGCAGGCCGATGGCCGCGGGCTCGCGATCATCTTTTGCCGCACCAAGCGCACCGCGCAGAAGCTAAGCGACGACCTCGCGGATCGCGGATTCGCGGTGGGAGCCGTGCATGGTGACCTGGGCCAAGGCGCCCGTGAGCAGGCACTTCGCGCTTTCCGCAGCGGCAAGATCGACGTCCTGGTGGCGACCGATGTTGCGGCCCGCGGCATCGACGTCGAAGGCGTCACCCACGTGATGAACTACGCGTGCCCTGAGGACGAGAAGACGTACCTGCACCGAATTGGTCGCACAGGACGAGCAGGTGCCTCCGGTGTTGCAGTCACACTCGTCGACTGGGATGACGTGCCGCGCTGGACCTTGATCAACAAGGCCCTCGGGCTGGCATTTGCCGAACCTGTTGAGACCTACTCGACCTCCGACCACGTCTACACCGGACTCGGCATCCCCAAGACCGTCACCGGCAAACTCCCGCGCGCTGATCGCACTCGGGCAGGGTTGGCGGCCGAAGAGATCGAAGACCTCGGAGAAACCGGCGCTTCCGCGGGTAAGCGGGCGGCGAGCGGAAACCGCAGTGGTGGCCGGGATTCTGGGCGCGGCAAGGGCGGCTCGAAGCAGTCCGGCGGCCGTTCATCCGGACGATCAGGGGGCGGCAAGCCCGCCTCCGATTCGGCCGGCGATGACTCGAAGTCCGAGAAGTCGGGTGCGAGCCGTACCCGCAACCGCAATCGACGACGCACTCGTGGTGGCCAGTCAGGCAAGTCCCAGCCCAGCGCCAATTCGTCCGAGTAGTGCGAACTAACGAAAGTGACTAGTCACGGCTGACGTTTGCCCAAGCGTGATGCTGGCACGCGGGGCACTTGACCCAGGCTCGCTGACCAATGATCGGCATCGGGACAAAAAATCCGGTGGTCATCAACTTGAGCAATCGGACGTAGCTGACGACTGAACGACGGTCACAGCGCGTGCAGTCGAGGGCGACTGACCCGATTGCCGGGGGCTGATCGGCTCCGCTGAAGAGTGCACGTTTTCCTTGAACATCATCAACTCGGGCATCAACAACGGGCCCGGCCTTCGGCTCTGCTGTGTTCGCGGGCTTGATTCGGTCGAAACTCGTTCCGCCCGCTGACTTCTTCGCCGCCGCACCGTCGGAGGTCATGCGACCACGTCCTTCATCAGTTTCTTGGCGATCTGACGGTAGGCCTGGGCGCCACGCGAGTTGTTCGCGGTGGCCAAGACAGAACGGCCAGCAGCCGGTGCCTCGGCAAATCGGACCGACTTCGCGATGGGCGGGTCAAGGACTGGCAGTTGATAGCGATCAGTGACGTCAGCCAGAACGGCCTTCGCAAGATTCGTTCGCGAGTCGAACATCGTCGGGAGCACGCCACGAATCGTGAGCCCTCGGTTACACAACCGCTGAACGTCGGCGACCGTATCAAGCAGTTGGCGAACACCACGGTGCGACAGCGTCTCGCATTGCAAAGGAATCAGAACTTCATCTGCAGCGGTTAGTGCGTTGATCGTGAGAACACCCAGTGACGGCGAGCAGTCCAAGACGATCACGTCGTAGTCGTCTGCCACGTCGTCAAGCGCGGAGCGCAGCGCGTATTCGCGGCCAGTCTTGGTCAGCAGGTGGGCCTCAGTACCTGCAAGATCAATGGTTGAGGGCAGCAGGTCCGGGCCGTCCTCGGTCGGAACAATTGCCAGGCGGGCATCAACTCGGCCGAGCAGGACGTCATGCACGGAGAACTCAAGGGCCTCTGGATCCAGACCCAGCGAGAAAGTCAGACAGGACTGCGGATCCAGGTCAACAAGGAGGACCTTCTTGCCCATCTCGGCCCAGGCAGCGCCCAGCGACGCCACCGTTGTTGTCTTGGCGACGCCACCTTTTTGATTGGCTACAGCAATTGTGCGAGTCACAGCGCAGTTCCGAACGTGAGTAGAGATGCTTCGGACCTCTATTGTGCAGCGCATGAGTACGCCGCCCTTCGTTACCCTGCCGCGTGGCGTGCAACGAACTGATTTTGTTGGCGGCCACGCGCACCTTTCCGGGCTGATTGCCTACCCGGATTCGGAGTCGCGCGGAACGATTCTGTTGATCCCCGGATTCACCGGAAGCAAAGAAGACTTCATCGCGTTGATCCCGTACCTGCGCGACTTGGGCTACACAGTGGCCAGCTACGACCAGCGTGGGCAGTTCGAATCACCCGGACCCGATGCCACCGACGGATACGCCATGGCTGACTTCGTGGCTGACGCGCTCGCCGTCGCTCGCTCACTCGTCACCGAGACTGAACACCCGCTGCACCTGCTCGGTCACTCCTTTGGTGGGCTCGTCGCGCGTGCGACTGCGGTCCGCCAACTTGGCGAGCAGATGGCTGCGGCAAGTGAGCCGCTCTTCGCCTCGCTCACACTGTTGGCAAGTGGGCCTGCGGCCGTGCCGGGTGATCTTCAGATCGTGGCCGCTCAACTTGTGTCCCTCCTGCCGCACACCTCACTACATGACATCTGGGAGCAGAAGGAGGCCGCGGACCGGGCAAACGGTTGGCGGCCGCCAAATGCCGAAGTCCACGAGTTCCTGCGGCATCGATTCACCTCCAACAACCCCCACGCACTGTCGGCGAAGGCAGAGATCTTGATTGAGATCGACGATGCGGTTGATGTGCTCGCTGACCTTGCTGCGACGGCGGGACTTCCGACGTTGGTCGCGTTCGGCGAAAATGATGACCGCTGGCCGCCGGACGAGCAGGAAGAAATGGCCTATCGACTTGGTGCTCGTCGAGTCCGATGGCCACACGCAGCTCACTCTCCAAACGCTGAGCAGCCTGAGATGTGTTCGGCCGGTTTGGAAGGCTTTTTCGCGGATGTGGCATCCACCACTGGTCGCTCAATCGAGTTTCCCGACGGCAAGCGCGGGTATACCGAAGGCATGGAGTTGCGATCACCTGTGCCTGGCACGCCCGAATCTGTAGGCGCGGCCCGCCGGACGATCGTTCGCCAGCTGCAGGCCTGGGGATTGAACGCGAGCATCGATGACATGCAGCTCGTAGCGAGCGAATTGATCACGAACGCGCTGCGGTACGGAGCCGATCCCATCGAATTCCGGCTCAGCGTCCGCGAGGACCGCTTGCGGCTCGAAGTCAGCGACGCAAACACCACTGACATTCCACAACCTCGCCAAGCTGCTGATCACGAATCGACAGGGCGAGGAATGCCTCTCATCGATGCGTTGACCGCAAGTTGGGGAGCACAGGTTTCGGGCGCGCGCAAAGTTGTGTGGGCCGAAATTACGATCAGCTAACCGGTACTAACTTCCGTCGACTGGCGGCGGCCATTGAGCTGTGAGTCCAAGAATCTTGCGAGCATCGGCGAGGCCATCGGTCGTCACATGAACGTCGTAATGATGGGCAATGATCTGGCTCCTCGACAGGAAGTCCCGCTTGCCTCCGGTCATCCAGTACGAGACGAGGCCGAAGATGATTCCGAACCCCGCTCCGTAGATGAGACCCAGCAGGATGAGCGTCGTCGGGTTTGAGTCCTCCGCCTTCGCAAAAAACGAGACGAAGAGGCCGAGTAGCAGGCCGAACCACGCACCGGTCAGCAGTCCGCCACCAGCAGCGCGACCCCACGACAACCGCCCGATGACTTGCTCCACCATCCGCAGGTCGACGCCAACAATCGCAACCTTCTGGACGGGAAACTTGTTGTCCGAAAGTTTGTCGACTGCCTCTTGTGCGGCCAAGTAGTTGTCGTAACTAGCGAGCACTGGATCGGTGGTGGGATCCGGCAGCTGGGCACTTGCTGGGGGCATCTTGGCAATCCTTCATTCGACGAGTGCGCTTGTCCCACGCGAACCTACCGGATTGCCAGTTCCGCCCGACGCAACCGCGCCCACGAAGCTCTCCCCACGCCACCTTGCGTTGAACAGGAAGCGCTGCGCCTGTTGCGCCTACTCTCTTGATTCATGAGCACAGCAGCGCCAAACCCCACGACTACTGGCAGCGCGCCGGAACCGTCAAAGCGCCGATTGAGCGTTCGTTCAATCGCGGCAGGTCTTTGCCTGGTGCTTGCGACGATCCTCCTGCCTGCGGGTGGACTCGCGTACTGGGGGCAACGGACGCTGACGGACACGGAGCGTTTTGTCGAAACCGTGGCTCCCCTGGCAACCGACGAGGCGATCATCGAGGCGGTTGCTGAAACCGTCACAAACGCGCTGACCACCAACGTCAACCTCGAAGCTGAGGTCAAGGGGTTCCTGCCGCCCATCGCCGCTCCGCTCGCGGGACCGATCTCTTCGGCCATCCCCACTTTCGTCAAGCAGGTGACGCTCAAGATCTTGAACAGCCCGCAGTTCCAGCAGTTTTGGACGAGGGCAGCAGGATCCCTCCAGTCGGCAGTCATCAAGGCACTCGAAGGTGAATCCACTGGCCCAGTTTCGACATCAAATGGTCAGGTCGTCCTGGACACAGGTGACGTGATCGACCAGGTCAAGAAGGTCCTCGCTTCGAAGGGTCTGACGGCGATCGCGGACCGGCCAACACCTCCAGCGGCCGATCGCGAAATCGTGTTGCTCAACTCCGACCAACTCGCACAGGCACAGTCGATCTACAAACTGACCAAACCGGCCGCTACCTGGCTCATCGTGATCGTCCTGCTCCTGTTCGTGGGAGCGATCGCCCTTGCGCGACGCCGAGCGAGGATGGTTGCGTACGTCGGGGTCGGAATTCTCCTCGGCGCTGGAATCCTGCGCGTTGGCTTGGCGGTCGCTCCCGACTTCATCTCAAACTCATTCATCGGCACCCCGTTCCAGGCCGCGTCGATCGTCTTCTTCAACACCCTCACGTCCTACTTGCTGACGGGGACTGCCTTGTTCCTGATCGTCGGAATTGTGATGGTCGTTTCCGGCTGGCTCTTCAGTGGACAGAAGCATGCTGTTGCGCTGCGCGCCAAGGCCGAGACGTTGCGAACGGATTCGTCGAAATCCACACCGCCGCCGCCCGCGCCACCAGCACCTCCCGCAGCACCAAGCGCCTAGACATCCGCGCAATTCGGCAGGGGTTTGCCGGTCGCCAGAACCGCCGATGCGAGACTTAGGGCAGTCCTCGTTGCCTGAATCTCGTTGGAGTGAGCCTTGCGTAGTCCGAAAGCATTCTTCCGCCCGCTAGCTGTTGGGGCACCCTCCCCGCTCCTTGATGTTCCATTCCGGCCATCGCGAATGATTCACTTCTTCGACCCAAGTAACGAACGCATGGCTGCGAAGGTTCCCGACATCGCCAAGCAGGTCGACGTTCTGCTCGGCAATCTTGAGGACGCGATCCCGGCAGACAAGAAGGAGGCCGCCCGCGACGGGCTTGTTGCGATCGCGCAGGCAACCGACTTCGGCTCCACCCAGTTGTGGACCCGAATCAACAGCTTGGATTCGCCGTGGGTCCTCGACGATCTGCTGACACTCGTGCCGGCAATCGGCAACAAGCTCGATGTGATCATGGTGCCGAAGGTAGAAGGCGCCGAGGACATTCACTACATCGACCGACTCTTGGCACAACTCGAGGCGAAGGCCGGGATTACCCGTCCGATCCTGGTACACGCGATCCTGGAGACCGCTGCGGGCGTCGCGAACGTGGAAGAAATCGCCGGTGCCAGCCCACGCATGCAGGGCATCTCGCTCGGCCCAGCGGACCTCGCGGCAAGCCGTCGAATGAAGACGACGCGCGTTGGTGGCGGCCATCCCGGTTACCTCGTTCGTACCGATCCAGTTGGCGACGACATCTTCGGCGACCGCGCGACTGCCCAACAGGATCTGTGGCATTACACGATTGCCCGCATGGTCGATGCTTGCGCGGCCAACGACATCCTCCCGTACTACGGCCCATTCGGTGACATCGCCGACGTGGTGGCGTGCGAAGACCAGTTCCGAAATGCCTTCTTGCTCGGCTGTGTCGGAACGTGGACGCTGCATCCCAAGCAGATCGAAATCGCCCGGCGCGTGTTCAGTCCGGAAGTTGCCGATGTCGAGTGGGCAAAACGAGTCGTCGAAGCCATGGGTGATGGAACCGGTGCCGCGATGATCGACGGCAAAATGCAAGACGATGCGACATACAAGCAATGCCAGGTGGTCCTTGACCTAGCGAATGCGCTGGCACAGCGGGACCCTGAACTTGCCGCCGCGTACGGATTGGAAGGCAACTAAGCGATGTCCGACTCCGGAAACACCTTGCGTCCCCGTCGATCCGTCCTCTACATGCCGGGCGCCAACGAACGCGCGCTCGAAAAGGCGAAGACACTGGAGACAGATGCACTGATCCTCGACCTCGAAGACGCCGTGGCACCAGATGCCAAAGAGCAGGCCCGTGATCGGGTATGTGCTGCCGCCGCATCTGGTGAGTACGGAAATCGTGAGATCACGATTCGAATCAATGGACTTGGAACGCAGTGGCACGACGCGGATCTAGCAACGGTGGTCGCTGCGAAGCCCGCTGCCATCGTCGTTCCGAAGGTCAACAGCGCCGACGAGGTGCGCGAACTTGATGCCGCCATTACGGCTGCCAGTGGCGCCGACGATCTGGCGCTATGGGCCATGATCGAAACGCCGGAGGCAATTCGCAACGTCGCCTCAATTGCCACTGCAAGTGAGCGCCTGACAGTGCTGGTGATGGGAACGAATGACCTCGTCGCCGAACTGCACGCCGTGCATGTCCCCGGACGTGCACCGATCCTGACTGCGCTGAGCCTGTCGGTGCTCGCGGCACGCGACGCCGGCAAGGTGATCCTTGATGGCGTCTACAACGACGTCAAGAACGCCGAGGGATTTGAAGCCGAATGTTTGCAGGGTCGCCAGTTCGGATTCGACGGCAAGACCTTGATCCATCCCAGTCAGTTGGAACCGGCAAATCGCCTGTTCGCACCCTCGCCGAGTGAGGTCGAGCATGCGCAGGCAGTTATTGCCGCGTTCGACGAAGCAACCACTCAGGGCAAAGGTGTTGCCACCGTCAACGGAAAGCTCATCGAGAATCTGCACGTTGCCGATGCTCACCGAATTCTGGCTGTCGC
>JAOAUD010000086.1 GCA_030157755.1 Candidatus Nanopelagicales bacterium
TTCTGAGAAGGTGCCTGGAAACTTCTCGGACAGAATGCTGCGGCTCTCGTCCATGGTCTCGTCGATTCCGGGGCCGATGTCAGAGACGACTGAATAGACGATCACCTCGTTGCCATCCTCATCGAGCCCGGCAGCGTCACACCCGAGGACCATCGGCAGGCGTGACTCGGGCAGCCCGATACCGCGCAGACTCCACAGGTCGTGATGGTTGAGGCTCGCTGCCTTCATCTGGACGGTCGTCCATCCGTCCGGTATGGCTGGTTCGGCTACATCACCGACTACAAGGCCGGCGAGGGGATTCTGGAAATCAATGGAAGCGGCGCAGGCAGCAAGCATTCCCAAACCCTACCGATCCCGCAGGGCGCGGATTCGGGCGACGTCGGTGGCTAGTCGTCGTCCTCGTCGTCACGAGCCAGCCACGTGGCAAACCGTTCGACTGCATCTTCGAATTCCGGATGTAGGTCGACGAAGGCACGCATCCGGGCGGCGATGTAGTCGGTCGCGAATTGCTCGTCGGCACGGCGTTCTTCGAATTCCTCGATGCCACGGTCCGTTGCATACATAGAAAGCTCCGGGGAGTTACTGGGCGAATGCCCGCTCGACGATTTCTGCCTGCTCGCGCTCGAACACGCTGTGCAACCCAACTGCAGGGGAAGCCGACGCGGGCCTGCTCACGGCACTGAGGACACGATCGAGGTGCGGAACCAGGTTCAGCAGCATGTAGGGCCATGCCCCCTGATTCTCAGGCTCTTCCTGAACCCACGTGAGGGTGGAATCTGCCGGGAATCCACCCAGAATCTCGAGGATTTCTTCGGCGGGCAACGGGTACAGCCGCTCACAGCGCACGATTGCCACATCGTCACGTTCTTGCTTAGCCCGCGCAGCCATCAGATCCCAGGTGACCTTTCCTGAACACAGCAGGATGGACTTCACCTTGGTTGGATCTACGCTCGTGTCACCGATGACGGGCTGCAGTTGAGCCTCGGTGAAGTCTTCCTTGGCGGAAGCGGCCGCCTTCAACCGGAGCATCGACTTCGGAGTGAAGACGACCAGCGGCTTGTGATGAGGTGCCTTCGCTTGCCAACGCAGGAAGTGGAAGTAGGAAGCCGGCGTTGATGGCATCGCGATCGTCATGTTGTCTTGTGCTGCCATCTGGAGGTAACGCTCAGGACGGGCTGATGAGTGGTCTGGCCCTTGACCTTCGTATCCGTGCGGCAGCAGCAGAACGACGCCGCTTTGTTGGCCCCACTTCTGTTCACCAGAGGTGATGAATTCATCGATGATCGTTTGTGCACCGTCAGCGAAGTCGCCGAACTGCGCCTCCCACAGCACGAGCGCGCGCGGGTTCGCAACGGAGTACCCATATTCGAATCCCATGGCGGCGAACTCGCTGAGGAGTGAGTCCCAGACGTAGAACTTTCCTTGGTCGCTGGAAAGGTGCTTCAGCGGCGTGTACTCCGAACCCGTCACGCGGTCGACGATGACGGAATGGCGTTGCCCGAACGTGCCGCGGCGCGAATCCTGACCGGACAGGCGGACTTCTTGGCCGTCGAGGAGGATCGAACCAAAGGCAAGCGTCTCGCCCATGCCCCAGTCGATGGTGCCGTCTTCGACCATCTGCGCCCTGCGCTGCAGTTGCGGCAGCAGGCGGTTGTGGACGACGAGGCCTTCAGGTAGGTCAATCTGGCTCTCGACGATGATCTTGACGGTCTCGTCGCTGATGGACGTGTCGATCCGCGCGGGGTACTCCGCTGGAGGTACCCACTCAACCTCGTGGTGTTCGTGGTCTTCGCGGGTTTCAGCGAACACGCGTTCAAGTTGGCTTTGGTAGTCGCGGAGAGCCTCTTCTGCCTCTTCGACCGTGATGTCACCTCGGCCGATCAGCGATTCGGTGTAGATCTTTCGGACGCTGCGCTTGGCGTCGATGATGTTGTACATCAACGGCTGGGTCAGCGAAGGATCATCAGCCTCGTTGTGTCCGCGTTTGCGGTAGCAGACCATGTCGATGACAACGTCCTTGTTGAACCGTTGTCTGAAGTCGAACGCCAGCGTGGCCACTCGGACACACGCCTCGGGGTCATCTCCGTTGACGTGGAAGATGGGCGCCTGAACCATTCGTGCAACATCCGAGGCGTAGACCGTCGAGCGGCTGGAGTCTGGCGCGGTGGTAAATCCCACCTGGTTATTGACGATGAGGTGGATCGTGCCGCCGGTTCGGTAGCCACGCAGTTGGGAAAGGTTCAAGGTCTCGGTCACGATGCCCTGGCCAGCGAACGCTGCGTCGCCGTGCATGAGCACCGGCAGAATCGGGAACTCGTAGGACCTGTCGAGCAGATCTTGCTTGGCCCGCGTGATGCCCTCAAGAACTGGGTTCACGGCCTCGAGGTGCGACGGGTTGGCCGCAAGGTATACCTCGCAGGTCTTGCCTGATGGCGCCGTAAATGTGCCCTCGCTGCCGAGGTGGTACTTCACGTCGCCTGAACCCTGCACGGAATCGTCGTCGACGGTTCCTTCAAACTCGCGGAAGATCTGCGCGTAGGACTTGCCCGCAATGTTCGCCAGGACATTGAGGCGGCCGCGGTGTGGCATTCCGATACACACCTCGACCAAGTCGCTGTCCGCCGAGCACGTGAGGATCTCGTCGAGGATGGCGATTGCGGATTCGCCGCCTTCAAGGCTGAATCGCTTCTGGCCTACGTACTTGGTCTGGAGGAAGTTCTCAAAGGCCTCGGCACCGTTAAGTCGGCGTAGCACTCCAAGTTGATCTTCGCGGCTCATCGGCGTCCAACGGCGCTCGATGTGGCTTTGCATCCATTCGCGTTCGTCGGGATCCTGCATGTGCATGTACTCCACGCCGATGGTTCGGCAGTAGGAGTCACGCAGAACACCCAAGATGTCGCGCAAGCGCATGAATGGCTGTCCGCCGAATCCGCCTGTTGCGAACTCGCGGTCCAAGTCCCACAGCGTCAACCCGTGTGAGCCGATGTCGAGGTCAGGGTGGGCGCGCTGGTGGTACTCCAGCGGGTCGATGTCCGCCATCAGGTGGCCACGCACCCGGTACGCGTGAATCAGCTGCTGCACGCGTGCGGTCTTGGAGACCTGATCGTCGTGAGCGTGGGCGATATCGCGCGCCCAACGGATTGGCTCGTACGGAATCCGCAACGACCGGAAGATTTCGTCGTAGAAGTCATCTTCACCAAGCAGCAGTTCGTGGATGCGCTTGAGGAAGTCCCCACTTTGTGCACCCTGAATGATCCGGTGGTCGTACGTAGAGGTGAGGGTGAGGATCTTGCTCACCCCGTGTTTGGCCAGCGTCTCAGCGGCCGCTCCTTGCCATTCAGCTGGATACTCCAGAGCCCCGGCGCCGACAATTGCACCTTGGCCAGGCATGAGTCGCGGAACGCTGTGAACTGTGCCGAGCGTTCCGGGGTTGGTCAGGCTGATCGTGGTTCCGGCGAAGTCGTCGACACCAAGACGTGCCTGCCGAGCCCGGCGAACCAAGTCGTCGTAGGACGTCCAGAACTTGGCGAAGTCCATGCGCTGGGCGTCTTTGATATTCGGGACCAACAACTGGCGAGTGCCGTCTGGTTTGGGCAAGTCGATGGCGAGGCCGAAGTTCACTGAATCGTGATGGACCACGGCCGGTTTGCCATTGAGATCGGCAAACGCACAGTTCATTTCTGGGTGCGTTTGCAGGGCCTTGACGATGGCGTAGCCCAGCAGGTGCGTGAAACTCACCTTGCCGCCGCGGCGACGCCCGAGGTGATTGTTGATGACAATTCGGTTGTCGATGAGCAACTTGGCGGGAACCGCGCGAACACTCGTCGCGGTCGGGACTTCGAGGCTGGCCGACATGTTCGCCACGACTCGGGCGGCGGGCCCGCGAAGAATTGAGACTTCTTCGGTCTGGCCTGGTGACGGCGGAACAACTGTGTCTTTGCCCGTCGTGGCCTTTGCGTCAGTTGCGGCCGGGGTGGGTGCTTGGGTTGCCGCGGGGGCAGCCGACGTGGTCGCCGGCGTTGCCACGGGAATGGCGACTGCGGGCTCAGTTGCTACCGAAGAAGTTGTGGCAGGGACCTGCGCTGGAGACCGTTCGCTGGGCTTGTAATCGGCGAAAAAGTCCCACCACGCTGGATCGACGGCGTTTCGGTCGGCCAGGTACTGGTGGTAGATCTCATCGACCATCCATTCATTTGGCCCGAAATCATCAGTTGGATTACCGTTTGGCGATTCGGCAGGACTCACATAGCGCAGCCTAGTCCGCCCACTCGGGTTCTTCCTGCTCCGACCACCCGGCCAGCGCTGCCCAGATGATCCTTCGCAGACTTAACGCTCGGTAGTTGGACGTCAAACATCTGTCCAAATCCACGGTTTGGGGTAGTTCTGCCTGTACAAAAGTGGCGACGGACGAGGAACGTTGGTGTCGTCAGCCCCCAAACCAAGGAGCTCTTCGCATGTCATTCGGTCGATTCCCCCGACTGTTGGTTGCCGCAGGACTCGCAGCCGCCGTGTCCGCCACCGCGTTGGCCCAGGTTTCCTACGCCGGTGAGACCGACCCGCAGGCGGCGGATACCGCCACTTCTACGGAAGGGCACTTTGGTTCGGACGGTCAGTCGCTCGCAGGCGACTACTGGGAACCGCAATCAACTCCCAAGGCTCGCGCCGGTGCGGTCGATCCGTGGCCGACTGCCGCGACAATGGTTGCCCGCATGCAGGCTCATGGCCTCAATCCGATCCTGACTGCCGGTTATGACGACCCGGTCTACGAACAGAATGCTCACCTCGATGGCACCGGGACAACACCTCGGGTCGTGATGATGCACGACACCGGGACGGGGGTTCCGGCCGCAAGGTTGAGGAACACCCACTCGCTGAACTGGATCCTCAGTGGCGTCAAGAACTCCAGCGGGCAGACC
>JAOAUD010000087.1 GCA_030157755.1 Candidatus Nanopelagicales bacterium
GAAGTTGGCCGGACTGTCCGCGCTTACGAAGATCTTCCATGTGTGCGTCAAAGTCTTGCTGCGAGACGACCTTGACCTGGAACAGCATGCGCGAGTGGTCAACACCGCAAAGCTCTGCGCACTTACCGGCGTAGGCGCCGATCTGGTTCGGTGTTGCTTCGAATACGTTCGTGCGACCCGGAACCACGTCAAGCTTGAAGAGGAAGTTCGGGACCCAGAATGAGTGGATGACGTCAGGTGAGGTCAGTTCGAACTTGACCTTCTGGTTGACCGGCAGCCACAGCGTTGGAACTGCTGAGCCCTGATCCGGCGGCACCGCGGTGCGACCTGACCCCTGCTCGGCATTGGTTGCGTATGCGGGCTGGCCGACGTCGTAGGTGTTTTCGTTGACGTAGTTGAACGTCCAGCTCCAGCGGAAGCCGACGACGTTGACCGTCTGCTGCTGCGTGTTGCTCACGTTCGTCAGTTCCGCTTCGTCGCGAGCGGCGAAGTAGAAGATGCCGACAACCATGATGAGCGGAGCGATGGTCCACAGCGCCTCAATCGGCATGTGGTACCGCGTCTGCACCGGAACCTCGGAGTTCTTCCGGCGCCGGTAGGCGAAGAATGCCCAGAACATCAGGCCCCACACCAGGACACCGACAACCATCGCGGCGATCCAACTACCGACCCAGAAACTCAGGGTGATGGGTGCTTGCTCGGTCACTGGTTCGGGCATGCCCGCACGAGACCAGTCGGCCATTGAACAGCCAGCTAGTGAAATCGCGCCCAGTAGCCCCATAGCTGCAACCCCGGCACGTCGGCCGAACTTGAAACCTGGAGTCCCTGAATCGCGCTGTGCGTCGCGACCGCCAGTGCTAACCGTCATCGCTTCCGTCCGTACACGTGAGGCCTTCCAGTGGGTAGTGATCCCGCCTGAACTGCGCGGTTCGCGGCCACCTTAGTGGCACACGACATGGCATTGCCGGTGGGGTCGCTTGCTCTTCTCGACGGTGAGACTAGCGCAGCGAAGCCCAGAAAGTCGGCGCTAGGGCGAGTAGTTTCTATCGGTATGTCGCGCAGCTATCTCGATGCCGTGTCTGGCCAGCCCATGCATCCGCAAGCGCGCGCCGTTTTGGACGGGTTTGCCGACCGTGCCTGGGCCGACCCAGACCTCCTGCATCACGAGGGTCGGGTCGCGGCTCAAATCCGGCAGGCAGCCCGAGAAACCGTGGCCGCAGCCCTAGAAGTGCCGCCGCAAACCGTCTCTTTCCACCCAAATATCGGTTTGGCAGAGCTCGCTGTCGGAGGGGCGATCTGCGCGCGGCGGGCAGCTGGGTACGAGAATCCGCCAGTCGTGCTGAGCCAAGTTGAAAGATCTGCCGTGCGACACGCGGCGACGGGCGTGTACGACAGTCGCGAGGTGACGCAAGTCTCAGTGCAAGCGACAGGGGCTCTGCGCGTCGAAGAATTTCGCAACGCCATTACGGAACGTGAGAATCTCGGGGTTGTTGCCGCTGTGCAGGCGGCAAATACCGAACTTGCTACCGCTCAGCCGCTCGCCGAAGTCATTGAGATCTGCCGGGGCAAGAAGGTGCCCTTGGTAACGGATGCCACCGGCACGCTCGGTTTGCAGCCGGTGGCAGATGGTTGGTCGATCCTCTTTGCCGACGCGCTGACGTGGGCCGGACCCGTCGGTGTGGGGATCCTCGTTGTCGCTGATCCCGCGGCCTGGCGAAACCCCTTCTCGGCGCCCGGCGCTGACGCGAGCACCAAACCCGCCGACACTGCTGATGTCCTCCAGTCCGCCGGTGCGGCCGCCGCGCTCGATGCAGTCGCACGGGAGATGCCCGACGTCGCAATCAACCTTCGTGGCTTGGTGGCACGCATCCGCCGCGAGGTGCCACGCGCGATTCCCGACGTTGACGTCCTCGGCGATCCCGAAGACCGGCTGCCCCACATCGTGACGTTCTCCTGCCTATATGCAGACGGTGAACGTTTGGCCAGCGAACTCGATCGGCGCGGAATTGCGGTCGGCAGTGGTTCAGCGTGCGCCTCGTCCGTCGGGCTCCCAAGCCACGTCCTCGCCGCAGTGGGAGCACTGACCCACGGCAACGTTCGAGTCAGTCTGCCGTTGACTGCCACCGATGCGGACGTCGATCATCTTCTGGCGGAACTGCCCGCAGCGGTCGCCGCCGTTCGCAGCGATGCGGGCATCCAATGACCGACGACCAAGAAGTCACGGTTGAACTCGATGAACGCGGCTCGCTGTGCCCGCGGCCCGTCATCGCGCTTGGCCTTGCGTACGCCGACGGGCCCGTTGGCAACCTGCGGATCGTCCTGCTTGCCGATGACCCGGCGGCGCAGTTCGACGTACCTGCCTGGTGTCGCATGAAGTCAGCGACATTGGTCAGCCACAGCGAGCTGCCTGATGGCTCAGGAATCCGCTTCGAGATCCGGGCGTAATCCTGCTGGCATGGCGAGCGCCTGGCGAATCAGCGACAGATAGTGCGCCCGCGGAACCGACGTCACGCCAAGGGTTTGCAGGTGGGGTGTTGCCCACTGCACGTCGATCAGCCGCCCGGCGCCCGCGCCATCAGCGTCCAGCAGCCGACAGAGCTGCACCACTGCAGCCTTCGAGGCGTCAGTTTCACGATGGAACTTGGATTCGGCAGCAAACAGTCCCCCGACCTGAACTCCAAAGAGGCCGCCGACCAATTCCCGGGTCCCAAGCCCTTCAGACCGCCAGACCTCGACCGAATGCGCCCATCCGAGGTCGTGCAACGCTCGATAAGCATCCGGAAAGCCGCCGTCGATCCAGCCGTGTGGGCGAGACGGGTCGGCACAGGCAGCCACAACCTCATCGAACGCAGCATCCACGCTGAATTCAAACCGCAGCATCGACCGACGCAGTGAACGACTGAGGTGAACCGCCTCGGGTCGCAGAATTCCTCGTGGGTTCGGCGACCACCACCCCATGGCCTCTTCGCCGTCAGGCATCCGTACCCCCATGGGGAACAGGCCGCTTCGATACCCAGCGAGCATCGTTCCGGGAGCTAGATCCGCACCGATTCCGACGAGTTCTTGATCATCGCCTGCGCGGCTCAGGTCAGGCAATTCCCAGCGGCACAGTGGTGGCTCGATGGGGTAGCTCGTCATCACCGCACCGCCCGTGCCATCGATCTCGCGTTGGTTAGACGATCGTGGATGGGAGGTGGCTGCCGATTTCCTGCGCCGCCTCGCTTCCGTAGGCAGCCTCGATCCGACCGAGGAAAGCACCACGCTCGAGTGAGTACTCCTGAGTTCCGGTTGTCTCAATGACCAGTGCGGCCAACATGGACCCGACTTGCGCACTGCGCTGCGCAGACACACCCCACGCCAATCCAGCAAGGTAGCCAGCGCGGAAGGCATCGCCGACACCCGTTGGGTCAACCACTTCACCAATCGCCACTACCGGAACCTCAATCGGCTCGGCGCCCTTCGATTCGATAATTGCGCCCTTGGCGCCTCTGGTCGTCACGCGAGTGCCAACGCGGTCGAGGATCTCCTCGGCGCTCCAGCCGGTCTTCTGTTCGGTCAGGGCCGCTTCGTACTCGTTCGTGAACAAGTAGGCAGCACCATCAACAAGTTGTCGAATGTCCTCGCCACCCATAAACGACAACTGCTGCGACGGGTCAGCAGCGAACGGGATGCTTCGCTCGCGACATTCCGCGGTGTGTCGAAGCATCGCTTCGGGATCGTTGGGCGACACAACCACCAGGTCGAGGTAGCCGACGCGATCCTGGATCGGCCCAAGTTCAATGTCGCGCGCCTCACTCATCGCACCCGGGTAGAAGGATGCGATTTGGTTACTTGCGGAATCCGTCGTACAGACGAATCGTGCGGTGTGTGCAGAGCGGGATTCGTGAATCGATTCGACGTCGACACCATGGCGGACAAGCCACGACCGGTAGTCAGTGAAGTCCAAGCCAACGGCGCCGACCAGAATCGGGTCAAGGTCCAGCCGACCCAAACTAAACGCGATGTTTGCCGCGACTCCCCCGCGCCGGACCTGGAGGTCGTCGACGAGAAATGAGACGGACAGCTTGTCCAGCTGCTCCTCGATCAATGAGTCCGAGAACTTCCCGGCAAAGGTCATTAAGTGGTCGGTTGCAATAGATCCCGTTACGCAGAGTTTCACGCGGTGCAACCTACCTGCTGCGAACTAGTGGAACGAATCCCCACACGCACAGGAGCCAGTCGCGTTCGGGTTGTCGATCGTGAAGCCCTGCTTCTCGATGGTGTCAACGAAGTCGATGACGGCGCCGCCGAGGTATGGCACGGACATGCGGTCAACAACAACAGCAACTCCGTCGAAGTCGATCTTCTGGTCGCCATCGAGGGAACGGTCGTCAAAGAAGAGTTGGTAGCGAAGCCCGGAACAGCCACCTGGCTGAACAGCAACGCGAAGCGCGAGATCGTCGCGCCCCTCCTGATCAAGCAGCGTCTTGACCTTCACGGCTGCAGTGTCGGTCAGGACGACGCTGTCAGTGCCCACGGTCGCACTTTCATCAGTGGCCTCTGCGGCGGCGGTGTCGGTCGTTGTGGTGTCAGCGGTCATTACCGCAGCTCCCATCGCTGGTTGGTAGACGTATCGGTCGAAAAGCTTGTCAGTCGAAACGTTTGTGGTGGCGTCGGCATTCCCGATTGAGGTTGCCGCGTTGAACCAATGGTGACACAGGCCCCGGCAATTTGGAAACACCGCTGTTCATAAATACCGTCGGCCGTCCACTCGCGGCCCCGGTGGCCGATCGCTGCGGATCAGTGGGACCAGGTTCTGGCAACACGTGCCGCAGTTT
>JAOAUD010000088.1 GCA_030157755.1 Candidatus Nanopelagicales bacterium
GGGTGCGCTTGTCGGCTTCCATTGGACCAAGATTCATCACCACGAACACACCTCCGACACAGACAACGACGACCTCGGTGAGGTCTACGTACTCGGAATCGATCCGCAACGCCAAGCACAGGGGCTGGGCCGCGTCCTCACGATGGCTGGACTGCGTTACCTACGCGACCAGGGACTGTCCGAGGTCATGCTGCACGTCGAATCAGACAACGCCGCCGCGTTGGCCACCTACGAGCGGTTGGGCTTCACACGCTTCGACACGGACACCCTCTACCGGTCCCCGGTCCCGGCAAGACCGCCCGACTAGTCGCGACTTGTTGGCTACTGCTTCGCGCAGTACGAATCAATCTCCCTCGCGTCAGCGTTGGCGGCCGTGACCGATCCCGTGCGTGAATCGACGGTCCAGATGAAGGTGCCACTGCGATCTGCCACAGTCACCTTCCAGATGTACGGATCGGAAGTCGCCGCACCTGTGAAGCTCGCCTTGGCGATCACTGCCTCGAACTCCTCCAACGATCCCACCTTGGATGCGCAGGCACGCAGCTTGCTCATCACGGCGTCCTTGACGAAAGCACTCGCCGACTCTCCCGACGTGATGCTTGGCGTCGGCGTTGGTTCCGGCGTCGTCGGTGCCGGAGTTGGAGTCGGAGTAGAGGCGGCGGGAGCAGGTCCATCTGAGCCACCGTCGGTACCGGTCGGGCGGCCGAACGGCTCGTTCGTGTAAACGTTCACGACCGTGAAGTCATTAATCACAGTCACGTTCTGCTCGATGATGGTGATCGACTGAGGATTCCACCCCGGCCACGTTGTTCCGCGGTACGTCACCTGTGTTGCTGGAGCCGGAGCAGTCAACGGATTCCCGCAGTAGCACTTCACAGTGGGCATTCCGTACTCGTTGACCAGCACCGCAGTGCCACTCTGCAGGACAGAGGCAAATACGGTCAGCGAACCATTTTCCCAGCCGTGATTTGTAACCCGAGTGTCTGATCGCAGAATCAACGATGTTTGACGATTAACAAATGCCGGAATCTCGGCGACCGAGATCCCTTGCACCTTCGCCCATGCCGCTGCCTTCTCCGGGTTGGCTGCCAGGAATGCGATCAGTTTCGCCTTGTCGCATTGTGTTGCCTTCTGAGTGCCTCCGAACAGGCCGGGATTTCCGCCCTTGACCGTGACCGGACTCGTCGTTGTCACTGGGGTTGTCACAGCAACGTCGGTTGTTGTCCCGGTGCCTGGCGGGATAGGCGGGGTGAAGGGGTTGGAACTCGTTGAGACTGGCTCGGTCATCACCGTCACAACCTCGCCCGACCCTGAATCGTTGGACCGCTTGACCAGGTACACGCCTCCCCCGCCGATAAGTGCGAGCAGGAGAACAACAGCAGCCCCAATGGCGATCCAGGCGCCGGTGCCGAATGACTTCTTCCCCGGAGGTACATCCGGCGGTGGAGGATACGAGGCTGGCGGTGTGGGTGGAGGAGGATCCGGTGGTGGTGGGTAGCTCGACATGGGATTCCTCCGTTCTCGCTACCTCCATTGTCCTCCTGCCCGTTACTAAGGTCACAGGCCGTTGGCCCTGAATTCCACCCGCCTGAGGATCGAGCGATGCAGCGCAGGGACATTTCTGGCAAGCTCTCGTCATGACCACTGACCTCGTTCCCGGCGAAGACCTCCCACTCGATCTCCTCGAGGGTTCAGTGCTCCCCGAAGACCGCTTCATCGACCGCGAATTGTCCTGGCTGGCGTTCAACCAACGAGTCCTCGAACTTGCCGAGAATCAAGATCTTCCCCTGTTGGAGCGCACCAAATTCCTCGCGATCTTCGCCAGCAATCTCGACGAGTTCTACATGGTTCGGGTTGCGGGCCTCAAGCGCCGGATCGCCACCGGAATCGCGGTGCGAGCAGCAAGCGGGATGTTGCCCCGAGAAGTCCACGATGCGGTACTGACCACTAGTCGCGGGCTGATGGTGCGGCAGGCCGATCTGTTCCGTCACGAGTTGATGCCGGCACTGTCCGAAGAAGGCATCGAGATGGTTCGGTGGGACGAGCTGTCTGATGCTGAGAAAGTCGACATGGCCGAACTCTTCGACCATCGGGTCTTTCCAGTACTCACCCCGCTTGCTGTGGATCCCGCCCACCCGTTCCCGTACATCTCAGGGTTGTCCCTAAGCCTCGCCGTCATCGTCCGCAATCCCGAAACTGATGCCGAGCTGTTTGCTCGCGTCAAGGTTCCCGAAATGCTTCCCCGATTCATCCAGGTGGGCCCACAACGATTCACACCGCTTGAAGACGTCATCGCTGCGCACCTCGACCGCCTGTTCCCGGGCCTCGAGGTTCAGCAGCACCACACGTTCCGCGTAACCCGCAACGAAGATGTGGAAGTCGAAGAAGACGACGCCGAGAACCTGCTGAAGGCGCTCGAACGTGAACTCATGCGTCGCCGGTTTGGACCGCCTGTTCGCCTAGAGGTCGAACACACCATCGACGAGCACGTGCTCGACCTACTCGTGCGCGAACTCGGCGTCAGCGACTCCGAGGTGTTCCGCCTCGCTGGGCCGCTCGATCTCACAGGCTTATGGACGCTTGTGGGTCTCGACCGTGATGACTTGAAGGATCCCGCGTTTGTTCCGAAGACAAACCGCGAACTAGCCGAGGTCGAGACGGCGTCAGCACCAGACGTACTCGCCGCAATGAAGCACGGCGACGTCCTGCTTCACCACCCCTACGATTCCTTTTCCACCAGCGTGCAGCGCTTTTTGGAACAGGCCGCCAACGATCGCAAGGTTCTCGCGATCAAGCAGACGCTGTATCGCACATCCGGCGACTCCCCTATCGTCGATGCGCTGATCGAAGCCGCACATGCGGGCAAGCAGGTCTTGGCGCTCGTTGAGATCAAGGCACGGTTCGACGAAGAGGCGAACATTTCGTGGGCCAGGAAGCTTGAGCGGGCAGGCGTTCACGTCGTCTACGGCCTGGTCGGACTCAAGACCCACTGCAAGCTGTCAATGGTCGTGCGTGACGAGGGTGACATCCTGCGGCGGTACTGCCACATCGGAACTGGCAACTACCATCCGAAAACTGCCCGGCTGTATGAAGACCTCGGGCTGCTGACATGCGACCCGGTCGTCGGCGAGGACGTCGCGAATCTGTTCAACCGGCTGTCGGGTTACTCCATGAATACCGAGTACCACCGACTCTTGGTGGCACCGCACTCGATTCGCTCCGGACTCATCGAACGTGTCGAACGCGAGATAGAACACCAGCGGGCCGGCCGCCAAGCTCGCATCCGGTTCAAGTGCAACTCAATCGTCGACGAGAAGGTCATAGACTCGTTGTACCGGGCATCACAGGCTGGCGTCGAGGTTGATGTTCTCGTCCGCGGAATTTGCGCGCTTCGCCCTGGGGTGCCAGGACTTTCCGAGACCATCAGGGTGCGCAGCATCCTTGGTCGTTTCCTCGAGCACTCACGCGTCTACGAATTCGCCAACGACGGGCAGACGGAAGTATTTATCGGTTCGGCAGACATGATGCACCGCAACCTCGATCGACGCGTCGAGACCCTGGTGTCGATCACAACTGAGGAGCACATCGACGAGATCTCGAACCTGCTTGACCTCAGCTTCGATGCCGCTACCTCGTCGTGGCACCTCGACGGCGCCGGCGATTGGACCGGAGTCCATACTTCAGACACCGGAGCGCCGCTTCGCGACCTGCAGAACTACCTCATCAAACTTCGACAACTCCCACGGAGCAGCACCCGATGACCACTGGGCCCGACTCATCACCTAACACGGTTCGCGAAGTCGAGGTGAAGCTTCGGGTCCACGGCCTGTTCAAGCTGCCTGACCTGGTGGCTGCCGACACTGAGGTCGCCCGCGCCAAGCGCCAGGTCGTGCGCGAGATGCGCGCGATTTACCACGACACCCGCGATTTGCGACTCTTCCGGTGGGGCGTGACGCTTCGCCGCCGCGAGGGGGGCAACGACGCCGGCTGGCACATGAAACTTCCCGTCAAGGGGATGACCGACGGTGTCCGCGACGAACTGCAACTACCACTTGACGCCGGTGAGGTCGGAGTTGTCCCCGACGCGCTCGCCAGCATCGTTCTGCCCTACGTCCGCGACGAGGCGCTGATCCCGATCGCCGAGGTTCGCACTGAGCGCACGCCTTACCTGCTTTACAACGCGGAAGGCACAGCCATCGCCGAGATGGTCGATGATCGTGTGGCCGTCATCGACGACGGTGTCGAAGTCGAGCGTTACCGCGAGATCGAAGTCGAGGCGCTGGTTGATGGCGCTCCACTCGAAGGCATCGTCAATGCGCTGATCGAAGCAGGCGCCACCCGGTCCACCCTCAGCAAAGCTGCCGCAGCGCTGGGGCCAGACGCCGATGGTCCGCCGAACGTCCTAGAGCCCGCATCTGTTGGTCCCGACGACAGTGCCCGCGAAGCGATCACCGCCTTCCTGCGCAAGTACATTCGCGCCTTCATCACTCAGGACGTCCGGGTGCGCCGGGATCTCCCAGACTCCGTGCACCAAATGCGCGTCGCCGCGCGGCGCCTGCGCAGCGGTCTCAAAGCCTTCGGCCCCCTGGTGGACGAAGAGTGGGCCCAACACCTGCGTTCTGAACTGGGGTGGGCGGCAGGCGAACTCGGGGCAGCCCGTGACACCGAAGTCCTCCTGGAACGACTGGATCGCCATGCCGAACATCTGGGCAGTCGTGATGCAGCGCTCGT
>JAOAUD010000089.1 GCA_030157755.1 Candidatus Nanopelagicales bacterium
TCACTTTGTCTGAGACGAGGCACTGGCGTTTGTCGTCCCAGAGCGGCCAGAGGACTCCCAGATAGCAGAGGGCGAAGTCGACCACCAGCAATACGCACCGCAAAGTGGCTCTCACGACGCCAAGTGGTTTGCCAGTGGCTTGTGAAAGTGTTGTGAATCCGAGCAGCTGTTTGCCGACCGATTTCCCTGTGCGACCTTCACGAAACCCCTTGTTCCACAAGGTGAATCCGGCAGCAAGGGCGATGAGAACGTAGAACGCGGGGTGCAATCCACTGGCCACGGAAACTTGGTACTCGACGCCATTGATGCTCTGCGTCTGCAGACTGTACGTCGGTCGGCCGATGCCGTACCCAACCAGAATGAGTACTGCGGGAACTACTGCGTCGATGAGCCAGCAGCCGACCCGAGATATCCACCAGGCGTACGGGCGGCCGGACTGCTCGGGAGTCACCTCACGCCTTGAATACGACCGCGCCGGTGGTTCGGTCGGAAAGCAGAGCTTGACGCTTGGGATCCCACACTGGCCAAAGCCACAGGATGAGTCCAAGGCCGCAGACCGCGATGGAGATCAGCTCAAGATAGACAAGCAGTGCGCGTAGCAGTCCGCGCCCTAGACCGAGAGGCTCGTTGTTGGATTGGTCAACGGTGGTGAAGCCAAGGAACCGTTTCGCGATGGATTGCCCGGTGGTTCCTTCGACGAAGCCCTTGTTCCAGAACCAGTAGATGATCGCGACGGCATACAGCAGATAGAACATGAAGCTAGGTCCGCGGGTTTCCAGCACTTGGTACGTAGGCCCGCCCGACCAGTCACGGTCAACGCTGGTGATCGACGAAACGAAGAAGATTTGTGCGATGGCCGTGAGGATCAAGGCCGGAAGAAAGTCCAGGAAGAAAGCAAGGGCACGCAGCCCCCACCCGGCGTAGGGTCGCCCGTCCGGTGCGATGCCGGGGATTGGTGGGTTCGGCGGCTGTTCAGACATGAAGTCCCTTCCTGGGCTGTCGTGCAGATTCTAGGTAAGAATTTGGGCTCGAACCCAACAAACGGATCCGAGCCCAAACTCTCACGACTAGTCGCTAGTCTTTGTAGACAACTGCTCCAGTCACCTTGTCGGACAGCAAGCACTGACGCTTGGCATCCCACAGTGGCCACAGCACACCGATGTAGCAGATTGCGAAGTCAACCCACAGTAGGAGAAGACGAACAAAGCCCATCCCGAATCCGAGCGGCTCGCCGGTTTCTTCCTTGAGGGTTGTGTAGCCGGTGATCTGCTTCCCGATCGACTTGCCGGTTGTGCCCTCGCGGTAGGCCTTGTTCCAGATCCAATAGGCGAGTGCCAGCAGGTAGAAGATGAACGCCAGGATCAGGCCAATGGCCGAAGTCGACCGTTCAACCGTCGTGTAGCTGTACGGCGTTCCGTAGAGCTCGCCCTGACGGACGACCGAGCTCGTGGAGGTCAGCAAGATCGCAAACAGGTAGCCAATTCCAGCCAACACACCCGCTGGGATGTAGTCGATGATGTACGCCAGAACACGCCAGATCCATTCGGCGTACTGCCTGCCGTCTGGTGCAACACCGGGCACTGGTGCCTGACCATATGCGGGCGGGGGCGGCGGCGGAGTTCCACCGGGTGGTGGTGGCGGAGGTGTTCCACCGGCTGGCGGAGGTGGCGGTGGTGGGGTTCCACCGGCGGGCGGAGGGACAGGTGGGTTATCGCCGGGAGGCGGTGTCGCGTCTGACATGTCGGTGCCTTTCGTCGGTGGAGGCGCGACCACCTGGCGTGGCCGAGTCTCGGCAGTTGACGCGCCGCAAGATACCGTCATCTGCGTTCGCGATCACGTAAATCGTCCCAATTTCAGACGATTTTGCGCAATACCTACACACTAGTCCCGTCACCCGTTCGCGCGAGCAACCGCGCGGGTGGGTGACGCGGAATCGCAATCGCGGCTACTTGACCAATCGCAGGATGAACGGCACGCGATAGACGATGCCATTGTTCGCTCGCACGGCCCCGATGATTTCGAATGTGATCACGACGATTTGGTATCCGATGATCAGGACAAACCAAGCAAGGAACATGACCATGCCAACCGGGGGCACAGCGATGCTGAAAATGGTGCCGAAGAAGAGCAGCCCAACCGACGCAGTCAGGCCAACGATGGCTGCCGTGATCTGAAGGTTCAGGGCTTCCTTGGATGTCTCGCGCACGAAGTTGGAGCGGTCGCGATATACGAAATAGATGATGAGGGGAGCGATGAATCCGGCGATCAGACACAACAGGTAAGCCAGCATTCCCCACATGCGCTCGTCTGCGGGTGAAAGCGGTGCCGGTGGACCCGGCGGCGGCGGGGCGTAGGGCGGGTAGCCGCCACTCTGTGGTGGCAGTTGTGGTGGTTGCGCTGGTGGGTAATAGCCGCTCGGGGGAGGTTGGCTGATCGGCTGGCCGTATGGGTTCGGATTGCCCCCAGGTTGGGCAGCACTGGGATCTTGCTGGGACATCGTGGCCTCCGCCAAAGGTAGTCTCACTGCGCAAACGTCACATGAAATCCGCGTGCGTCACTACGAATGTAACGCAGTCAGCGAAAGCCAATCGATCCCAAGCGTTCGAGTTTTGTCAGGGTTTCGCTTCCGAGGGCTCGCCGACTTCCGGCCCATACGGGAAACCGGCGACGATTGCGCGACCTTTCACCCACATGCGGTTGGCGAGGTAGATCCCAACCAAAGCGCAAGTGGTGAGCAGCACCCACGAGTAGATCGCTAGGAGGTGGACTTCACCCTGGGTCGGGTCGACGAGTTTGCCGGTCTCGAACCCAGTCAGCGTGACTGGGTTACCGGTTGACAACAGAGTGAAGACAACAGCCAAACCAGTTGAGGCATCCCAGACCCAGTGAAGCACCACAACTACGAACCACCAGCCGACCACGCTCCATGAGATATGAAGTTTGCCGGTTTTGCTGGCAGCGGCGAACAGAGCGCCGGCGAGCAAGGCAGTCCAGAGCCCGTGCCCAACCGGGGTGAGTAGTCCCCGGACCAGTTGCGTCTCGACGACCGGAAGGATCTTCGTATCGTCAGCCTGGATTAGTGCGTTGAACGCGTACCCGGACGTCTCGAAGGCGGCGAAGCCAAAGCCCACACATGCGCCGAGAACCATTCCGTCGCGCAAGTAGTAGGCCTTGAGGCTGCGGGCGAGCCACCACACGATGGCGATCTTGATGGTCTCTTCAATGACGGCGACGCCAGGGAACCACAAGACACCGGGGATGTGATTGAGGATCACCGTCTCAAGGAGGGCAGCAAGCGTGACGCCCACCAAACCGCCGATGCCGAAGGCAGCAACGAGCAGCGGAATCGAAAGTGCCGTCGACTTGCCGTCTGGAGTGACTCCCGTGTATTCCTCGCGTTCGAAGACCCAGACGGCGAAAACCACTGGGCTTAGGAAGCTCCCGACGAAGATCACTACGGGCGCCAATGTGGTGACCTGGGTGGCCCAGAGCACCGCGACGGTGAGGGCCCACAGCAGTAGTCCACCGACCAGTGCCTTGAGCCACAGACGCCGGTTGGTGGCAATCGGGGACGGGGCAGTGACAGTCACGAACCTCAGCGTAGGGACTCGCGCGTGGACTTAGCCTGTTTCGGCAGCCATCTGTGCTGCGAGGTTCTCTCCATTGCCCCATAGAATGCGCGAATGAGCGATGACCGACGACTAGCTGGCGATGACCGCAAGCTCGAAGTCCTCCGCGCGATTATCGAAGACTTCGTGACGACGTCGGAACCGGTTGGTTCCAAAGCGCTTGTCGAACGCCATGCGCTTGGCGTCAGTTCGGCGACGATTCGCAACGACATGGCGTTGCTTGAAGACGAGGGCTACATCGTTCAGCCACATACCTCTGCTGGACGTATCCCGACCGACAAGGGATACCGGCTGTTCGTCGATCGTCTTTCCCAGCTGCGACCGCTGAGTCCAGCGGAACGAAAGGCGATCCACACATTCCTTGATCGAGCCGTTGATCTCGATGATGTGATGACGAGTACGGTCCGCCTGCTGGCAGCATTAACCAAGCAGGTTGCGCTCGTGCAGTACCCGTCGCTGACCAGGTCAGCGGTGCGCCACGTCGAGCTGGTTTCGCTGGGCAGCGGTCGGCTCTTGTTGGTGGTCATCGCAGACACCGGTCGAGTCGAGCAGCGGGTTGTTGATGTGCCCCACGACCTCGATGAAGACGCCATCGGACGTCTGCGTGGAGCACTCAACACTGCCGTTATGGGCCAGTCCTTCACCGATGTCGCTAGCCGAGTTGCAGACTTGCCCAATCAGTTTTCGGCTGGCGAACGTGCTGCCGTTTCGTCGGTCTTGGCCACGCTGCTTGAGACTGTCGTCGAACGTCACGAAGAGCGTGTCGTGCTCGGTGGAACGGTGAACCTCGCCCGGGCGGGTGGGGATTTTTCGACGAACCTCGAACCAGTGCTCGAAGCACTTGAGGAGCAGATGGTGCTGCTGCGACTGCTCAGCGAGCAGTCAGGTGCTGTCAATCCGGTGTCGGTCATGATCGGCAGCGAGAACAGCGTGGAGGGTATGAACACGGCATCTGTTGTGACGGCGGGCTACGGAACAGCAGGCCAACAGATCGCGCGACTTGGGGTAGTGGGTCCAACTCGAATGGACTACGCAGGCACTATGGGGGCGGTGGGTGCAGTCGCCCGGTACCTCGGGCGCATGATTGATACCCAATAGTCCCTGAATCCAGCGAACACAAGGCCGATTGCACAGCGTTCCACGCTGCTTGCATCTGAAGCGTAGAAAGAGGAACTGTGGCAAGCGACTACTACTCGGTGCTGGGCGTGTCCCGCGATGCGACTGGCGAAGAGATCAAACGCGCTTACCGCAAGCTTGCCCGCGAGCTGCACCCGGACGTGAACCCTGACCCGGCGACGCAGGAGAAGTTCAAGGAAGTCACGGCTGCCTACGAAGTACTGAGCGACCCGTCCAAACGGCAGATGTACGACCTCGGTGGCGATCCCCGTGGCGGGCAGTCAGCGGGATTCCCCGGTGGTTTCGGCTTTGGCGACATCATGGACGCGTTCTTCAATAGCGCCGGTGGCGGCCGTGGTCCACGGTCGCGGGTGCGACGTGGGCAGGATGCCCTCATTCGCCTTGAGATTGACCTGCGCGAGGCAGTCTTCGGGTCAGTGCGAGATATCTCGGTCGACACAGCAGTTGGTTGTGGCACGTGCGCCGGTTCCGGCTCTGCTCCGGGAACCGATCGAGTCACGTGCACGATGTGCCAAGGACGCGGGGAAGTGCAGACCGTTCAGCGTTCGTTCCTGGGCCAGGTGATGACAGCGCGCCCGTGCCCGCAATGTGGTGGCTTCGGTGACCTCGTGGCGTCTCCTTGCCCTGATTGTGCTGGTGACGGGCGCGTTCGGACACGGCGCACGCTGACGGTAAAGGTTCCGGCAGGAGTCGACACCGGAACTCGCATCCAGCTGACTGGCGAGGGCGAGGTTGGTCCGGGCAACGGCCCGGCAGGCGATCTCTACGTCGAGATTGTTGAGAAGCAGGATCCGGTCTTTGAGCGTCAAGGCGACGACCTCCACTGCACGGTGACGATTCCGATGACGGCCGCAGCTTTGGGCACCAACATCACCCTCGAAACGCTCGATGGTCCAGAAGTTATCGAGATCAAGGCAGGGACACAGTCGGGTAACACCAGGACGCTGCGCGGCAAGGGCGTTAGCCATCTGCGAGCAAGTGGCCGCGGGGATCTCAACGTCCACATTGCCGTCGCGACGCCCACCAAACTCGATGGCCAGCAACAAGAACTACTGCGGCAGTTTGCAGCAATTCGCGGCGAGGAGGAACCGATCGGTCAAGTTGCCCGTGGGCAGAGCGGTCTGTTCTCTCGGATTCGAGACGCATTCCGGTGACCGCACCGCTCTTCTATGGCAATGCGCAGGATGTTGCGCAGGCCAAGGTGGGTGATGAGGTGATCGTGGGCGGCGACGAAGGTCGCCACGCGGTGACTGTCAAACGGTTGTCGGCGGGTGAACCCGTTCTGGTGGGTGACGGTGCCGGGCGCATCCTGGAGGGGCTCGTCGCGTCGACGCGTGGCAAGTCAGAGTTGGTTGTTGAGGTCCGGCGCGTCACGGCGTCGGCGTTACCCGAACCACGAATCACTGTCGTTCAAGGTCTCATCAAAGGCGAACGTTTGGAACGTGCCGTTGAGACGATGACCGAAGCCGGCGTCGATCGGATTGTCCTGTGGCAGTCTCAACGATCGATTGTCCGCATCGGCGACGATGCCGGTGCCAAAGTGGTTGCCAAACTGCGGGCCAAGGCGATGAATGCGGCGAAGCAAGCGCGGCGCGCGTGGGTGCCATTGATCGAGTTGGCTACCAGCACGGCAGAAGTCGCTGCAGCCATCGCCGATGCGCCCGTGCGGATCGCGCTGCATGAGGAGGCGGACACGTCGCTGGCCGAAGAACTTCCCGTCCGCGGCGATGCTGGAGCTTCCGCCAATGAGGTAGCACTTGTGATCGGACCTGAGGGTGGAATCAGCCTCACTGAGCTTGAACAGTTGTCGGCTGTGCAGGTTGTTCCCGCCAAGATGGGTTCGCCCATCTTGCGGTCGTCCACGGCAGGAACAGTCGCTCTTGGGTGGGTTATGGGTGCAACTGGCCGTTGGACAGTGGGAGACTGAACTAGTGACCAATTGCTTGTTCTGCGCAATCGCAGCGGGGGAGATCCCCGCGACCATCGTTGCTGAGAACGACCGAGTCGTGGTGTTCGCGGATGTCAATCCGCAAGCTCCCACCCATGTGTTGGCAATTCCCCGAGACCACTACACCGACTTCGCGGAACTTGTGGACGCAGATCCACAATTGGCCGTAGATGTGATGGCGGCCGCGACCCAGGCAGCGCGCCAGGCGGGCCTCGATGATGGCTATCGGATTGTGTTCAACACCGGTCCTAACTCGGGTCAGACGGTTCCCCACGTGCATGCTCACGTGTTGGGTGGGCGACAACTGACTTGGCCGCCGGGCTAATGCCCCCTACGCTTTACTTCGACGGTGCACAAGTTGTGAACACATGCACCTGACAGTAGGCCGCAAGGCCGTCCTGCGAAACGACAAGGATCTATGACGACCTCCAACGCGCAAGCGACGATCAAGGTTCCGAATTCGGTATCGATGGTGAGTCTGCTTGGCATCAGTGACGATGTGCTGCGCGCAATTGAGCAGGCACTTCCCTCCGTTGTGTTCACGGTTCGCGGCAACGAAATCAATGCGACCGGTCCTGATGAGGACGTCGAAGTTGCCAAGCAACTATTCGGCGAACTTCTCATGGTGTTGCGCTCAGGGCACGCTGTGACCGCGGACTCGGTAGAACGCTCCATCTCAATGCTGCGCACCAACAACAAAGTCACGCCCTCACAACTGCTGACCGCTGGAATTCTCAGCAATCGCGGACGGTCGATCCGACCAAAGACGCTGGGTCAGAAGGAGTACGTCGACGCGATTGACAAACACACGGTTGTCTTTGGAATTGGTCCGGCCGGTACCGGAAAGACCTACTTGGCCGTCGCAAAGGCAGTGCAGGCGTTGCAGAACAAGTCGGTCAACCGAATCATCTTGACTCGACCGGCCGTGGAGGCCGGTGAACGACTCGGGTTCCTCCCGGGAACCCTCAGCGAGAAGATCGACCCATACTTGCGCCCGCTGTACGACGCGTTGCACGACATGATCGACCCCGATTCGATTCCGCGGTTGATGACCAGCGGAACGATTGAGGTTGCCCCCTTGGCCTACATGCGAGGCCGGACTCTCAACGACGCGTTCGTGATCCTCGACGAGGCCCAGAACACAACTCCGGAACAGATGAAGATGTTCCTTACGCGACTTGGTTTTGGCTCAACGATCGTGGTGACCGGTGACGTCACTCAGGTCGACTTGCCTGGTGGCACTCGCAGTGGGCTGCGGGTGGTTCGCGAGATTCTCCAAGGTGTTGAAGACGTGGAATTTTGTGAGTTGACGAGTCGCGACGTTGTGCGCCACCCGCTTGTAGGTCGGATTGTTGATGCGTACGGTCATTACGACGACAAACTCGCTATCAGTTCGGAGCGTTCGTAACGTGAGCATCGACATTGCCAATGAGTCTGGCTGGGAGGGTTACGAGGAAAGCCTCGTGAGCCAGGCAGAGTTCGTCCTCGAGCGATTGCGGATCCATCCCCAAGCCGAGTTGTCATTGGTATTGGTGGACGAAGATGCCATGTCGGTTTTGCACGAGCGGTGGATGGATGAGCCCGGGCCGACCGATGTCCTGAGCTTCCCGATGGATGAACTGCGCCCCGGAACTGACCAGGGTTCAACTGAACCGGGTCTGCTGGGGGATGTGGTGATCTGCCCCGCCGTTGCCTCGAAGCAGGCCGCTGCCGCTGGGCACGGCCAGCGTGAGGAATTGGGTGTGTTGCTGACCCACGGGATCCTCCACCTGCTGGGTTACGACCACGCGGAACCCGAAGAAGAACGTCTCATGTTCGGCTTACAGGGTCAGCTTGTTGCCGAATGGAATCGCCGGATCAGCCAATGATTTCCGACCTCTGGCTCGCCATCATCGCGGTCGTCCTCATTGTCTTCGCGATGTTGATGGTTGGGCTTGAACAGGCGTTGACCCGAGTGTCCAAAGCTCGCGTTGCCGAGATGCAGGAAGAGGGAATTCGGGGCGCTAATCGGCTCGCTCCGATCGTTGCTGACCGGGCACGTTACGTCAACGCCGTGCTGCTGGCTCGGCTGGCAGCAGAGGCATTCGCGACGGTCACGGTGACCGTCGCCTGCGTGCGCCAGTTCCCTGACCCCATGTGGTTAGGTCCAACGATTGCCGGCGTCATCATGTTGTTCGTTGCATTTGTGGTGCTCGGCGTCGCGCCGCGAACGCTTGGGCAGCAGCACGCTCAGAGCGTGGCGCTGCGTGGAGCGGGATTCGCGAAACTCCTGTCGACGGTGTTCGGTCCGATCGTCTCGTTGCTCATCCTCATCGGTAACGCTGTGACTCCCGGCAAGGGTTATCGCGAAGGCCCATTCGCTACCCAAGCTGAGTTGCGCGAACTTGTAGACCTGGCCGAGGCAGACAGCGTCATTGAGGCCGACGAACGCGAGATGATCCATTCCGTCTTCGAGCTTGGCGAGACACTCGCCCGCGAGGTGATGGTGCCACGTACCGAAATGGTGTGGATTGAGCGAGATAAGCGCCTGCGGCAAGCGCTTTCCCTGGCCCTGCGCAGCGGCTTCAGTCGGATCCCCGTCATCGGCGAGAACCTTGATGACGTCGTTGGAATTGTTTACCTGAAGGACCTCGCGCGTAGGTCGTTTGAGCACCGGGATGCTGAGCACACCGAGCGGGTGGAACGCATCATGCGTCCAGTCACTTTCGTTCCTGATTCAAAGCCCGCCGATGAACTCATGCGTGAGATGCAGGCTTCCAGGATTCACGCTGCGATCGTGATCGACGAGTACGGCGGAACTGCCGGGCTGATCACTATTGAGGACATCCTGGAGGAGATTGTTGGCGAGATTGCCGACGAATACGACTTCAGCGAAATCCCGGAAAGTGAACGACTTCCCGATGGCAGTTGGCGGGTGAGCGCCCGGATGCAGCTTGATGATTTCGCCGACTTGTTCGACCTTGACCTTTCCGAGGAGAAGGAGGGCGTCGACACCGTCGTGGGCCTGCTCGCAAACAGGTTGGGTGTTGTGCCGATCCCTGGTTCCAGCATCGACGTTCAGGGGTACAAGTTGGTCGCTGAGTTGGCAGCCGGACGCAGGAACCGGGTGGGTGCCGTCCTCGTTGAGCTCATTCCTGGCGACGAAGGCGTGGAAGCCGCGATTGCCGATGAATCCGGAACACCGAGTGTTTCCAGCGATGACGCTGGAACAGATAAAGGCGAGGACTAGCCCATGACGAATGACGACAACAGCACGGTGGTCGAACTGGATGCCGAGGATGCGAAGTTGCTCACCCTGGCCCGCGGTGCGCGAGGTCGGGTCGGGGCAGCCGTCGGGGCAGCTCTGCGCGACGAGACGGGACGGACGTATTCGGGTGCGAATGTTGACCTCCCGCATTTGACCATTGGTGCACTGCAGCTTGCAGTAGCGCAGGCAGTCGCGGCTGGTGCCAAGGATTGCGAATGCGCTGTAGTCGTTGCTGCCGATGGTGGTGTCTTTGACGATGACTTGCTCGCAGTCAAGGACCTCGGCGGTGATCATGTTCGCGTCATCGGAGCGCTGCCGACCGGCGAGATCGTGGTGGATCTACCCGGTGCCCCGTCATGAGTGACAATGAGTTCCGCAGCGGATTTGTGTGTCTGGTTGGACGGCCGAACGCGGGTAAGTCGACACTGACGAATCGGATTATCGGTCGCAAGATCGCGATCACATCAGACCGTCCACAAACTACGCGCCGCACGGTTCGGGGAGTGCTGACCCGCAGCGATGCCCAGTTGATCGTGGTTGATACACCGGGTCTGCACAAGCCCCGGACACTGCTCGGGGAACGCCTCAACGACCTCGTGCGCGCCACCTGGACTGAGGTCGACGTTATTGGTTTTTGCCTGGCAGCCAACGAGGAGACCGGCCCAGGTGACCGCAAACTTGCTGCCGAGTTGGCGTCGATTCAGCGCGGACCGATCATTGCGGTCATCACGAAGACCGACACAGCAAGCCCGGACGAGGTTGCCGCCCGGCTGGCCTCGATCTCGGAACTGGCGGCCGAAGTTGGTCTGAAAGTTTCGGAGTACGTGCCGGTGTCCGCTGTGACTGGCGACAACGTCGATGTCCTCGTCGACCTCATGATTGCCCAGATGCCGGAAGGCCCGCAGCTGTTCCCGGAAGCGCAGGACACGGACGAACCCGAAGAAGCGATGTGCGCGGAGTTGATTCGCGAGGCAGCACTCGAAGATGTTGTGGAGGAACTCCCGCACTCCATCGCGGTCACCATCGACGAGATGGGCCTGCGCCCGGATCGTCCCGCAGACAAGCCACTGATGGACATTCACGCGACGATTCACGTTGAGCGAGACAGTCAGAAACCAATCATCATCGGGAAGGGCGGTTCCCGGCTCAAGAAGATCGGCAGTCAGGCACGCTCAAACATTGAGCTGCTGCTTGGGACCAAGGTGTATCTGAACATTCACGTGCGCGTCGCCAAGGAATGGCAGCGCGACCCCAAACAATTGCGCAAGCTCGGGTTCTAACCGTTCGCGCTCGCCCGGTCGAGCACCAGTGCACATCGGATCAGGCCGAGATGCGAATACGCCTGCGGATGATTGCCGAGGCCGTGCTCAGTTCCAGGGTTGTGCATCTCAGGCAACAGTCCGGTGGCACCAGCACACTCGAGCAGTTGCGCATAGAGGTTGTCGGCCTCATCGAGCATTCCTGCCGCCGCATACGCCTCGATGAGCCAACTCGTGCAGATGTGCATACCGCCCTCAGTTCCAGGCAAGCCATCGTCGTGGCGGTAGCGGTAGACGGTGGGCCCGTCGCGCAACGATGACTCGACCGCCCGGATCGTGCCGATTGCCCTCGGATCGGTGCCATCAACCAATCCGGACGTCACAACGGCGAGGCATGCGGCGTCGACGTCTTGGCTGCCATAGGAAGCCACGAAACTGTTGAGCTCCGCATCCCAGCCGTTTGCCAGTACGTCGGCCTTGATCTTGTCGCGCAATTCCACCCAGTCGGGTCGATCAGATTCCGCTAGGTGCGCAACTTCGAGTGCCTTGTCGACTGCCAGCCACGACATGACGCGCGAATGGACGTGCTTTCGGGGAGCATCGCGGATTTCCCAGATGCCGTGGTCTGCTTCGCGCCAGCGACGGCGTACAGCTTCCACGCAGGCGCTGACGGTCTGGAGGTCGCGTGACGTGACAAACCCGCGTTGGTTAACGGTTTCGGCAACCATCGCGCAGATGGGCCCAAAGACATCGAGCTGGACCTGACCCTGGGCGGCGTTGCCGATCCGGACTGGACGGCTACCTGCGTACCCGGGCAGGGTGTCCACGACTGCCTCTGGCCCGAGGATGGAACCATCTAGCGCATAGAGCGGGTGGACCCGCTCTGGCGCCGCGGCGTTTTCGAGGATGTCCTCAAGCCATTTCATGAACGCGTCTGCTTCTTCGGTGCTGCCGAGCATCGACAGCGCGCCTACCGTCATCGCGGCATCGCGCAGCCAGCAGTAGCGGTAGTCCCAATTTCGGATTCCGCCGACCCATTCCGGCAGACTCGTTGTTGCCGCTGCCAAGGGGGCGCCCGTTGGCCCGTGACACAGCGCCTTGAGGGTTAATGCCGAGCGCAACACGGCTTTGGCGTGCTTGTCCGGCGCAGCTATCCGGGATGCGAATGCACTCCAGGCTTCGTGGGTGAAGGCACGCCGTTCCGATTCCGGCATGTCTGCATCCGTCATGTCATCAGAACCCGCCCGCAATTCGACGACGAACGTACCGCCGGCCGGGTTGACGACCGCTGTGGCTGTTGGGTGAGCGCCAACGTAGGTGATCTTCCAATCGAGCCCTGGGGCGACCAAGACCAGTGGATCTGCTGAGCCGGTGACCCGAATCCCGCGGTCAGTCGCTTGCAGGCCAACGGGAACGGCGCCGAACTGTGGTCGCGGAGCGAAGCTCAACGTCACCGGCGCATCACCCGTGATGACTCTCATCAGGCGTAGCTGGGATTCGTGGCCGACGATTGCTCGATACGAGGTGTCGAGGTAGTCGGTGACTGTGACACCGGACCATTTGGTCACGACCGTCATGGTTCGGTCGAGGTAGTTCTGGCTCAGCGGACGCCCACCGCGGACTGGCCGGATACTCAGATGACCGGCCTCGGGATCGCCGAGCAATCCCGCGAGGATCGCTGGCGCATCGGGGTTGGGGTGACACAGCCAGTTGATGCTCCCGTCTGGGGTGAGCAGGGCGAGGTCCGTGCCATCGGCCAGCAGCGCGTGGTCTTCGATCGGAACCGCATTCGCGCCAGCAAGCCACGCCTCTCGTTCCTCGCCGAGAACGGCGAGTACCTCAAGCACCTCTTGTGGGTCCTCCACCCGGAATCCGGCGGCGGTCGCCCCCGGCCCGACCTTGACAGAGAAGTCAGTGTCTGGGTCTAGCGATTCAAAGACATGTTCGTCAGTGACGTCGTCGCCGATGAAGAGTGCGGCAGTCGCGTTGTGGTCGGATCGCAACTTCTCCATCGCGGTGCCTTTGTCGGCCTTCACGACCGAAAGCTCAAGCACCTCCTTACCGGTGGTGATGTGCACGGTGTCGTCGTGGTCGAACAATTCGTGAAGTTCGGCGAGCACATCCGCGGCGTCCTCGCGGGAGGCGCGTCGAACATGCACGGCCACACCGGAGGGTTTCACCTCAAGTTGAGTTCCTTCTCGGCCTTCAGTTATCCGCACACAATCGGCCGTGACCTCGGAGAGCCGATTCACACTGTCGTCGCCTAGCCCGGTGATGGAACCGAGGTCGAATTCGGCACCGTGGCTTCCCACTAGGTCGATCTCAATTGGCAGTCGCGACATGGCCGCGAGGTCACGAAGGGCGCGTCCGGAGATGATCGCCACGGTGGTGTCCGGCAAGCTCGCGAGGTGGCGAAGAATTGACACCGCTTCCGGCAGGGGGCGCGCTTCGCTGGGGTTGGCAACGATCGGCGACAACGTGCCGTCGTAGTCGCAACCAACGAGGATGTGTTTGGTTCGAGCTATCTGTCGCAGCGCGGTGCGCAGCCCCGGGTCGAGGTTGGAGATGTCCGACGAACCAGCGTCTTCTTCGCTGATTCCGACTGTGTAAAGCGCAGCGGCACCTGCGTGCCGCTGCGGCGGGTGATGTTCCGACTGTTGCTGCTCGTTAGTCGGTTCATCGGTCATTGTTGCTCCGCCCTCTGTGGGTGAGATCGGCTCTTCTTTCGCTCACCGAATTCTCTGGCCGTGTCTGATTGTCAGGTGCATTCAGACGCTCAAGGAATTCTCGCGCCCAGCGCTGCACGTCGTGTTCGACAAGGTGTTGACGCATGGCACGCATCCGTCGTTGTCGCTCATCCGGACTGGCGGTGGCAGCGGCCACGACGGCCTCCTTCACGCCGTCGGCATCGTATGGATTGACCAGCCACGATTGGGGGAGTTCACGCGCTGCCCCGGTGAACTCGCTGAGCACCAAAGTTCCGTCTCCGTCGATCCGAGCCGCGACGTATTCCTTGCAGACCAAGTTCATTCCGTCGCGAAGCGGAGTCACCAACATGATGTCGGCAGCTTGGTAGAGCGCGACGAGCTCTTCGATGGGCAAGTTGTTTCGGACGTAGTGGATTGCCGGAGCGCCGATCGATCCAAGTGATCCGTTCGCGTGGCCGACGATCAGCTCCACGTCGTCGCGGATTCGCTGGTACTCGTCGACGTTCTCACGGCTTGGAGTGGCGACCTGGACCAGCACGGTTTCGTTCGGGTCGAGACGCTTTTCCTGGAGCAACTCGGTGTAAGCGCGAAGCCGGACGTCGATGCCCTTCGTATAGTCAAGCCGGTCCACGCCGAGCAACATGGTCTTCGGGTTTCCGAGGTCCCGGCGAAGTTGCGCTGCGCGTTCTGCGGTTTCGGGCCGTCGGGCAATTTCATCGAGACGTTCGACGTCGACGGAAACGGCGAATGCACCCACATGCGCTTCGCGGCGGCCGCCGTGTGCTCCGGGGACTTCGACGACGTCGCCGTTGGCTGGCCACCCGAGCAAACGTTCGGTCACGGCCAAGAAGTTGCGGGCACCGCCGGTGGTTTGGAATCCCACAAGGTCAGCGCCGAGGATTCCCAGGACGATTGGTCGCCGCCACGGCAACTGCAGGAAGAGGTCGGGTGCTGGAAACGGGATGTGAAGGAAGAAACCGATCCGCAGGTCGGGTCGCAGTGAGCGCAACATCGCCGGGACGAGCTGAAGTTGGTAGTCGTGAATCCAGACTGTTGCACCAGGGGCGGCAGCGCGCGCGGCGGCCTGCGCGAAGAGCATGTTGACTCGGCGGTAGGCGTCGAACTGATGCCGGTGATAGGTCGGTGTGGCGATTGCGTCGTGGTAGAGCGGCCACAGTGCTGAGTTGCTGAAACCGTCGTAGTACTGCTCGACGTCCGCTCGATCGAGCGGGACCTCGACGATTCGGTAATCGCGACCCTCAGCCGTTTCGGGGATCGGTGGCATCGATGGTTCGCTGGGATCCTGGTAGTGGCCATTCCAGCCGATCCACACACCTTGTCGACCCTTGAGGGAAGGCTCAACTGCGGCAACAAGGCCGCCCGGGGAGACGTTCCACGAGACGTTTCCATCTGAATCGGTAACAGCTTCAACCGGCAGCCGATTGGCCACGATGATCAGTTCGTCATCAGACACAATGCCAAACTACCGCGATTTGGGGCCCGCGCGCGAGGCTTCGCAAGGCAAACTAGTGCGGTGGCGACATACCGAGACACCGGTGTCGTTCTGCGGACCCAGAAGTTGGGTGAATCCGACCGAATTGTCACGGTCTTGACGAAATCCCATGGGCGCAAGCGAATTGTTGCGCGTGGAGTCCGCAAGACGTCCAGCAGAATTGGCGCTCGCCTTGAGCCATTCAGCCTCGTCGACGTGCAGTGTTATGAAGGCCGCACCTTGGATTCGGTTAACCAGGTTGAGTCGCTGGCTAGCTACGGGGCGGATCTCTCCCAGGACTACCAGCGTTGGACTGCCGGACAAGCGATGCTTGAGACCGCTGAACGTTTGACCAGCGAAGAAGGTGAACCGGCCGTCCAGCAATTCCTCCTGCTCGTTGGGGGACTGCGGGCATTGGCCAATAACGACCATGAGTCAGGCCTGATTTTGGATTCGTTCCTGCTGCGCTCGCTGGCAGTAGCAGGTTGGGCCCCAACCTTTGATGATTGCGCGCGTTGCGGTGATCCGGGGCCACACCGAGCCTTCCATCCCGCATCCGGCGGAGTGCTGTGCGTGCAGTGCCGGGTCCCGGGCTACTCGCTTCCGTCCGAGGGGACCCTCGACCTGATGGGGGCGCTGCTCGCTGGCGATTGGGACGTGGCCGATTCGAGTACCGCCCGCCAGCGGCGCGATGCTGCCGGGATCACCTCGGCCTATCTGCAATGGCACCTGGAACGGCACTTGAGGTCGTTGCCCTACGTGGAGCGCTAGTCCGACTTGCGCTTGTCGAACTGTCGCGGCATCGGGTGATTCTGCAAGACTGAGCACATGGCGAAGCGGAAGGCGGTGGCTCGACCTCCGCGCGATCCCGCTCCCTACCGACGCCCGACGCCCCATTCTGAGGGTGCAATCCCGCCGATTATTGCCGCCGAGTTGCTCCCACAGCACGTGGCGATCGTGATGGACGGCAATGGCCGATGGGCGAATCAACGTGGATTGCCTCGCACCCGCGGGCATGAAATGGGCGAGCAGTCTCTGCTCGATGTCGTCCACGGCGCATTGGAGATTGGTGTTCCTTGGCTATCGGCCTACGCCTTCTCGACGGAAAACTGGAAGCGTTCACCCGAGGAAGTTCGATTCCTCATGGGATTCAATCGGGACGTGATTCATCGGCGCCTCGACGAACTCGATGAGCTCGGGGTGCGGGTCCGATGGGCCGGACGGCATCGACGGTTATGGCGCAGCGTCATCAACGAGTTGGAAATCGCCGAAGTGCGAACTCAGCACAACACTGCGATGAATCTGGTGATGTGCGTCAACTACGGGGGGCGCGCGGAAATCGCCGATGCGGCGGCCGCGATTGCGCGATTGGCGGCGGCCGGGCGGCTTGACCCAGATCGGGTCGATGAACGAACCATCGCCAAGCACCTCGACGAACCCGACATGCCCGACGTCGATCTGTTCATCCGCAGCAGTGGCGAGCAACGCACTAGCAACTTCCTGCTGTGGCAGGCGGCGTACGCCGAGATGGTCTTCCTCGAACGGTTGTGGCCGGATTTCGACCGTCGCGACTTTTGGCAAGCAGTTGAGATGTACGTCGACCGCGACCGCAGATACGGCGGCGCGCAAGGCCCGGCGGTCTAGCGATGGGTGCCGGTCACAGTCACGGCAGTGCGGGAATGAAGAATCGCAAGCGACTGGTCGCGACTCTGTGCCTCGGATTGTCGGTCCTCGTCATTCAGACGATCGGCGCTTTGTGGTCTGGGTCGCTGGCTTTGCTGGCAGATGCTGTCCACGTCTTCGCGGATGTGTTCGGGGTGTTCATGGCGCTCGTGGCCGTCACGATCGCGGCGCGACCAACGAAGCAGCGCCGGACATTCGGCCTCTATCGGCTTGAGATCTTGGCAACCGTCGCCAACGGTTTGCTGCTGTTGGGGCTGTCTGCGTTCATCCTGATTCAAGCGTATGAACGCTGGTTCAACCCCGAGCAAATCAATGCTCCGATCATGCTGGCAGCGGCGACGTATGGCCTAGTCGCCAATGGCGTGGGTGTGTACCTGCTGCGCCGCGGTTCACAAGAAAGCCTCGCGGTGCGAGGGGCGTATCTGGAAGTGATGTCTGACGCGCTGGGTTCCTTGGGCGTGATGATCGCCGCCGTTGTACTCATGGCGACGGGGTGGGAACAAGTCGATTCCCTGGTATCCCTCGGAATAGCCCTGTTCATGATTCCGCGGACGCTACTTCTGCTGCGCGACGCATTCAGTGTGCTTATGGAGAGTGCCCCAACCGGGGTGGATCTTGATGAGATTCGGGCGCACATGTCCGACGTTGAGGGAGTTGTGGCGATTCACGATCTCCACGTGTGGACGATTACTAGTGGCATGCCGACCTTGTCGGCGCACGTCACGGTTGAACCCGATCCGTTTCAGAATGGATCCGGTGCAAAGGTCTTGGACGAACTCAACGAATGTCTGCACGACTGCTTCGAAATCGGGCACACAACTTTCCAGTTGGAATCGGTCGAACATTCCCAAAATGAAGAAGGTCAGCATCCCTAGCAGCGCACGCAGGGTGCTGCAACGAGGCTAGTTGGCCTGACAATTGGGGCAGAGGCCAGAGATTTCGATGGTGTGTTCAGGCTCGGTGAACCCATGCTCCGCAGCGACCTTGGCCGCCCAGCGTTCGACGGTTGGTCCGGCAACTTCGACTGTGGATCCACAGCCTCGGCAGACGAGGTGGTGGTGATGGCCTCGCGAGCACAGGCGGTAACGCGCTTCACCATCGTCGGCGATGATCACGTCAATTGCGCCGTCGGCAGCGAGTGCCTGCAGGGCGCGGTACACCGTCGTGAGCCCGACCGGATTGTCGCGCTCAGTCAGCAGATCATGAATCTGTTGCGCGCTTCGGAAGTCGTCGAAACTCGACAGCATCGCGACAATTGCGGTTCGCTGCTTGGTATTCCGACGATAGGTCGCTGAACTCTGTGCCGGATTGGGTGCGGATGTCTCCATGGCGAGTGAGAGCCTAGGCGCTTAGGCGCTGCCGGTAAATCGCCAGAATGCAGCAACAACGATCGCCGCCACAACGAGAAGTCGGATCCACCTCGACGAGGGAACCAGTGCGGGCCAGGACAACGCCAGCAGCCATGCGAGGAATCCTGCGAGCACCAGAAGCAACAGTCCGGCCCACGGTTCGGTGATGAGCAGACCGGCAAAGAGAAGTGCACCCATGGCGATCGGAATAACAAGCTTGGGCAGTCGGCGCACAAAGTGAAGTGGGCGAATGCTCAGCTGTTCCAACTTGAGACGTGCGGGGCTCTTGGCCTGGCTCGGGACGCGCTGAGCGCGTGGGCCAAGCGGGCGAGTGCCACCTGTGCGGCGCGCTGATGACGTGCGCCCGGGGCCAGTTGACTGTTTCGGCATTCCACCATGGTCGCTCACGGTCCGATACGTTTCGGACGGGAGGTAGGGATTTCGTGTTGGTCTTGTTGCGATTTCAAGTTTCGGCCCTCGAGGTGCCGGGATTCCTCGACCGTGCTCGGCTAGCGGTCGAGGTCTTGGGTGAACGGCCCGGATTCGTCCGTGCGCAAGTCGCCCAGGCACTCGATCAAGCGGGCCTGATGGTGCTGGAACTTGAATTCACCAATGTCGGGTCGTATCGGCGTGCTTTGTCCTCCTCGGACGTCAAGATGCGGGCGGTTGAGTTCCTGTCGACGGCAATCGACGAGCCAAGCGCCTTTGAGGTTCTTCACGAACGCACGGTGACAGCGGTGAACGATTCACCGAGTTCGCTTGCTCCGGATCACGACACGTTTGGCATCGGAGACTAGGATCGTCGGTGTTCTGTTCACCCCGCTAGTTAGCCCGTTCGCATCCAGCGAATTGGGCAGATGGAGTTCTTGTGGCCGACCGCGTTGATGCGATCGTAAGTTTGTCCAAGCGTCGGGGGTTCGTATTCCCGTCATCGGAGATCTACGGCGGGACACGTTCCGCATGGGACTACGGCCCCTTGGGTGTGGAACTCAAAGAGAACATCCGCCGGTCTTGGTGGTCCTCGGTCGTGCGTCAACGCGATGACATCGTGGGGATCGATTCCTCGGTCATTCTGTCGCCGCAGGTATGGAAGGCATCGGGACACCTTGAGGCGTTTGTCGATCCGTTGGTGGAGTGCACGTCGTGTCACAAGCGCTTCCGCGAAGATCACCTGCTCGAGGAGTTCGAAGAGCGGAAGGGTCGTGCGCCCGAGAACGGCCTCGCGGACTTGCCGTGCCCGAACTGTGGGACGCGCGACGCTTGGACTGAACCACGGATGTTCAACGGCTTGCTCAGCACTCACCTTGGACCAGTCAAGGATGAGAACTCCGAGCACTTCCTACGCCCGGAAACCGCGCAGGGAATCTTCATCAACTACAACAACGTCGCGGCAGCTGCGCGCAAGAAGCCGCCGTTCGGAATCGCTCAAACGGGAAAGAGTTTCCGCAACGAGATCACGCCGGGCAACTTCATTTTCCGAACCCGTGAGTTCGAGCAGATGGAGATGGAATTCTTCGTCAAGCCGGGGAGCGACGAGGAATGGCACGAGTATTGGCTCAAGCAGCGCTGGGATTGGTACGTCGACCTCGGACTGAACCCGGACAACATGCGGCTCTTCGAACACCCGAAGGAGAAGCTGTCTCACTACTCCAAACGGACAGTGGATATCGAGTACCGATTCCAGTTTGGGGGTTCGGAATTTGGCGAGCTCGAGGGAATCGCGAACCGGACGGACTTCGACCTCAAGACTCACTCTGAACATTCAGGAACTGATCTTTCCTACTTCGATCAGGAGGCGGGCGAGCGGTGGACGCCATTTGTCATCGAGCCGGCGGCTGGCCTGACCCGGTGCGTGTTGGCATTCCTGCTTGATGCCTACCGCGAAGACGA
>JAOAUD010000090.1 GCA_030157755.1 Candidatus Nanopelagicales bacterium
CTCGTGGCCCTCTCACCACGTAGAACTTGGATCCCGTCAAGGTTTTGCACGCGACCCCACTCGTGTTGCGCAGAGCCGAGACAAACCAAACGCAGGAGAACTAAGAACTCGTGGCCGCCAAAATCAAACTCAAGCGCCTAGGCAAGATCCGCAATCCCCAGTACCGCATCGTCGTCGCAGACGCGCGCAACAAGCGCGACGGTCGCGCGATCGAAGAGCTGGGTCTGTACCACCCCAAGGAAGAGCCGTCCTTCATCAAGGTTGACTCAGATCGTGTCCAGTACTGGCTCGGAGTTGGCGCTCAGCCAACCGACGCCGTTCGAGCGATCCTCAAGGTCACCGGAGACTGGCAGAAGTTCAAGGGCGAGCCCGGCGCTGAAGGAACCCTCAAGGTTCGTGAGCCCAAGGTCGACAAGCTGACCTTGTTCGCCGCTGCAGTCGAAGATGGCGAAAAGGCGAAGAACGAGCCAGCTCCTAAGCCGAAGAAGGTCGAGCCGGAACCGGTCGCCGAAGCCGCACCAGCCGCCGAAGAGGCACCTGAAGCACCAGTCGCCGAAGATGCGGCCCCTGCCGACGAGGCCCCGGCGGAAGAAGCACCCGCAGCAACAGAAAGCACGCCAGCCACTGAGGAGGCATAGTGCTCGTAGATGCGCTTGAGCACTTGGTGCGTGGAATCGTCGCCCATCCTGACGACGTAGACGTGAGCACGCGACGCGGTCGTGGCCGTGGAACAACCCTCGACGTTCGCGTTCACCCGGATGACATGGGGCGCGTGATCGGTCGCGCAGGGCGCACCGCTACGGCTCTGCGAACTGTCGTTGGCGCGCTCAGCAAGGGTGGCCCCGTGCGCATCGATTTTGTGGATGTCGACGGACGCTAACGGCTCGGGAGAACGAGTCGTCGTTGGACGGATCGGGAAGCCGCATGGCATCCACGGTGACGTTTACGTACAGCCGTTAACCGACGTCCCGGAGATTCGGTTTTCCGGTGGCACAGTTCTGAACGCGGGCCCACCCGTCAGCGGACTCTTGCGGATCGTGACGACCAAGGAACACTCAGGCCGACTCATAGCGCATTTCGAAGGTATCGATACGCGCAATGACGCCGAAGCGCTGCGCAATGCCCTACTCGAGACCGACGTAGATCCCACTGAGTTGCCGGGCGAGGACGAGGAATTCTTCGACCGGCAACTTCAAGGGCTAGTCGCCACGGATCTGTCAGGCACTCCAATCGGCCGCGTGACGGACGTGGTGCACCTGCCCGCACAAGACCTGTTGGCGGTGGAGCTCACGAATGGCGAAGAGCGATTGGTCCCGTTTGTCTCTGCGATTGTCCCAACAGTTGATCTTGAAGCGGGAAAACTCGTGATCGATGCTCCGCCAGGACTCTTGGTGGACGAGGTCGAAGACGGCGATGAAGCTGTGAACCCCCAGGACTAACAATGCGTATCGACGTCATCACTATCTTCCCGCAGTACCTGGAACCACTCTCATTGTCGCTGGTAGGCAAGGCAATCGGTCGCGGCGAAGTTGAACTCCACATCCACGACCTGCGCGACTACACCCATGATCGTCACCGGACGGTGGATGACACTCCATTTGGCGGCGGCCCCGGAATGGTGATGAAGGCGCAGCCATGGGGCGAGGCGATCGATGAGATCCTCGGTTCGGTGCAGACCCCTGGGGCTGGTTCACCTGTTCTTGTGGTTCCCACACCCAGCGGCGTCCCATTCGACCAAAAGACCGCGGCATCGTTCGCCGAATCCCAGTGGCTGATCATTGCCTGCGGGCGGTACGAGGGAATCGACTCGCGAGTTTTTGAGTACTACGGCCAACAGATTGACGTGCTCGAGGTCAGCATCGGCGACTACGTGTTGGCAGGCGGAGAGGCAGCAGCTCTCGTCATTGCCGAGGCGACAATTCGGCTGATCCCAGGTGTGCTGGGCAATGTTGAAAGCGCCGTGGACGACAGCTTCGCGCCCGATCGCGAAGGCGGGGCGCTCGAAGGCCCGGTATTTACGAAGCCGCAGTCGTGGCGGGGCCTCGAGGTGCCTGACGTGCTGCTCTCCGGCGATCACGGAGCCATCGCAAAGTGGCGTGCTGATGAATCGATTCGGCGGACCTCGCAACGAAGGCCTGACCTGTCTTCGTCGTAAAGCCCACCCATGTGGCACACTTGACCGACGCTGAAACCGCGCACCGACCTGCCACAGGGGGTCATGCGACTGAGGTGTTCAGCACTGGCAGCAAGACCCAATCAGCACAACGGCGACCTGTGGCGGGCGTCCGTGCAGGAGAAACATGCATACCCTTGATTCAGTAAACGCAGCATCGCTACGCGACGACGTTCCCGAATTCCGCGCTGGCGACTCGCTGAAGGTTCACGTCAAAGTTGTTGAAGGATCCCGTTCGCGTGTCCAGGTCTTTGCTGGCATCGTGATTCGTCGTCAAGGCGGCGGAATCAGCGAAACCTTCACCGTTCGCAAGGTCAGCTTCGGTTGTGGTGTGGAACGGACATTCCCTGTTCACTCGCCGATCATTGAGAAGATTGAGCTCGTAAGCCGCGGCGACGTGCGTCGCGCCAAGCTCTACTACCTGCGCGATCTGCGAGGCAAGGCCGCCAAGATCAAGGAAAAGCGCGACAACGTCAAGTAGTCCGCTTCGCGGGCGACTTGCCCGCCAAGTTATGTGCCTAATCAGCATCCGGCGCTCCGGCTTTCGTGTCGCAGAAAGACGCGATCTGCGGGGTAAGGTGCTCGACAATGGCAACCACCCACACGGCGGCTTTACCGTCGGGCTCACCGTCCGACGACGACGCTAGTGAGCCACCAAAGGCTCCCGGCGAAAGCACTGCGCGTCGGCACCTATTGGTGGATCTTGCGATCTTGCTTGCGTGCGCGTTGATTGGGGCCTTCGGCACCAAAGTCTTTGTTGCGCAGATCTTCTCGATCCCGTCGGGTTCCATGCAGATGACGGTGTCACCGGGCGAACGTGTGCTTGCCGAAAAGGTGAGCTACCACTTTCGGTCGATTGAGCGTGGCGACGTTGTTGTGTTCGACGGGAGCGGGATCTTCAATGAGCCCGTTCCCGGCGCGACCACCTTTGTGAAGCGGGTCATCGGGCTGCCCGGAGAACGCATCACGTGTTGCGATGCCTCTGGCAGGGTGACGGTTGACGGCTCCGCGCTCGACGAGAGCGACTACCTGTATCCCGGCGATGCCCCAAGTACCGTCAAGTTCGATGTTCGGGTACCGCAGGGAAAGCTGTGGTTGATGGGCGATCACCGGTCCGATTCGGCTGACTCGCGGGCATACCTCGGTGCACCCGGGGGCGGGTTTGTTCCTGAAGAACGGGTAGTCGGTCGCGCGATGTCAGTGGTCTGGCCGATATCGTCCGGACGTTCGATCGATTCGCCGACCTACCGGAGATGACGTGAGTTCCAGCGAGAGTGTTGGCGATGACCCGGTGAGCGCAGACGACTCCGGCAGTGAATCGGGCGGCACCTGGCGGTTCTTGCGTGAGGTAGCGATCGTTCTGGTCTGCGCACTGGTGCTGTCGGTCGTGGTCAGGACATTCTTCATCCAGGCTTTCTATGTGCCGAGTGCCTCTATGGAAAACACGCTGTTGATCAATGATCGAATCCTGGCGTCGAAGATCACCACTCGAATTTCGGGCGTGAGCCGTGGCGACGTAGTTGTCTTCAAGGATCCGGGCGGTTGGTTGCCCCCGACAAAGACGACGGTCGGCCCAGTCGCCAAGGTAATGGAGTTTGTCGGCCTCTTGCCGTCGAGTTCCGGCGACGATTTGGTCAAGCGGGCAATTGGTATTGCCGGTGATCACGTGATGTGTTGCGACGCCAAGGGGCAAATTGTCCTCAACGGTGTCGGACTTGTGGAGCCGTACATCAAACCGGGAAATGGCACGGACCAAGTGCCCTTCGACATTGTGGTTCCCGCCAACTCGATCTTCGTCATGGGTGACAACCGTGGGTCATCCGCTGACTCTCGCTACCACTTGGAACGCAATGACGGTGGTGTGCCGGTCGACAACGTTGTTGGCAAGGTGTTCCTCAAGGTCTGGCCCTTCAGCCAATTCGGCACAGTTCCGATTCCGTCCATCCCCTTCGATAACCCGGCGCTAAACAACCAGACCGCGGCGACGCCTGCCGCCCCGACGCCCACTGCGGCAGCGAAGAACTGATCCGCATGCGCTTGCCCACTCGTGCGCCTCGACGACGTGTCACTGGATCCGACGACTCGCTGTTTCGGTATGAGCGGGCGCTTCATCGATCTGGGTTCATGGCAATCGCCGGCGTAGATGAGGCAGGCCGGGGTGCATGTGCGGGCCCACTCGTTATCGGTGCAGCGATTCTTGATGTCACGTCAACGCGGACCGTTCGAACGCTCGCGGAACTCGGCGACTCCAAGCAGCTGACCGCCGCCGCACGTGAGCGGGTGTACGACCGGGTCACGAAGAATGCCATCAGCTGGGCCACCGTGATTGTCCCGCCCGACGAGGTTGATCGGATTGGCTTGCACGTCGCCAACATCGAGGGCATGCGTCGCGCGCTGGCACGCCTCGACAGTGATGTGGATTATGTGCTCAGCGACGGTTTCGCTGTTCCTGGATTGCCGGTACCGAACCTTGGAGTGTGGAAGGGCGACCAGGTGTGTGGCTGCGTTTCCGCCGCTGGAGTCTTAGCGAAGGTCACCCGAGATCGGATCATGGTTGAGCTAGACGAGCAGTGGCCTTCCTACGGTTTCGCCATCCACAAGGGATACGTGACGTCGATGCACCGAGCGGCTTTGGCAGAATTCGGGCCGTCACCCGTTCACCGGCAATCATTCGCTCCAGTTCGGCGTGCACAAGCGCATCACGATGAAAGTGGCGCGGGGACCGAATTGGCCAGCCAGGAAGGTGCAGCATGAGCACGGAGGATCTCGAGCGGTACGAGACTGAAGTTGAGCTCGCGCTTTACCGGGAGTACCGCGATGTGGTGGGTCAGTTCGCTCACGTTGTGGAAACGGAACGGCGTTTCTACCTGACGAACAATGTCGACGTCGTGGTTCGTTCTACCGATGGCGGAGAGGTCTTCTTCGAGGTCAACATGTCTGATGCGTGGGTGTGGGACATGTACCGGCAGGCCCGTTTTGTGAAGAGAGTGCGAGTGCTGACGTTCAAGGACGTCAACATCGAGGACCTGTCGAAGGGTGAACCTCCGGTCCACGAGTAAGTGTCACTGATTTTCCACAGGCAAGTTCCTGGGGTCGTTCTCCACAGTTGTCCGTTGGACAGTCGTCTCCGCATGCTCACTGCGACGAAAGTGAGTGCCGGAGGTGGAGCTCATGGAGCCCAAGGCAGCAGTCGGCCCGCGACTTCGGGAGAAGTCGTTGGGGCGTTATGGCGAGGATGTTGCGGCTCGGTATCTACAGGATGCCGGCCTAGTTCTGATCGATCGCAACTGGCGAGGTCGCAGCGGCGAAGTTGATCTCGTGGCCCTCGATGGCGCGATTCTGGTGATCTGCGAGGTCAAGACTCGTACGAGTGATCAATTTGGCGGTCCGCTCGCGGCAGTGACGCCGCCAAAAGTCAGTCGGCTGCGGCGGCTCGCGGCCGAGTGGCTGGCAGACCATCCGCTTCAAGTTGATGGATTGCGCATCGACGTTGTCGCGGTGTGGCGTGCACCGCGCGGTCCAGCCAAGATCAAACACGTCGTCGGAGTCCAGTGATGGGGCTCGCGAGAACGTTCTCTGCCGTGGTGATGGGTGTGCGGGCACACATCGTTGAAGTTGAGGCTGATCTGAGCCAAGGCCTGCCCGGACTTTCGATTGTGGGGTTGCCGGACACCGCTCTCAATGAGGCCCGCGATCGCGTGCGGGCGGCTGTGGTGAATAGCGGCTTGAAGTGGCCCAATGTGAAGATCACGGTCAGTCTGAGCCCGGCATGGTTGCCGAAACGAGGATCCGGATTGGATCTTGCGATTGCGCTGGCCATTCTGGCCGCCGATGCCCAGTTGCCAGTTCAAGAAGTCGGGAAGCTTCTGAGCTTGGGTGAATTGGGGCTCGACGGGCGAGTTCGCCCCGCGCCCGGTGCACTGGCGACTGCCTTGGCGTTGCGGCGCTCGAACAGTCCGGTGCCATCGGCGATTGCAGCGGGTTCATCGGATTGTGTGTGTCTGCGAGCAGTTCCTGGACTCGATGTTGTCGAGGCGCCAAGCCTGCGTGCACTGGCCGCCCGCCTCCTCGGGGAGCAGGAATCCGATGTGGGTGAGCACAGCCCACTGCTGACGTTTGCATCGACCGATACTCCGCGCGATGCGTGTGCCTTCAAAGACATGTCCGATGTGAAGGGTCAACCGCATGCCAAGCGTGCACTCGAGATAGCGGCTGCGGGTGGTCACCACGTTGCACTGCTGGGCAGGGCCGGGGTTGGCAAGACGTTGCTCGCTGAGCGGCTTCCCGGGATTCTTCCTGACCTCGACGATGAGCAAGCCCTTGAAGTCACGTCAATTCATCAACTGAGTGGGCGCGATGGAGGTGTCAGTGTGGGTCTTGCGCGAAATCCACCTTGGTTCGCTCCACACCACACCGCGTCGCGTGCCGCCATGGTGGGAGGCGGCTCTGACAATCGGCCGTCCATAGGGATGGTGTCCCTTGCGCACCACGGTGTTCTGTTCCTCGATGAGGCAGCCGAATTTGAGCCCGGTGTCCTCGACGCCTTGCGAGAGCCGCTGGAGTCAGGGAACGTAACGATCGCACGAGCCGGATTCCAAATCAGTGTCCCCGCTGCGTTCCAGTTGGTGCTGGCGACCAATCCATGTCCATGTGGCAACGCGCTCGACACGCACCGGGGAGCGGTATGTCGATGCACACCGACACAGCGCCGGAGGTACTTGTCGCGGCTTTCGGGCCCGCTCCTTGACCGGGTCGACGTGCGGGTTGTGCTCACTCGGCCGTCGTTGGCGAGTCTTGCCGCCGATGCAGATGATGACTCGTCTGAGTTGATCGCTGCTCGTGTCCGCGAGGCCCGAGCTTGCTTGCGGCAGCGTTTGGTCGGCACACAGTGGTCGTTGATGGTCGATGTCCCAGCGGAGCAACTCGCCTTGCGATGGCCTCTAGCCCCTAGTGCACGCCAGAAGCTCGACTCTGCAAGTCGCAAAGACAGCATGCGTGGTCGCGACCGCGTAATTCGAGTCGCGTGGAGTATCGCCGCACTCGCGGGCCGCGATGAGCCCAGCGCGGCAGACATTGATGACGCAATCAGTCTGCGTGCGTCTGAACAACAGTGGGCGGCGTGACATGACTGGGCATCCAAATGTAGGAGTCGTGGAGGACGTCCGGGATGTGGTGGCGCGGATGGCGTTGTCGGCCGCCTTCGAACCTGGCAATGAGGTGGTCGGGCAATTGGTAGCAGAGCTGGGAGCAGCTGGCGCAGCGGAGTTCCTGGCATCGCGTGAACACACAGCTAGAGGGCAGGCTGCGCTCGCCAGGCGCTGGCGGGAGGAGAACTGGCTTGCGGCGGCAGACGTTGAGCTTGAACTGGCTCACCGTCGGGGCATTGAGGTCATCGTTCCGGGGTTAGTCACATGGCCGACACAACTAGATGATCTCCAAGAACGAGCTCCGCTGGCGTTGCGGGTCCAAGGGGCATTGCCGGTTCGGCAAGCGCTTGCTCGCAGCGTCGCCGTCGTCGGTGCCCGTGCCGCAACCCGCTATGGAGTCTGGGTTGCAGAGGAGCTTTGTACACAACTGGCCGTCGAAGGTTGGTGTGTCGTGTCAGGAGGTGCAATGGGAATTGATGCTGCCAGCCACCGAGGGTCCCTGGCCGGTTCAGGCCCAACGATTGCCATCAGTGCGGCAGGGGTCGACATCCCCGTTCCTTCTTCGAATGATTCGCTCTTCGCTCGGCTCTATGAATCTGGTGCGGTTATCAGCGAAGTTCCGATAGGGCAGCACCCCAATCGGCGTCGGTTTCTGGTTCGCAATCGTGTCATCGCGGCGCTGACCCCCGTCACAGTTGTGGTCGAGGCTGCGTTGCGATCTGGTGCGTTGTCAACTGCTCGCGAGGCCGATGCCATGGGCCGAAGTCTGTGCGCGTTTCCAGGTCCGACGACATCCGCAATGTCGGCGGGCTGCCACGAGCTGATCGCCCGTGGTGGTGCAGCGCTTGTCACCAGTGCAGAAGATGTCATCGAGGTCGCGTTGGGGTCGCGGGAACGCATCGGTGGTAACACCGGCGCGCAGCGTTTTGTGTCCGTTGATCTTCAGGAGCAACAGGTCCTCGATTCGTGCGCTAATCGATCGGCAAGTCCGCAGCAGATCTCGCGCAGCTGTGGAATTTCCATCGATGCAGCCACGGCCACGCTGTATCTGCTCGAACGTAAGGGGTTGGTCCGACAGACGGCTCGGGGGTGGCGCAGCATCGATCGTGCGCCATAGACAGGTCTGTGTATGAGAGATCTTCGTCGGCTGGGTTGACTGTGGCGGCGTGAGGGAGCACCGTTAGATCGTGGAGGATCGGGACGCTCAACGCGGTGGCGACAGTCTCGCCGCCGACGCAGCAATGCCGTCTGCGTGGGACGAAAAGATCGATGCGTTCGCCGACCACTTGAAGTTCGAATCTCGACGCAGCGATCACACGGTGAGGGCGTACGTCGGTGATGTGCGCAGTCTTGCGGCTCACGCAAACCGATACGGGATTTCCGACCCAAGCGCTTTAACTCTGGAGACGCTGCGCAGTTGGCTTGGGTCGCTTGCGGCCAGGAATGCGGCCCGGTCGACCATTGCGCGCCATGCGGCCGCCGCTCGGACGTTCACGGCCTGGCTCATGTCGACGGGTGCCTCCGCATCGGATCCGGGGCAGCGGCTCGCATCTCCGAAGATCCCGCGCGAGTTGCCGACGGTGCTGCGCCTCGAGCAGATGGAGCAGGTCCTCAACGTTGCTGAGGCGACGCCGGCCTTAGATACGGATATGGGTCCGAAGGATCTTGCTCTTCGCATTCGTGATGCAGCTGTCTTGGAACTTCTCTACGCCACTGCAGTGCGAGTCAGCGAGCTTTGCGGATTGGATCGGCGGGACGTGGACTTCGAGCGACGAACCATTCAGGTACTTGGCAAGGGAGACAAGCAGCGAGTTGTCCCGTTTGGTGCCCCAGCACAGGCTTGCCTTGACGGTTGGCTCACACACGGTCGGCCCATTCTGGCGACGACGGAGAGTAACGACGCCCTGTTTCTTGGAGCCCGGGGTCGGCGACTTGATCAGCGTGCTGCACGCAGGGCGGTATCCGTTGCGACACAGGGGATTGACGGAATTCCGGCCATGGCACCTCATGGGTTGCGACACACCGCAGCTACCCATGTCCTTGAGGGAGGGGCAGATTTGCGAACTGTCCAAGAACTCCTTGGTCACGCTACGCTCGCGACAACACAGCTCTATACCCACGTATCACTCGAACGCCTGAGGTCGGTCTATGAACAAGCGCACCCACGCGCATGATGCTGCGGGCGACCTGCCGCAGCCTCATTCGCCGAGCGTGCGTGAACTTGATGCCGAACTTGTGGTGGAAGGACCAGAGGTAGGTGTAAGCGCGGTGCCAGATCAGCGGGGTCTAGCGGACAGTGGTGACGACGCGCCCACTGACGCCGAGATTCAGCTTCTCAACGAGGAGTCAGCTGCTCGCCTGATGGCACTTTGGCAGGACTACAAGGCGACCGCGGACTCCGGCTTGCGCGACCAGTTGATCTTGCACTACTCGCCACTGGTCAAGTACGTTGCCGGTCGAGTCGGCGTGGGACTGCCGAGCAACATTGACCAAGCCGATCTGGTGTCGTACGGCATCTTTGGACTCATTGACGCCATCGAAAAGTTCGATCTTGAGCGCGCCATCAAGTTCGAGACCTATGCAATCAGCAGGATCCGCGGGGCAATCATCGACGAGCTCCGGAGCATCGATTGGATTCCACGGTCGATCAGGACGAAGGCCCGCGACGTTGAACGCGCGTACTCCACTCTTGAGGCGAAGCTCCAGCGATCGCCCAGCGAGCAGGAAGTCGCCGCTGAGTTGGACGTTCCCATCGAAAGCCTGCGCAAGATCTTCAGCCAAGTGTCGTTCGTCAACGTGGTCGCTCTCGACGAACTTCTGCACGTTGGTGGCGAGCGTGGGGACAAGACAACACTCGGTGACTCACTGGCTGACCCCAAAGCCGACGATCCAGTGTCGCTATTCGAGGGTGAGGAGACCCGCTACATCCTTGCCGATTCGGTTGCAGCGCTCCCAGATCGCGAGAAGATCGTCGTGACGCTGTACTACTACGAAGGCCTCACCCTCAACGAAATCGGCCAAGTCCTGGGCGTGACGGAAAGCCGGGCTTGCCAGCTTCACACCAAGGCTGTCCTGCAATTGCGCGCGAAGATGGCTGACGCAGCCGATATTGCGTAGCTGCCTTCTCTGCTTCCTCCCACCGACCCAGGAGTCGGCTACTTCGGCCGTGACCTGATCCTGCGCCATCCGAATGCTGCGCCACTGACGCCAACTGCTGTGGCAGTTGCCAGCGCGGCGGTCGATGCGGCAGGCCCGCCAATGCCCGGCTCAGGGGAGGGCTCAGATCGTTGGTTAGGTGCATTCGCCAGAGGTGCCGCGACCTGGCGAACTGCGCGTTCGCCGGTTGGTTTGAGGACGGGTGGCTCCCACTTCAGCAACAACATCGGGTCCAAATACGTATCTGCTCGCCGCAGACCCCAATGGAGGCATCGTGAACTGCAGTGACCACCCTGCCCAATCGACCCGAGGAATTCACCGGCAGCAACTTCGGTTCCGATGCTCAACGACGAGTTGACGGGCTCGTAGGTCGTCCTCAACTCGCCATGGCTGACCGTCACGACTCCTCGCCCAGCGATAACTCCGACGAAGGTGATCGTTCCCGACCCCGCGGCGTGCACTGCCTGGTCAGCGGATGCGGCTAGATCAACTCCGCGATGCCCCGCCTCCCACCGTTGTGCGGGTGGGTCGAAGCCTTCGAGGACAGTGGGTCGCTGGGTTTGACCGATGGGACTTACCCACCGTTGCGCAGCGACTGCCGACCCCGCTAGGAACGGAATTGCCACCAGGCCGAGCCACAGCGAGGCGATGGCGCCGGTGAGGACTCGGGTGAGGACTCGGGTGAGTTGATGTGTGTGGTGCATGGGTCAAGGTTTGTGTGGATTGATTGTGGCGGTGGGCGAATTCTGTGCGGCGGTGGACAAGTCACGAAGCTGGACTACCTGTGGAATGCCGGATCGCGTAGACTTCGCCATGCGCGAGCTTGTCTCGTGACATCACATCCCGTATCTGCCGACATCGGCAGCGATCGAAACCGCGGTCCTTGGCTTGCCAAGGCGGTTCTCGGGGCCGGGAGAGGGCTGTGCCAACCGGCACGGCAACAAACCAAATAGCTGTTTGCGTAGCCACGGGCAGTGCCCGGCGGTCTGCTCAGCAGCGCAGGAAGGAAGACCATGGCCGTCGTCACGATGCGCCAGCTCATGGAGTCCGGTGTGCACTTTGGCCACCAGACTCGTCGCTGGAACCCGAAAATGAAGCGCTTCATCATGACCGAGCGCAACGGGATCTACATTGTGGATCTCAACCAGTCGCTCACGTTCCTGGACCGGGCGTACGAATTCGTTCGCGAGACTGTCGCCCACGGCGGCAACGTTCTCTTCGTCGGAACAAAGAAGCAGGCTCAAGAAGCAATTGCCGAGCAGGCAACCCGTGTTGGTATGCCGTACGTGAACCAGCGCTGGCTCGGTGGAATGCTCACCAACTTCTCCACAGTCCACAAGCGGCTGCAGCGCCTCAAGGAACTTGAGGAAATGGATCTTGACGATGTCGCCAGCAGTGGCGGTCGTACCAAGAAGGAACTGCTCATGATGCGTCGCGAGAAGGAAAAGCTCTCGCGCACACTCGGCGGAATCCGCGACATGGGTCGCGTTCCGAGTGCAGTCTGGATCGTTGACACCAACAAAGAGGCGCTCGCTGTTGGCGAAGCGCGCAAGTTGAAGATCCCCGTCATCGCGATCCTCGATACCAACTGCGATCCCGACGTCGTTGATTACCCGATCCCGGGTAACGACGACGCGATCCGCGCAGTCGGCCTCCTGACCCGAGTTGTCGCCGATGCTGTTGCCGAGGGCCTGATGGCTCGTGCCGGTGCTGCCGCAGCCGCGACCGAAGGCGAAGAAGTTGCCGCTGAACCGATGCCCGAGTGGGAGCGCGAGATTCTCGAAGCGGGTAACTCTGCTGCTGAGGAAGCCGCCGTTGAAGAGAAGATCGCGGAGCAGGCGGAAGAGAACATTGACGCCGCTGTCGCCGAAGTCAAGATCGAAGAGCAGGCGGCAGAAGCCGCACCTACCGAAGGCGAGGCCAAATAGTCATGGCTGTTGTTGCTGCCGCAGATGTCAAGAAGCTCCGGGAACTCACCGGTGCCGGAATGATGGACTGCAAGCGCGCCCTCGAAGAATCCGATGGGGAATTCGACAAGGCCGTTGAGTTGCTCCGCATCAAGGGCGCCAAGGATGTCGGAAAGCGCGAAGCGCGTACTGCATCCAACGGGCTCGTTGTTGCGCACCTTGAGGGTTCAGAGCATGGCGTTCTCCTCGAACTCAACTGCGAAACCGACTTCGTTGCCAAGACTGAAGGATTTCAGAGTCTTGCCGCCGACGTTTCGAGCTTCGTGGCGACCAACCAGCCAGGCGATGTTGCTGAGCTGATGGCTGCGGAGATCCAGGCCGACAAGACCATCCAGCAGTTGCTGGACGAGGCGAACATGACGATGGGTGAAAAGATCGAGATTCGCCGTTTCGCCCGCTTCGATTCCGGATCGGTCTACGTCTACCTGCACAAGCACGATCCTGCGTTGCCGCCAAGTGTCGGCGCTCTGGTCGAGCTCGATCAGGACAATGAGGAACTGGCAAAGGGGATCGCCCAGCACATCGCGGCGATGTCCCCAAAGTACCTCTCCCGAGAGGACGTTCCGGCCGAAACCGTCGAGAACGAGCGCCGCATCGCAGAAGAAACCGCTCGCGAAGAAGGCAAGCCAGAGCAGGCAATCACGAAGATCGTTGAAGGCCGAACCAATGGCTTCTTCAAGGACTTCTGCCTACTCGAGCAGTCCTACGTTCGCGATAACAAGAAGACCATCAAGGCGTTGCTCGATGAGAACGGCGCGAAGGTCACCCGGTTTGCGCGATTCAAGGTCGGCCAGGAGTAGCAGGACTAGACTCACCTCCGGATCCATTGTCAACGCCTTCAGGAGACCGATCTGATGCCTGCCGCGGTTCAACCCACATTGGAAGGAACGGTCGAACGTTGGCCGGACGCCCCCGAATCAGGGTGGAGCCGGGTGTTGCTCAAGCTCTCCGGTGAAGCATTCGCTGGCGGTGGCGGACTTGGCGTCGATCCTGACGTCGTGTCCGCCATCGCGCGGCAAATCTCCGATGTTGTCGCTCGTGGTGCAGAGGTTTCCGTGGTCATCGGCGGCGGGAACTACTTCCGCGGCGCTCAGCTTTCCGAGCGCGGGATGGATCGTTCTCGGGCCGACTACATGGGCATGCTGGGGACAGTCATGAATTGCCTGGCGCTGCAGGACTTCCTGGACCGCCAAGGTGTCGAGACTCGGGTACAGACTGCTATCGCGATGGGCCAGGTCGCTGAGCCCTACACACCGCGTCGCGCGATCCGCCACATGGAAAAGGGTCGGGTCGTCATCTTTGGTGCCGGCCTGGGCGCACCGTTCTTCTCGACCGATACGTGCGCAGCGCAGCGCGCACTGGAAACTGGCTGCGAGGTCGTCCTGATGGCAAAGTCAGTCGACGGTGTCTATGACAGCGATCCTCGAACGAATCCTGACGCCAAGCGGTACGACCGGCTTACGTATGACGACGTTCTGACCCAAGACCTGAAGGTCGCGGACGCCACTGCGATCAGTCTTTGCCGCGACAACGACATGCCAATTATCGTTTTCGATCTCCTGACCGAAGGCAACATCGCGCGGGCAGTCGCAAGCGAACGGATCGGCACCCTCGTGACTTCCTCGTCATGAGGAGTTAGATGCCATTTGCCCGTCGTGCCTGCCTCAGTCGGCGGTGCCCAGCGACTACGTTCTAGTCTGCTGCAGACGATTTCATTTCATGTGGCGCAATAGCCACCGAGCTAACCGGAGTTCACCTTGATCGACGAAATCCTTCTCGAAGCCGAAGACAAGATGGATAAGGCGATCACAGTCGCCCGGGAAGACTTCGCAACTCTGCGAACTGGCCGAGCGAACCCGGCGATGTTCGCCAAAATCACGGTCGAGTACTACGGCACCCAGACCCCTCTCAATCAAGTGGCTTCATTCCAGACTCCTGAAGCGCGGATGATTCTGATTACGCCCTACGACGTCAGTGCGATGACTGAAATCGAGAAGTCGATTCGCGAGTCGGACCTCGGCGTGAATCCCACCAATGACGGAAAACTGATTCGTGTGGTGCTTCCGGAACTGACCGAAGAGCGTCGTAAGGAATACATCAAAGTGGCCCGGACGAAGGCCGAGGACGCGAAGATTTCCATGCGCAGTGTCCGACGCCACGCCAAGGATCAACTCGAAAAGTTGATGAAGGACGGCGAAGCAGGGGAGGATGACGTCCGCCGAGCTGAAAAGCAGCTCGACGATGTCACCGGCAAGCACGTGGCCCACGTCGACGACATCCTCAAACATAAGGAAGCCGAGCTTCTCGAGGTCTAGACGTGGACAACTCTCAAGCCGCTGCTGCAGAGCCGGCCGACGACGCCGCAGATGCGGCACCAAAGGCTGGTCGCAACCTGCCCGCTGCCATCGCCGTCGGGGTAATCCTCGCCGGGCTAGTGCTGCTAACGCTGTTTATTCAGCCGTGGCTGTTCGTAGGGCTTGCCTGCATTTGTATTTGCATCGGGATTTGGGAAATCACCAATGCCTTTGCCAATACCGGCGTGCGAATCGCTCGGACTCCGCTTTACCTCGGCGCGGTCGCATGTTCAGCGGCGACGTACGAGTGGGGTGTAGTCGCTCAGCTCGTGACGTTTGGCACGCTCGTCGTATTCGTCCTCATGTGGCGGATCCGCCGCGGCGTCGACGGCTACGTCAAAGACATCACCGCCTCGATTTTTACAGCGGCATATCTGCCGTTCATGCTCGGCTTCTTGATGTTAACGCTGAATCATTCGGATGGACCTCAGCGGGTCATCGTCTTCATCTGTTTGACCATCTCCAATGACATTGGTGGTTACGCCGCTGGGGTCATGTTTGGTAAGCATCCCATCGCGCCAGGTGTCAGCCCAAAGAAGTCGTGGGAAGGGTTCGCGGGTTCGGTGCTCCTGCAGGCCGTCGTCGGCGGTTGGCTGTTTGTGTGGCTCCTTGACGGCAAGTGGTGGCAAGGCGTAATCACCGGGATCATCATGTCGATCACGGCGACCGCTGGTGACTTCGCCGAAAGCGCGATCAAGCGTGACCTCGGCGTGAAGGACATGAGCCACCTGCTTCCGGGCCACGGTGGGCTCATGGACCGCCTGGATTCTCTGATCCCGAATGCGTTTGTGTCGTGGGCCTTGTTCTACTTCTTCCTGGGTAGTGGTTTTCAGTAGGAATTCGGCTTCCTCCCCGCGAACTTGCTGATGCGTTCGGTGCGCGTTCCGATTGAGCACACAGCCGTATAGATCGCGTTAAGGCTCGTTTTTGGACTGCCAGTTCGGTGCTCAGATTGAGCCATGGCAGATTTCATAGCTCTACTTGTGGGCGTCGTCCTCGTGGCAGTCGTCTGGTTCGCAATGCGCGGAACAGAGAGGCTGTGAGCTTGCGATGAGTGGAATTGAAGCGGGGATCGCACTCGTCATTGTGATCTTGTTGCTCGTCTACTTGGTCATTGCATTGTTGAAGCCGGAGAAGTTCTGATGACCGGCTGGGTGAGCGCGGCACTCAGCGTGCTGGCTCTCGTCGTAGTTCTTGCGGCCGTCCATGTTCCTTTTGGTGACTACATGGCGCGGGTGTATGACTCGAGCAAGCACACGTGGTTCGAACGTGCGACCTATCGAGTCATCGGCGTCGACCCAGATGCCGACCAACGATGGCCGGTGTACTTGCGGTCAGTGTTGATCTTCTCCGTGTTCTCGGTCGTGTCGCTCTACGCGCTGTTGCGGTTGCAGCCGTTCTTGCCGCTTGCCAACGGCAAGGATGCGATGCCCGCATTCCAGTCGCTCAACACTGCAATCTCGTTTGTGACGAACACGAACTGGCAGTCCTTCTCCGGCGAGACTTTGGGGTTTCTCGTCCAGATGGTCGGACTTGCCGTGCAGAACTTTTGGTCTGCTGCAGTTGGCATGGCAGTGCTCGTGGCACTCATTCGCGGGTTCACGCGGACCCGGACTGACCGAGTGGGGAACTTCTGGGTGGACCTCACCCGCGGGACATTCCGGATTCTGCTCCCGGTCGCATTTGTCTTCGCAATCGTTCTGTTGGTGTCCGGAGTCATTCAGAACTTCGCGGATACCACCGCTACGACCCTGGCTGGCGGTGAACAGATCCTTCCCGGCGGTCCGGCTGCTAGCCAGGAAGCAATCAAGGAACTCGGGACCAATGGTGGAGGGTTCTTCAACGCGAACTCCGCGCATCCGTTCGAGAGCCCAACGCCATTTACCAACCTGTTAGAGATCGCTCTACTTCTGGTGATCCCTTTTAGCCTCCCGCGGACTTTTGGCCGGATGGTTGGCCAACTTCGTCAGGGGTTCGCGATCCTCGCGACGATGACGATTCTGTGGGCCATCTCGGTCTCGCTGACTGTTGCCGCCGAGAACGCACATGCGGGCGCAGCCCTGCAGGCGGCCGGTGCTGCGAGTGAGGGTAAGGAGGTTCGGTTTGGTATCCCGATGTCCGCCGTCTTCGGTGCGAGCACCACGCTCACCTCGACTGGGGCCGTCAATTCGATGCATGACTCCTACACCCCGTTTGGTGGCGGCATGACGATCCTGAACATGGGGCTTGGCGAAGTAGCGCCCGGGGGAACCGGATCGGGTCTCTACGGAATGCTCATCCTCGCGGTCGTGACGGTCTTCATATCGGGGCTGATGGTCGGTCGGACGCCGGAGTATCTCGGTAAGAAGCTTGGCGCACGCGAAGTCAAGCTGGCGTCCCTCTACATCCTCGTCACGCCTGCCCTCGCCCTTATCGGCACTGGAATCGCGATGTCGACCGAGACGGGTCGGTCGTCGATGCTGAATTCGGGGCCGCACGGGCTCAGCGAAGTGCTGTACGCCTTCACTTCGGCATCGAACAACAATGGCTCGGCATTTGCGGGGTTGTCGGCGAACACGGACTTCTACAACATCGCACTAGCCGTCGCGATGTTCCTCGGCAGGTTCCTGCCCATCATCTTCGTCTTGGCACTGGCGGGTTCTCTTGCGAGCCAAACCCGGGTGCCTGAAACGGAGGGCACCTTGCCGACCCACCGGCCGCAGTTCGTCGGGCTACTCGCGATCGTCACGGTTGTGCTCGCCGGACTGGTCTACCTACCAGCACTCGCTCTCGGCCCCATTGCGGAAGGTCTGTCATGAGTTCAGTCACTGTGCACGAATCAGAGCAGGTTTCCGTCGGTGCCTTCTCGCCGAAGTCTCTCGTGACGTCACTGCCGACAGCTCTGGTCAAGCTCAATCCCCGCCGAATGATTCGCACGCCAGTCATGTTCGTCGTGCTGGTCGGTTCGGTGGTCACGACGATTGCGGCCGTGTTGCAGCCGACGGTATTTGCCTGGTCCATTGCCGTGTGGTTGTGGCTGACCGTGATTTTCGCGAACCTGGCCGATGCAGTGGCCGAGGGGCGCGGTAAGGCGCAAGCGGCATCGCTGCGGGCGGCCAAGAAGGATTCGGTGGCCAAACGACTCGAGGCCGACGGCAGCATCACAACGATCGCTGGAGTCGACCTTCACGTTGGTGACAACGTTGTGTGCGAGGCAGGTGACGTCATTCCCGGCGACGGGGACATCATCGAGGGTCTCGCGAGCATCGACGAGTCGGCAATCACTGGTGAGTCCGCGCCGGTCATTCGTGAGAGCGGCGGTGATCGGTGTGCTGTGACGGGTGGCACGAAGGTTCTCAGCGACCGCATCGTCATTTCGATCACAGCGGAGCCTGGCTCAACCTTCATCGACCGAATGATTGCCCTAGTGGAGGGCACCGATCGACGCAAGACGCCAAATGAGATCGCGCTCAACATTTTGTTGGCATCGTTGACGATCGTCTTCTTGATCGCAGTTGCGGCGTTGTCTCCGCTGGCCAACTACTCCGAAGCTCCGCAGACCCTGATTGTCATGTCTGCGCTGCTTGTCTGCCTGATCCCGACGACTATCGGTGCTCTGCTGTCGGCCATCGGAATCGCAGGGATGGATCGGCTTGTTCAAAAGAACGTGCTGGCTCTGAGTGGTCGAGCGGTGGAGGCAGCGGGAGACGTCTCGACGCTGCTTCTCGACAAGACTGGAACGATCACCCTTGGAAATCGGCAAGCGCACGAACTGGTGCCAGCGCCGGGCATCGAAATTCTTGAGTTGGCGAATGCGGCTCAACTTGCGAGCCTTGCCGACACCACGCCCGAAGGCCGATCCGTTGTCGTGCTTTGCAAGGAGCAGTTTGGTCTGCGCGCACAGGAGGTCAGTGAGTTCAATGATGCCGAGTGGATCGGATTCACGGCGCAGACTCGTATGAGTGGCGTCGACCACGACGGGCAGATGATTCGCAAGGGTGCCGCGGGTTCTGTGTTTGCCTGGGTTCGCGAACAAGGTGGCACGGTCAGTCCTGAGGTGGAACAGCAGGTGGATGCGATTGCCGCTTCCGGCGGCACGCCTCTCGCGGTCGCCAATGGTCCGCGTGTCCTTGGAGTGATCTTCCTCAAAGACATCATCAAGGAAGGGATCGCTGAGCGGTTCGCGGAGCTTCGGCGAATGGGCATTCGCACCGTGATGATTACCGGCGACAACCCGGCGACAGCGCATGCCATCGCGGCGGAGGCGGGAGTCGACGACGTGCTGGCAGAGGCAACTCCCGAAGACAAAATGGAGTTGATCAAAAAGGAGCAAGCGGGAGGGCGACTCGTCGCGATGACAGGGGACGGCACGAACGATGCCCCGGCGCTTGCCCAGGCCGATGTGGGCGTCGCGATGTCGACCGGAACGTCTGCCGCCAAGGAGGCCGGAAACATGGTCGATCTTGACTCCAATCCCACCAAGCTGCTCGATATCGTCGCGATCGGCAAGCAGTTGCTCATCACGCGTGGTTCGCTGACGACGTTCTCGATTGCGAATGACGTCGCGAAGTACTTCGCGATCTTGCCCGCGATGTTTGTCGTCGTGCTTCCGGGCTTGGCAACGCTCAACATCATGCGACTGGGTAGCCCGAACTCGGCGATCCTCTCGGCTGTCATCTTCAACGCACTAGTCATTGTTGCGCTCATTCCGCTGGCACTGCGGGGCGTGAAATATCGACCTGCAACATCTGGTCAGCTACTGAATCGCAACTTGCTCATTTACGGCGTCGGCGGCCTCATCGCGCCTTTCATCGGAATCAAGATCATTGACATGATCGTTTCGCAAATCCCTGGGATTGGGTGAACCGCATGAATGCATTCGCTAGGCAGAGTTGGATCGCAATTCGATTGCTCATCGTTGGGGCAGTATTGCTGGGAATCGTCTACCCATTGCTCGTCACCGGCGTCGGCAAAGTCATCGCAGCAGATGCTGCGAGTGGCTCACTTGTCACCGGCAGCGATGGCACCGTTGTTGGTTCGTCGTTGATCGGCCAGAACTTCGGCGACGACCGTTGGTTCCAGTCACGACCTTCGGCAGCTGGCGCAGATGGGTATGACGCGCAGTCGAGTAGTGGCAGCAATCTTGGACCGAACAACGAGGACCTGCTCAGCGCCGTCGAAGAGCGCCGCACCACGATCCAGCAGAAGGACGGCACCACAGGGCAGATACCTCCCGACGCATTGACTGCCAGTGGTAGCGGGTTGGATCCGCACATCAGCCCCGAATACGCAGCACTCCAGGTGTCTCGTGTTGCAAAGGCGAACAAGCTCAGCGAGGCAGCAGTTGCCGAGCTCGTTGCGCAGAACACCCAGGGTCGGCAGTTCGGTTTCCTTGGCGAGGAACGGGTCAACGTATTGTTGTTGAATCTGGCAATTGCCAACG
>JAOAUD010000091.1 GCA_030157755.1 Candidatus Nanopelagicales bacterium
ACATCGAGATTCCGGTGATGGCAGGATCATTTGCCAGCAGGCCCCGAAAGACCAGAGCAATCTCATCGGCGGTGCTGTGCGGATCGGTCTTGACTCGGTAAGAGTTCTCAAGGCTGTCACCTTCGAACAGCCCGATGACCGTATTCGTATTTCCCACATCAATCGTCAGCAGCACAGGTACATAGTTCCCTACCTGCCGCGTGGAATGAAAGTTGGCTAGATCGACTCCAAATCGGCACCGATGTCAAGCACGGGCGCAGAGTGCGTCAAGGCGCCGACAGCTACGTAGTCAACGCCCGTCGCCGCGACGGCGGGTGCATCAGAAAGTGTCAGACCACCAGATGCCTCGAGCAGCACTCGACCACCCACGCGGCGCACGGCCTCTGTCATCTGATCGGCAGTGAAGTTGTCGAGTAGCACAAGGTCAGCACCCGCGGCTACTACCTCGTCCAACTGGTCAAGCGAATCAACCTCAACCTCAACTGGAATGCCCGGGAACTGGCTGCGAACCGCCTCAAAGGCGGCGGCAACTCCTCCCGCTGCGACGACATGGTTGTCCTTGACCAACGCTGCGTCCGACAAAGCCATTCGATGATTGACGCCACCGCCGCAGCGGACTGCGTACTTCTCCAATGACCGCAACAGCGGGGTGGTCTTGCGGGTGTCGCGAACGCGCGTCTGACTTCCGGAAAGCGCGACAGCCCACTTGGCCGTCGCGGTGGCGACACCGGACAAGTGGCACAGGAGGTTCAGTGCGGTGCGTTCAGCGGTCAGGAGGTCGCGAGTTCGGCCGCGGATCGACAGCAATACATCGCCGGCCACAACGGCATCGCCATCGCTGCGATCTTGCGAAGCATCAACTGGACTACCCGCTGAAGCCGCGACGTTCTCAAACACCAGAGCAGCAATCGGGATTCCTGCGACAACGCCCGGGGCCCGCGCCACCAGGTCAAGCTGTGACCGTTGCTCCGGCGGCACAGTAGCCACCGTCGTCACATCAACGCCACCTGCCAGATCCTCAGCGATGGCGGCGTCAATCAGTCCGCTGATGGCATTGGGATCAAGTCCGGCGGCCGTCAGTTGCGCGCATATGTCGTCTTTTGTCACCGAGGAACCTTCCGCAGGTTGATGCTGATCGTCGAGTCCGCATTACGCCGACTCACAATTCGAACTCGCCAATTCTCGTCATCGATGTCGGGGAAGTCCTCGCGCCAGTGGGAGCCACGGGTTTCCTCTCGCAGCGCTGCAGCCGCCGTCAGCACTTGGGCCACCATCGCCACGTTGGTGGTCTCCCAGGCGGCGGTGTGCGGCTGTGCCTCCTGCTGAGCAAGGACGTCTGCGATGCCATCGGCCGCGATCGCCATCGACTCTGCTGTGCGAAGAACGCCGACGTTGCCCGTCATAAGCTTCTGCACTCGATCGCGATGCTCACCACCGATGAGCGCCGATTGTGTCGTTCGCGGCAACGGTTCACGCCGGGGCGGCAGGCCATTCGCGAGCAGCGCACCAATCCGATCGGCGAATACCAGCCCCTCGAGCAGACTGTTGCTGGCAAGCCGGTTGGCGCCGTGAACTCCGGTGCACGCACACTCCCCGACGGCGAATAGTCCGTCGATGCTCGTACGGCCATTCACATCAGTCACCAGCCCACCGGATACGTAATGCTGGGCAGGCACGACCGGAATGAGCCCCGTCATGGGGTCAATCCCATGCTGCCGACAGGACTCCAAGATGTTGGGGAATCGGCGCAACCACATCTGCTCGTCAAAGCCTCGCGCATCAAGCCACACATGCGGACGGTCTGTTTCGCCCATTCGCCGCATGATCGCTTTGGCGACAACATCGCGGGGAGCCAACTCAGCCATCGGATGTTGGCCCACCAAGAATCGCTGGCCTGTGTCATCAAGCAGCACTGCACCTTCACCACGCAATGCCTCGGAAATCAGCGGTTGTTGACCTCGACTCGCAGACCCGAGCCACAACACCGTCGGGTGGAACTGGACGAACTCGATATCGGCCACCTCGGCTCCCGCGCGCAGGCCCAGCGCCAACCCATCACCGGTCGCGACGGTCGGGTTGGTCGAGGACGCAAACACCTGGCCGATTCCGCCCGTTGCCAGGACCACCGCCGGAGCAAGCGCTGCGCCGACCCCATCACGTTGACCCTCACCCATGACGTGCAGGGTGAGACCCTGCGCGGCCCCTTCAACGTCAACCAGCAGGTCCAGCACCAAAGCATGCTCAATGAGTTCAATGCCGTCGTCCTGCGCGACTGCGTCGACGAGTGCCCGACTGATCTCGACCCCGGTGGCGTCGCCACCCGCGTGCGCGATCCGGTTGCGTTGATGCCCACCTTCACGAGTCAGCGAAAGTGCACCGGCATCGTCGACATCAAACGCCGCACCCCAACTCACAAGGCGTCGCACCGCGGCGGGCCCTTCGTACGCCAACACCCGCACGGCATCCGGATCACACAGTCCGGCACCAGCGATCATCGTGTCTGCAAGATGCTCAGCAGGCGAATCGTCCTCAGACAAGGCCGCCGCGATTCCGCCCTGAGCCCAGCGCGTGGACCCTTCGTCGACCTTGGCTTTCGTGACGAGCAGGACCCGATGCCCCGCGCGCCGGGCATGCATTGCAGTCGCAAGACCTGCGATCCCCGAACCCACCACCACAACGTCGGCTTCGATCGTCCAGCCAGGTTCCGGACTTGTGAGCCGTGGGGCCAAGTGCGCCGTCATTCGGTGGTGTCAACCCCACTCGTCGCATCGGCATCGGCTGCCCCTGGTTCGGGAGGCCCGATGAAGACCTGCGCGTTGTCGAGCAGGCGGGTGCCATCCACAATTGCGGTGATGATGAGCCGTCCCTCGCCCGCCGCGGGAGCAGGGCCCATCAGCGGGTCGGTAACCACGACGTACTGCACGTCAACTTCGACGTCCGCAGGGGCTTCCAAAATCGATCGCGCCACGTTGACCACGGCATCCGCTCCGCGTTCGGAGACCGATTGGCCTGCGGCGATGGCTGACGGAATTCGCAGTGCTGTGTCGCGGGCTGCCTCGGACAAGTAATTGTTGCGCGTAGACCTTGCCAAACCCGATGCTTCACGAACGGTTGGGCCCGCGACGATCTCAACCGGGATGTCCAAGTCGCGAACCATCTGCCGAATCAGTGTGAGTTGCTGGTAGTCCTTCTCACCGAAGATCGCATACGTGGGATGCGTCAGTTGGAGCAGCTTCATGACGACCGTCAAAACACCCGAAAAATGCGTGGGCCGGGCGACTCCCTCGTATTGGCCGCCCAGTTCACCCGGATCGACAGTCACTTCGGGATCGCCGTTCGGATACATCACGTCGGGGGTCGGAGCGAACACCAGGTCAACCGAATTTGCCGCACATATGGCGAGGTCGTCATCGAACGTGCGCGGATATTTGGCGAGGTCCTCGTTCGCGCCAAACTGCAAAGGGTTCACGAAGATGGTTGCGGTGAGGTGCCCCTGCGGCCCGACCAACGCTCGCCCAAGTTCCATCAACGCGCCATGGCCGGAGTGCAGCCCGCCCATCGTCATGACAACCGCGCTCGGCTGGCTCGCCCCGGCCAAGGCTTCCTGCAACTGCGATCGAGACGTGACGACGCGAGGAGTGCCGCTGGCAGGCTCGGCGTTTGCGTTCACTGGCCATCCTCGGTCGGTGTTGCTGAGCCACTGACATCCGGCGGTTCCGCCGCCAGAACGTCAAGGAGTGCCTCGGCTTGGGTCGCGCGAAGCATGCCATTTGCTAGCGCACGATCGGCAGTTAGGCGTGCCATCGCCACGTACGCACGACGCGCTTCAACGGAAACCTCGTTGATCACATCCACATGCGCGGCAACGGTCCCAGCATCCCCGCGCACCACGGGTCCAGTTAACGCTGAATCACCTGAACGAAGCGAGTTGTCCAGCGCTGCGAATAGCAAAGGACCCAACAAACGTTGCGGATGTTCAACGCCCGCAGCGTGGAGCAGGTCAATGGACTGCGCAACGAGAGTCACCAGATGGTTCGCACCGTTGGCGAGAGCTGCGTGATACAGCGCGCGGTGCTCCTCCGGTACCCAGACCGGATCACCACCCATCTCAACAACGAGGGCCTCGGCGACGGGACGCAACTCCTCAGGTGCGGTCACACCAAACGGTGCGCCCGAGATTCGCTCTAGGTCGAGGCTTGTGCCCGTCAATGTCATCGCAGGATGCAGCGCCAGGGGAAGCGCACCAGCTCGCGTCGCAGGATCCAGGACTTCAATTCCATACCGACCGCTGGCATGAGCGATGAACTGACCGGCACGAAACGCTCCAGTCACACTGAGCCCCGTGACGAGTTCGGAGAGGACGTCGTCTGGAACCGTGATCAACACCAAGTCGGCCTTGGCCAGGACTTCTTCAGGGGTCACGAGCGGGACTTCAGGCAACAGAGCCTCAGCGCGAAGCCGACTGAGATCGCTCACTCCGTAGGCCGCAACAACCTTGTGCCCTGCCCGGGCGAGCGCTGCGCCGAGAACACTGCCCGCACGGCCAGTGCCGATCACCCCGACCGACAGGCGGGGTGCAGCGAACCCAGTGG
>JAOAUD010000092.1 GCA_030157755.1 Candidatus Nanopelagicales bacterium
AACGAACAGGTCGACGAGTTGCGCCCATACCGGCGTGCTGGTGGGTTCGGCGGATGCGAGTAGCGAGGTCACTTCTTGGCCTCCTCATCAGCGGAAGGCTTCGCAGGCTTCTTTGCTTTGAACATCTCAAGCATGCGATCGGTGACGACGAATCCACCGACGAGGTTGATCGTTGCCAGCACAATCGCGATGAGCCCCAGGATGATCGTGAGCGGGCTGTCAGCGCTTCCGGTCACCAGGATTGCGCCGACCAACACGATTCCGTGAATCGCGTTGGCGCCCGACATCAACGGGGTGTGCAGGACAGTCGAAACCTTCGATACGACTTCAAAGCCGACGAAGATCGACAGGATGAAGATGGTGAGTAGTGCGACTCCAGAATCCATCAGGCCGCATCCCCCTTCTTGATTTCGCCGTTGAGAACCACGGCACAGCCCTCGAAGACTTCGTCTTCTGGGTCAAGCACGAGCTCGCCTTCCTTGACGGCGAGACCAAGCAGCGCAACAACGTTCATTGCGTACAGGCGCGAAGCGTGGACGGGCATTTCGCTCGCGACGTCCTTGGCACCCCAGATCTTGACGCCGTCGATGATGACCTGCTCGCCCGCGACCGAGCCCTCGACGTTGCCGCCAGTCTCAGATGCGAGGTCGACAACAACCGAACCGGGCTTCATCCCAGCGAGCATCTCTGACGTCACCAAGCGCGGAGCCTGACGACCTGGAACCGCAGCCGTCGTGATCAATACGTCGGATTCGGTGATGTAAGGAGTGAGGAGTTCACGCTGGCGAGCGGCACGCTCTTCGGTCATTTCCTTCGCGTACCCACCACCAGCCTCGAGCGCCTCGAGGTCCAGTTCGATGAAGTTAGCGCCGACTGAGTGGACTTCGTCCTTCGACGCAGCGCGCACGTCGTAGGCGGACACAACAGCACCGAGGCGCTTAGCTGTCGCGATTGCCTGCAGTCCCGCGACGCCAGCACCAAGCACAAGCACCTTCGCGGGTGGAATCGTTCCGGCGGCCGTCATGAACAACGGGAAGAACTTCGGCAGGTTCTCGGCACCGACAAGTGTCGCTCGGTAGCCGGTAACGAGGGCCTGTGACGTCAGTGCATCCATCGACTGTGCGCGCGAGATGCGTGGCACTAGGTCGAATGAAAGGGCGGTGGCGCCTGCACCTGCGATCGCGGCGATCGTTTCGGTGTCGTTGTTGGGCTGAAGGAAGCTGAGCGCAACGGCGCCGGCCTTCAGCGTGCTCGCGCGGTCAGGATCAAGCGGACGCACGGTGGCGACGACATCAGCATCTGCGAAGGCCGCTGCAACAGCGCCTGGCTCCACGACGGTTGCACCCGCAGCGGTGTAGTCGGCGTCGGTCGCGAAAGCCGCAGCTCCAGCATCCGACTCAACGGTCACGTCTAAACCAAGGGCCGCCAATTTGCTAACGGTGTCAGGCACCAAGGCAACCCGACGTTCACCTTCGCGAGTCTCTTTAGGCACAAATAGCTTCACCTAAGCCCACCTCCAGTCATCGGCGGAGCCTAATTGGCTGTGGTGAACGCTTGTTCACCCGCCCCCGAATTTGGTGAGCCTCAACACTTGGGCCTAACGGGTGATCAAGTTGGCGGTGAATGTGTCCTGTGCCACACGCTTAGGGGATACCGCGGCGACGAAAGGCGAAACCGAATGCACCTGCGACGGGTACTGCCAGGCGCGTTTGGCGCGGGCCTGCTGCTGCTCGGCGCCTTGGTGACGGCCCCTGCGGCCCACGCCGACCCCTCCCCGGCGCCTGGTTGGCCGGTTGATGCCCCGAATGGTTCGGACCCATGGCCGACTTGTGCCGATGCCGATGCCCAGTACTGCATCGAATCGGCGACAAACAACGGCGTGCCCGCGTCGGCTTCGGTGAACGTTCTGCCAGGGACCCTTGGCTATAACCCGGAATCCTTCAACTGGTCTCTACCGGCTGCCACTACTGCCGGCGACGAAGCGGCTATCACTATCCGCGTCGGGGCTTTCAACCCCCTCTATACGTTTGCTTTCGCTGACGGACTCTCGGTGAGCACCTCGACTGATGGCTCGAACAACACCACGATCGCTATCCGCGGCAAGGCGACGGCCGTCAACTGGAACCGGGATGCCCCGTTCGACGATGTTTGTCACCTCAACGATTGCCAGGACAGCAACTGGGCGACGCAAAACCCGGTTGCATTCAGCGGCAACACCCAAAACATGTCGACGTGGGGCAATGACGCGATCTCAACGTTCGGCGGCATGTACATCGCGACGAATGCGCAGGAATCCGCCTCAACCGTCGGCTACTTCAACACCCCCATCGAGCCGGGCGGGGAGAACGTTCCCCATTGGGAATTCCAGGTCGCCAACCCCCACTTCGCCAGCGATGGGACTACCCAGAACCGCGGGTCATTCACCGCGTACCTTCCACCGGGCTACTTCACGACCGCTGGGGTAACCGCAGCATCGAGCGAGTTCGAGGTGTTCCGTGACGACGGCGGCACCCTTTCCACCGTCGCCGGGACGACGACAACCGACGTCGCCGGTGGCGCCAAGCTTGAGATTCCCGATTTGGGGTACTCAAGTCCCACGCTCAAGGTCCGCAGCATCCCGCGCAGCACGCCTGGGTCTGGCGTCACCAACCCTGCCGCACCAACAGCATCTGCACCTGGAGCAGTCGGCAACATTGCGGTGGCGGGAAAGGCTAAGAAGGCCGCCCGCACGATCACCTGGACTGCGCCGACGTCGAACGGTGGCGCCGCCATCACGGGCTACCAGGTAACGGTTACCCGAACCTTCAAGGCGAAGGTGAAGAAGAAGTCCGTCACAAAGACCGTGCAAGTGGCATCGACCACGACGACCGGGACTCGGTTCACTTTGAACGTGGTGAAGAAGAGCACCTACACGGTGAAGATCGCGGCGGTCAACAGCCAGGGTTCGGGTCCGACAACACAGAAGGGTTTCGCAGGCCGCAGGTAGTTCCGAATCAAATACGGCAACACGCTGCGAGCCGCTGGTCCGACTGCACCGAAACCGCTGGCATCCTTCTGCCATGCCTCGCCTGACTGTGTCGACGACCCGTGTAGTCCGCCTGTCCGCAATTGCTGTGACCATCGGCCTCGCCCTCACGGCGTGCTCCTCGGGCAGTTCCGACAGCGGATCGAACTCCTCGAGCAGCCCGTCAGTCTCAGCGAGTCCGAGCCCATCGACCACGGGATACCCAGTGGCATTCAAGGCCACACTGAACTCCACCGTCACCAAGATCAACCAGGTCGGCAAGGGCGACAACCAGTCGTACGGCGTGCAGGTCCTAGAGGGGACTTCGCAGATCAACAAGACGTCCGTGCGGGTTCGGATGCTCGGAACGTTTGACTACACAGACGAGGGCGGACCAGTCGGGGGCTTCCTAGAACTCGTATGGCGTGACGGCACCGTATTGGGACTGCGCCAGAAGGGCACCGCTACCTACGACTCTTCATCAAAGGAGACCTCGATTGAAGCGGATCTTGAGGTCATCAACGGGTCCGGCAAGGCCGTGGGAACGACCGGAACGGGCAAGCTGACCGGGACCCGCAAGGGATCCAGTACATCCCCGTTGAAGATCGAGGTCGAGCTGGATCTGACGAACGCACCCGAGCTCATCACGGGCGATTCCGGATCCCGTGGAACTCCCACCCCGTCTTCCACGTATTCGGCGACGATCGCCCCGTAAATACCGCTTCTCAACAGGCCGCTACCTCAGAAGGATCTTGCCGCTTCACAGCGGGCAAACCGCCAAACTGCGGCGTACAGTCCGTTGCGTTGGCGGTTCACTGCACAGAGTCGGCGCATCCAACGAGCCACACCGTCATCCCTTCGGGTGATTTGGTGACGCTGCGTTGATGTCTGGTCACCTTGTGACGACATATCGCAAATTCCGAGTTCTAATGAAGTCGGCGGAAATCTTTCGGCGCAATGTAGTGAGAGGAGCAGGTGCGTGAGGCGCGTATTCCTGTTCGGCGGGGCCTGTTCGGTACTCGCCTTCTTGATCATCATGTCTGGCCAGTTGCTGAACTTCAACCTTCAGAACGTGCTTCTCGGCCTCGCCCTTGGTGCTGCGACGGGACTGGTTCGCACACATAGCCCGCTGGCTCGCATCTCCGCGTTCCTCATCGGGTTCGCCCTTGGTATGGCGTTCTACGTCCTGCGCTTGGCCGTCCTGCCCGCCACCTGGCTTGGAAATGCAATCGCCGTTGTCATCGTGCTGATGCTCATGACGACCATCTCTGCGCTTACCCGTGACCGGCTGCCGCTGTGGGCAATGTTCATCGGAAACGCAGCTTTTGCCGGTGCCTACAACGGCTACTTCAACACCACCCCATGGTTGTTCGAAACCCAAGCAGTCCAGGTTGCTGCAGCGATGCTGTTCAGCGCTGGAGCCGGGTTCCTCGTCTGCCTCCTTGTCGAATTCCGAGTCATGCGCGGTGGAGTTAACGCCGTCGATCCGATGGAACCCGACGGGTACAGCACGATTCCGGGCGAGACCGGCGACGCCGAAGCTATTGCCGCCGGAGCAAGCACGAGCGCTGGTCCTTCTGTGCTCGATTCGAATCAGAATAAGGAGAACTGACGATGCAGTCACGAGCGCGGCAGCGCAGCATCGCCACCAGCATTCGCCGCTCACGCGGTGTACGCCGGACCGGAGCGACCCTGATCTCAGCAATGATCCTTGCCAGCGCGGCAGGTCTGGCATCCCCGGCTCAGGCAGCGGGCCCGACGCCCGAAAGCCTCAACGCCACCTACGACAAGGTGAAAGCCGCACTCGAGAACGCCACGAAGCCGAAGGCAAGCCCACTCGACGGGTTGATGCCCGCGGCTGGAAGCCCGCTTGACGAAAGCATCTCCCAGCTTCAGTCCGACCTCAAGGAGTTCATGCCCGGCGGGAAAGCGCCGGCAAAAGACCCCAACGATCCGAACCTGATCAACCAGAACCCGGGCAGTGTGTACAAGTCAGGGCTCAACATCACGGTGGCCAAGAGTGTGCTGGTCGCGGCCGAACCGTCCGGGAACCCGAAGATGAGCGTGCTGCTGGCAAACACGCAGGCCTCGGGTGATGGCTCCGCGACTGTGAAGGTCCCAGTCGGCACTCAGAAGGCTAAGAACAGCTCCGGGTTCAACGCACCGGTGATGGAAGGCGACGACATCGTCTACAACGTCGAGAACTCTGGGAACACCCAGCAGACGTTCGGTGCATCCAACGGAAGCTTCCAAGGCAAACTGCCCGTCAAGGTCCAGGTTCAAGCTTGGGTCAACGGCGAGGAGATCAACCCAGCCGACATGGTCAATGTGACCGGCAAGGTGAAGTTGACCTACAGCTTCACGAACATGACCGCCGAGAAGACCAAGATCAGCTTCAAGGGCCCCGATGGGAGCCTGATCACTCAGGAAAAGGAAATTCCGGTTCCATTCGGCGGAGCTTTCATCGTCACGTTGCCCCAACAGTTCGCCGACGTGAATGCACCGTGGGCAGAGGGTGGAGTCTCACCTGCTGGCACCACTTTGTCCGGCACGATCATGATGATTCCGCCGCTGGGCAAACTCACTCAGTCGGTCACGATTGAGGCACGAGCTGACGGCGCTTCCCTCCCCGGTTCCTCATTCCAGGCACTGCCAATCACGCTGACCGACAATGGCCTCGGAAAGACCGCCTACGGCGCGCTGCCGATCGCCGGAGACGTCACCAACGTGGCGACTGCGGCAGGCGCGTTCGGCCAGACCGACATCATCAAACTGCAAGCGCTCGTCATGAAGTACGGCGCTATTGCTGCCGGAATCTCCAACAACTACGTCAAGCCGGTCATCAAGGCGTTCCAAGATGGCGCGATTGACGAAGCAGTCGCCAAGGGCGAAGAGCAACTCGTGCAGCTCGATCAGGGCGCCCAAGCAATCGGCCAGTTACTCCCAGAGGCGACCGCAGTCATCAAACTCGTAGACGAAGCGGTCGATTACGCGGTGCCGCTCTTCGAGGACAACGTCGGCAATATCAACCAGTTGATTGACCTGCTCAGCAAGGCATCAGCGATGCTCGACAACTTGCTGCCGAAGCTGAAGAACACAATCGCGATCATTCAGGATCAACTCCTTCCTGCCTTGACCAAGGGCGAGAAGCTCGCGAAAACCGCTGAGAAGATCTGCCCACCGATCAAGAACTTCCTTGACGGACTCGGGAGCACTGAAGCCGAAATCGTCGCTGCTCTCCACACGGTTGCCGGATTCTTGCCAGAGCCGTACAAGACCACGATCAACAACTTCGCCGACAACATCAGCGAGTTCTACGGAGATGCTGAATCGGGTCTCGGCTACTGCGTGAAGTGGGCGCCAACGATCGCAGTCGCGCTTACGTTGGCGATCGACAACATCGACACGATTCAGAAGGCACTCACGACGGCGAGCAAGGACCTCACGACGCTGTCTGGCTACCTCGACACTGCCTCGGATTACGGCCAGGAATTCAAGGCACTTGAGCCCGCGATCATCAAGGCACTCGACAACAACAATTGCCCGAAGACGCCGGCAGGCATCAGCAAGTGCGGCGTGATGCAGCAGCTCAACTACCTGCTGTCGCTGATGAACCAGGCAACAAATGCAGTCAATACTCAGATGGTTCCCGGACTCAATGGGGTGGTGGCGTACCTCCCCGCGGTCAATAAGTTCGTGGGCCTTGCGGACACCTATGTGCCCATATTCGGCGAGAAGATCGAATCGATGATCCCCAAGGTCTTCGGCAGTGCCGAAGGCGCGTTGGAGAAGGGTGACGCGGCACTGGCGAAGTTCACCAGTGCCGCTGACAAAGCCCAGATCACGGTGGCCAGCTACACCGCGCAACTCGAGATCATGAATGCGCGAGCTCAGTCGGGTCAGGGACTTCCTGCCGGACCCGCCCAAGGTGCCAACACCAATCTCGGTGCCTACCAATACCAAATCGCCGGCGCGAACGCCCAAGCCGATCAAACAATGATCATGCTTGGACTGGCTGCTTTCCTGATCGTGCTCAGTGCCGCAGTCGGAACGGTGATGTACAGCCGGAACAAGCGCTAATCACGCACTGACGAACAACGCCCGCCCCTGCCAAACGGCATCGGGCGGGCGTTGTTGTTGGCGGTCGTTATCCGACGTGCGCGGGGATTTCCGACTGTGCGTTGTTGCTGGGCTTTGCATTGATCATCGTGACCGTCACGACAAAGCCGATGGCCATGATCACTGCGGCCCACTTGAATGCTGTGGTGTAACCGGCGACCTGCGCTTCGGCAATCGATTGAGCCCCATTTGCCAACACGAAGGCCGTCGTCGCGGACGCGGCGATCGTGTTGAGCAACGCGGTTCCGAGGGAACCACCGATCTGCTGCGTCGTGTTGACGGTTGCCGATGCGACACCAGCATCGTGCGGCGCGACTCCCGTGAGTGCTGTGCTGGACAGCGGAACGAAAGTCAGACCCATGCCGACCGACAACAGGAGCTCCGATGGCAACACGTGCGTGACGTAGGCCGTGTCGACCCCCAGTTGCGTGAGCCAGACCATCCCCATCGTTCCGAGGAAGAGGCCGGTCGCCATCACTGGGCGCGGACCGAAGCGCGGCAAGAGTTTCGATGCAAGCCCTGCCGAAAGGATCACGCCTGCGCTGAACGGCAGGAATGCAAAGCCGGACTTCAAAGCGGAGTACTGCAACGTTCCCTGCATGTAGAACGTCAGGAAGAGGAACATCCCGAAGAGGGCGACACCGACGAGTAGCGACGTAAGGAACGAGCCACCGCGGTTGCGATCCAAGATCACACGCAACGGCAACAACGGGTGAGAGGTATTCGCCTCAATGATGAAGAAGGCGGCTAGCAGCACGATCGAGGCACCAATGAAGAACAGCGTCTCTGGGGACGTCCAACTCTCGGTCGCCTTCGTGAAGCCGTAGACCATCGACACGAGGCCGAGAGTTGCTGTGATAGCGCCGGGAATGTCGTATCGGCGGTCGCCTTCAGCTCGGCTTTGCTTGATCAGCGGCACGGCGAGAATCACCGCGATGATCGCGACGGGGATGTTGACGAGCAAGCACCAGCGCCACGAGAAGTACTCGGTGAGCACGCCACCCAGGATGAGTCCCAGAGCGGCGCCACCACCAGCGATCGCGCCATAGACACCGAATGCCTTCGCGCGTTCGTGCGGTTCAACGAAGGTGACGGTGATGAGCGCCAGCGCGGATGGTGCCAGCAACGCAGCGAACGCACCCTGCAGGCCACGGGCGGCGAACAGCATCTCCTGGTTTTGTGCGATGCCGCCAAGAGCCGAGGCGCCCGCGAATCCGATCAAACCGATGATGAAGGTCGTCTTTCGGCCCACGTAGTCAGCAATACGTCCACCAAGCAGCAACAGTCCGCCGAACGCGAGCGTGTACGCAGTGACGACCCATTGGCGGTTGGCATCGGTGATGCCAAGGTCGCGCTGCGCCGAAGGCAGGGCGATATTCACGATGCTGGCGTCAAGGACCACCATCAATTGGGCAATAGCGATGACCGCGAGGCCGAGCCATCGTTTGTCGTCGACTGGTTCCGCTTGCGTGGGCTCAGCTGTCGCGGGAGTTGGGTTCGCCATGGAAGTCCTTCGCAGATAAGGATCGTGGGTGCACAAGTCGGTCGGATGCAGAGGACACAACTGTCCACTATTGCGATCAAGTCGAAAGGGATGGGGAGATATTCCGGTGACCGAGCGAATGTGAGCACTGTCTCGTTACGGTCTAGTGGTGGGAGGGATCCGAGTCCGGCGGCGCAGAAACATGATCGCCGTGGCACTCGTGCTCGCAGGGTGCCTCGGCGTCACTGGCTGTTCAGCCCTCCAACGCTTCATCCCCCCAACCTTCGACACCGAGACACTGAACGCCACCAGTGTGAAGCTGGACATGCCTGTGGTCGATGGGAATCGACCATTCATCACGGTCAATGCAACTGTCGGGGGCGGGCCCAGCGTTCCACTACTGGTTGACACCGGGTCACCTGGAGTTCGAATCTTCGCTGACAAGGTTGGTGCCAGCGGCGTTGTGGCAACGCAGACTCCAGTGGACGTGACTTTCGCCGATGGGACTCGGTTCGCTGGGGTTGAGGCGTCTGCGCCCGTCACCTTCGGGGGTCTCGAGACGAAGGGCCCGATCAACGTTCAGCTCATAACTGCGGTGTCATGTGCCGATGGCAAACCCGACTGTGCGGGTTCCGTCGGGATCGCCAAGTTCACTCAAACGCAAGCATTCTCCGGGATTCTCGGAATCGGAATGCAGGCCTTCGACATCTACTCTCCGATCAGCCAACTTCAAGGTGGCTCACCCAGATCGTTCTCGATTGCAGCGAACTCCAGCGTGGGGTCAGCGACGATGACCTTCAATACCCAACCGCCAGCTCCGCAGGCTGCGTTCCGGATCCCGCAATGGACGGATCCACAGTTGGCCAACGGTTACCCGGCATGGGCCAGCAATCAGGTCCAAGCCTGCTGGGCGTACCGGGGGCAGTCGACCAGTTGTGTGCCGACCGCATTCGATACCGGTTCACCGACACTGTTCACGGATGGGAGCGTTCCGGGGGCACCGAAGTCCACCGGCCCGGTTCCCCCGGGGACGCCTCTGAGCTTGTCGGCTGAGGCTGGCGGCCCATCGATTTGGAGCCTCACTGCAGGCAGTACGCCCGGCAAGAACACCGTGCAAGTTGCACCCCTGGAAGGCGGCACCAGCGTGAACTCCGGCATCTCGATCTTCCGGTCGCGGCTGGTCACGTTCGACCTGCAAAACGGCAACATCTTCGTGAGCCAAGCCGACTAAGCGAACGTCGCACGGATTAGGCGAAGATCGCGTTCTACGTCGCCAGAAGGGCATCGAGGTCGCCGTGGACCTCAAGCCCGGCGCAGTCGCCAACCTCATCGAAGATCACCGCGCCCTTAGCGGTTGTCAGTCGCGCGCGGATCGTCGCATCCAGGGTTTCTTCGACTCGACGGTGCATCTCGGTTCGGATCGGCGCGTGCAGCAGTCCGCCAACAACGCGGTCAGCCGTCAGCGCCAGGTGCAGCCCGGAACGACTCGTCATTGACCACCTGACTTCGTCGTCATCTATCTCAAAGCGTCGAGTCTTCGCGCCCGTGTAGGTCGCGAACTTGTGCAGCTTCCCCTCGTGCCAGAGGCCAACGATGAAGCCGCGAAATGCACTCCGGCGCCAGGGAATGATGGCCACGGACGCCGACAACGACGTCCCGGGTGTCGCGAAGTTGTTGGATTGCATCCAGACGTACCCGGAGGGAAATGCCTGACCCCAGTCCTTCTCGATGTAGCCGCGGCCGCCACTGAAGTCGAAGGTATCGCCGTCCAGGGTCAGCGACCCATCAAGATCGTGATCGAAGGACAACAGCCCGTGGTAGCACTCCATCGTTGGCACCCAGGCGTACCAGCCCATGATTCCTGGGGATGCAGGAGTGATCGGCCACGGCTGGAGCGGGGACGTGTAGCGCACGTTTCCTTGCAGCCCCGGCAAGTCGAGGGATACCCCGGTCTCGGTGAAGTGGTTCGGGCCAACGCGAACGTCAAAGTCGGTCGCGCTCGTAATGAACTCCGAGCGCGGGTACTGGTGATACCAACTGTTGCCGGTGGCTCCATCAAGGACTTGAACGAACGCATCTTCTTCACCGTTGGGGCCGAGGAAGAGACCGGGAATCAGGGCGAGCCGGCGACTTCGATCAGCACTGACAAGTTTGACGTACCAGCCCTCGAAGAAGTCGCGGGTCTTCGCGTCGCCGTGGAATCCCGCGGGGTGCATCGTGTTGTGGACGTGCGCGGAAATCTTCGAACGCATGGCGCCTAACGGAACGATCACCGTGCCATCCTCCCTGGTTTCTTAGGGGCACGCCCGTTCGCGTCCGCAGGCGAGTGGTGGTTACCAACCCAGCGCCGCGATCCACCCGTCGATCTGGAATTCGAAATACGCCGAACGTGAGGTCTCCGTCTCGCGAATCACGTTGTGCAATTGCCCACCGAGTTCGAATGAGATCGCGCCGAACAAGGCCGAAAAGGTCGATAGTCCATTCGCCATTTCGGCGTCTGACACGAGGTCTGGCACGGAAGATCGCATCGGTGAAAGCGCCCGCCGCAATTCCGCGGGTGCGGCGGGTTGTCTTCCGTTCGTCGCTCTGACCGCGGCAGCCTCGACCAACACGGTGATCATCAGCGTCGCAACTCGTGTCGCTGGAGCGATGGTGTCTTGCGGTGCCTTGTAGCCGGGGACTGGAGTGCCGTAGATGAGGAAGTACTCGTGCTGATTGTCGAGCGCCCAGCGTCGCGTGCTTCGGCAGATGGCTCGGAAGCGTCCGGTCAGGTCCTCCCGCGGAACCCGCGACTCAGCGGCCTCAACGGCGGCACCAAGTGAGTCGTACGAGTCGATGATCAGCTTGGTGAGCAGGTCGTCGCGGCTGGGGAAGTAGCGGTAGATCGCCGAGGACGCCATTCCCAGTTCGCGGGTAATCGCCCTCACGGATAGCGCGCTCGCGCCGCTGTGAGCGATCTGGTCACGCGCGGCATCCAAGATCGCCGCTGTGATGCGTTCGCGGTTTAGTGCTCGGATCGAAGCCGCCTTTTCTTTTGCCACTCGGACATCTTGGCATGAATCAGGTGCGGCGTAAACATTTGTGAGCACTGCTCTTGACACGGCCATGTCGTCGGGTGCATTCTAAATGCGAGCACCGCTCTTGTTTTGGTTCACTGCTAACGATTGGAAATGCGATGAGCAAGCACTTAGTCTTCGGGGCCGGGCCGATTGGATCGGCGACAGCCCTCGACCTCGCACAGTCAGGGCATGACGTCACTGTCGCTTCACGGTCAGGGCGCGGCCCGGCCCACGACAACATCACGCTCGTGTCCGTTGACGCGAGCAATGCGGCCGCGGTGTCAGAGCTCGCAAGCGATACGGCCGCGATCTACAACTGCCTGAACCCCACGTACACGAAGTGGGCCACCGACTGGCCGCCTATGGCGAACTCCCTGCTCGCTGCGGCGGTCGCGAATGGATCGGTCTACGCAATCTGTTCCAACCTCTACGGCTATGGGCCGGTCGACGGACCCATCAGCACCGACCTCCCACTCGCTGCCACTGGGGTCAAAGGCAGGGTGCGCGCACAGATGTGGGCGGATGCGTTGGCCGCTCACGAACGTGGCGACGTTCGCGTGACCGAGGTGCGCAGCTCGGACTACGTCGGACCCGGAGCCGAAAGTCACTTGGGCGACCGCATCGTCCCGAAGCTCCTGGCCGGCAAAGGTGTACGCGTCCTCGGCAACCCCGACGTGGCACACAGCTGGACGTATACCCACGATGCCGCGCGCACCCTCGTCGCCGCGGCTGCATCGGAGCAGGCGTGGGGCAAGGCGTGGCATACCCCGTCGAACCCACCGCGCACGCAACGGGAGGCCATTGGCGACCTCGCGCAGATCGCGGGAGTCGACATGGTGCCGGTGAAGGGCATGTCGCGCGGCATGATCACCGGAGTTGGACTCTTCGTGCCGATGGTGCGCGAGCTCAAGGAGACGTACTACCAGTTCGACGCGCCTTTTGTCCTCGACGACTCCGCTGCGCGGACCGAGCTGGGCATCGAGCCGACAGACTGGAAGATCGTGCTCAACGACCACCTGTCCCCGTTCGAGTAGATGTGACGTCAGCCGTGGGGGTGGGTCATATCGGTCGGGATGACAATGCGGTCGAACAGTTCTGGATCAACCCCTTCGGCGAGGGCTGCGTCGCGAAGCGGCAGGTCGTCGCGCGTCGCTCGGTGGGCGATCGCAGTGGCCTTGTCGTAGCCGAGGATCGGAGCCAGAGCCGTCACCAACATCAGTGACCGCCCAAGATCGGTCGCGATTTGCGCGGTGTTGAGTTCAGCTCCTTCGATCATGAACTCGCGGAAACGATCGCTGCCGTTTCCTAGCACCAACGCCGAGTGGAGATAGTTGTTGATCAGTAGCGGCCGGAACACGTTAAGTTCAAAGTTGCCTTCGGCGCCACCGAGTTGCACTGCGACGTCAGAAGCCATGACCTCGATGCAGATCATCAGCATCGACTCTGCCTGACTTGGGTTGACCTTCCCAGGCATGATCGATGAGCCCGGTTCGTTGGCCGGAAAATTGATCTCCATGAGCCCGGCGCGCGGACCTGAACCTAGCCACCTCATGTCGTTTGCAATCTTGAAAAGGGTCACCGCCGTCGCCTTCAAAGCAGCATGCGCCCGCACAACCCGGTCGAGCGTCGCCTGTGCCGCGAACTTGTTCGGCGCACTCACGAAGGGGTCTCCCGTGAGCTCAGCAATCACGGCCGCGACCTCAACGTCGAACCCTGCGGGCGCGTTGAGGCCAGTTCCGACCGCGGTCCCTCCCATCGCCAGCGGCAACAAGCCCTGGGTCGCGTACTCCACGAAATCGATCGCATCGGCGAGCGCGGCCGCGTATCCCGACCATTCCTGCCCGACCGTCAGCGGTGTCGCATCCTGAAGGTGGGTCCTGCCAACCTTGACGACCGACATCCACTGGGCGGACTTGTCGGCGAGGGCCGATTGCAACCTTTCCAATGCGGGCAGCGTCAACCTCGTGGTCATTTGATACGCCGCAATGTGCATAGCGGTGACGAACGTGTCGTTGCTCGACTGACTCATGTTGACGTCGTCGTTCGGGTGAATCGGATGCTTCGAACCCAGCTGCGCACCGAGTAGCTGGATGCAGCGATTTGAGATCACCTCGTTGACGTTCATGTTGGCCTGCGTACCGGATCCGGACTGCCACACGTAGCCCGGAAAGTGGTCGTCAAGGTCTCCGGCGATCACTTCGTCGCACACCTGCGCGATGACGTCAGCCTTCCATCGAGGGAGCAGACCTGCGCGGGCGTTGACGATCGCGGCCGCCTTCTTCAGGTATCCAAACGCGCGATAGACCTCGACCGGCATCCGGTCGTCGCTCACGTCGAAGTGGTGCAGGCTGCGTTCCGTCTGCGCACCCCAGTAACGGTCAGCGCGGACTTCGACGTCGCCGATGCTGTCCGATTCCGTACGAGTGCCGTCGGCATCGATCCCAATCGGGACCTGCAGGACCTCCCACGGGTGCTCGCCATCAGCACTCGATGCTTCGTCAGCAACGCTCGCCATGCCCACGTTCCTCTCCTCGAACTGCCGCCCGTGATCTCACAGTCAACGACTGGGGTGGGGTGAGTCAAGAGGACAGGGGATTGGGGATGCCGAGGGCATGATGGGCCGCCATGACGGCTTGACCCGAATACCCGCCGCCGAAGAGCACGGTGTGAACGAGTAGCGGGTAGACCTGATGCAGTGGGATGCGCGATCGCCAGCCTTCCGCCAACGGGTTGGCTTCGCAGTACGCACCCACGATGCGGTCGAATTGCGGGGCGCCGAAGAGGGCGAGCATCGCGATGTCGGTCTCGCGGTGGCCGCCATAAGCGGCCGGATCCACCAGCCACACCGCGGGTTTGCCGTCACGGTCCGGCGCCCACATGAGATTGCCGCTCCAGAGGTCGCCATGGATTCTCGCGGGCACCTCTGCGGGTCCGACAAGCTGCGGATCCTCAGCAAGGAGCCGCTCGCACAGCTGCTCGAAAACCGCGAACTCTTGCGCCGAGAACGCCTCGGCTTCACGCGCCAACTTCAGGTAGGGGCGAATCCGAAGCTCTGCGTACATCGGGCCGAAGCTGTCGAAGATTCCGTATGGCATGGGGACGTCGGCGATCCACCCAGATCCCGGAGCAGTTGGCGGCCCGACCCCGAACCCTTCAGCGCCGCTGGCATGCATCGTGGCCAGTGCTGCGCCGAACGCCTCTGCGGCCTCACGTGACGGGCTCGATTCAGTAATACGTTCCATCTCGAGCGCGGCCTGCCCGATCGAGATCACCTCGGGAATCGGTGGCCCTGCCGGAACCCGCAGCCACTCAAGCCCTGCCGCCTCCGCCGCGTAGTACATCGCCCCCGCTCCAGGGCGGACCTTACGGAAGTTTGAGGTGGGCATGGCTCATCAAAGCATCGGAATTGGCGATTGCGATCCCGGAAACATGCATTTATTCGAGTCGTAACGCAGCCAACCGTTGCGGCCGCGGGAGTTCATCGCTGACGCGCGAGCTGCGGACTAGCTTGGCTGACCGGACTTCAGTGCCTCAAGCATCTCGACCATCTTCTGGCCCACGATTTGGATCCCCTTCATCGGTCGCAGCATCACCTTGAAGTCGACAATCTGGCCGTCGTCGTTGAACTCGATCATGTCCACGCCGTTGACTTCGATCCCGTCGATTGTGGTGGTGAATTCCAAGACCGCATTGGCACCATCGACCACCTCGCGGACATAGGTGAAGTCATCGTTGCCCAGCACATGCAACGCCCCCGTGAGATACATGGTTGTTCGCGCCCGGCCAACCTGAGGTGTGTGAACGATGGGCGACCGGAACACGACCTCGTCGGCCAATAGGTCAGAAAGCCCGAGCGGATTGCGGCTGCGCACGAGGTCGTGCCAGTTCGCGAGCCCCGCTGCGGTGCCTGGATTGCCTGCGCTGTGCGATTCGTCGGTCATGGCGCCAGCCTAATCGCGCAAGCCGAATCACGACGCGATCCCTCTAGACAACTATGGTTCGGCCATGCACGTTGTCGCTCGCGGCTGCATCGCCGCCGTGGGATTGTCGGCGCTCGCGCTCACCACGGCCAGCTGCGGTACCGCGCTCATAACCAACGAGTTTTCGGCGACCGTCGTGGATCCAGGTAAGCGCCTGCCAGCGGGGCCAACCCAAAACAGCATCTTCGATAGTTCGATGGGCCAGAGCGACGAGTGGGCGCGCAAGTCGATGGGGTCAACGAGCCCCGGGAACCCCTACACCACAAGTTTCACGACGACCGCCACGAAGTTCGTCGGCGACAACAGTCCCTCTGCACAAGTAACGGCGGGCCTGTCAATTCCACAGTTTCAGGCCAAGGGCTACTTCAGCATTCAGCTGACGCCCGTCGATGGGCAGGCAGTCATTCTTCAAGCGCCCTTCATCGGCTACTACGACTACAGCGCCGCAACCGATGGTGCGGTCAAGCCCCTGCCGGTGACGGTCACGGCCAAGTCAGGCAACCTCAGTTGGCAGCTCACCGTCGTCGCCGCGATCCCCGCGAAGTAGCGCCTTCCGCAGATCCCCACGATGTTGCCCTTTTTAAGGTCGAAATGCCGCAGAAATGGGCAACACGGTGGGGATCTGCGAAAGGCGGGGCCGCCCGCTTCCGGGAGGTGCGCCGCCTAGCTGCCTTCGGCGGAAAGGGAGGTCTTAGCCGCCTTGAGGTGGTCTTCATCTGCGGCGGTCAACACCGGGTAGTGCAGATCCATCCCTTGAATGGTCGTCGAAATGATGTCAGCGACAACTGCCCGCATCGCCCACTTACGGTCAGCCGGAATCACGTACCAGGGCGCTGCGTCGGATGACGTCGCCGCAATCGCTTCCTGATATGCGGCTTGGTACTTGTCCCATAGTTGGCGTTCGGCAAGGTCTGCCTGGCTGAACTTCCAGTGTTTCTTCGGGTCGTCGATTCGATCGAGGAAGCGACGACGCTGTTCATCCTTCGAAACGTTGAGGAAGAACTTGAGGATCTTCGTGCCGTTGCGAGCCAGGTGCGATTCGAACTCGTTGATGTCGTCATAGCGGCTCTGCCAAAACGCCTTGTTGACCTTCACATCGGGAATCCGCTGCGCCGCCAACAACTCCGGATGGACCTTGACCACGAGGACTTCCTCATAGTGCGACCTGTTGAAGATCCCGATCTGCCCGCGAGCAGGTACCGCCTTCCACGTCCGCCAGAGGAAGTTGTGGTTCAGGTCCTCCGAGCTTGGTTGCTTGAACGACGTGACTGAACAACCCTGCGGATTGACTCCCGACATGACGTGTTTGATGGTGCTGTCCTTGCCTGCGGCATCCATTGCCTGGAACACCACAAGCAGCGACCAGCGGTCATCGGCGTACAACAGATCTTGGGCGCTCGCGAGGCCCTCGACGCTCGACTTCAGCAGTTGTTTACCGAGGGATTTGCGCGCTTCGGCTGGCAGTTTTCGAACGTGCTCGGGAAGCCAAGCGGGATCGTGCTCGGAGAGCCGAATGCGTTCCCCGGGCGAAATCTTCAGCTGGTCGAGAGTCTTCTTCTCGAGCACCATGACAGACCCCTATTCAGTCGCAGCATGCGTGTGGGTGTGCGCCTTCGGTAGTTGCAGTTCCGCCATGAGCTCGGCCGTTGCCGCTGCGATCCGTTCGACGGCCTCATCGAAAACGAGCTGATTCTTCGCCGAAGGCGCCCGAAACCCGCTCACTTTGCGTACGTATTGCAGCGCGGCAGCGTGGTACTCCGTTTCCCCTGCGTGATCGGTGTACGGGGGCCGCAATGTCTTGATGCTTCTGCACATAAGTCCATCGTGCCCCTCCTCCGTTTGACTGCGCAAGGTGGCACAAAAGTGGTCGTTTCCAGAAACGGCCCGCGAGTTCCTGCCACTTGGTAAACGAACAACCAAATGTTGCCGGCACGGTGCTTCTACGGCCCGATGAGCGAGACCGAAGCGGATTTCGCGGCTAACGTGCCTCGGGTGTTGATCGCTGAGCTCCCCCCAACGCCTCCGTCCTCGATGGTGTCGAAGGCGCCGCCGTACATCCGCCGAGACGACTCCCAGTTTCCCGCGCAGCGAGCGCTGCTCGACCCGTCGTGGCCCACACCTGGGGGATCGACCCCCACGTTCGGTGTCGACGTGTCGAACTGGGAAGGGTTGATCGACTGGCCGACCGTGGTCAATCCGCCGCTTCGTGACGGACAAGTTCCCGCACCGCGGACGGTCCGCTTTGCCTTCACGAAGGCAACTCAGGGGACGTATCGCGATCCCTTCTTCACCGGGAACTGGCAGGGCATGGCGGCGGCCGGCTTGATCCGCGGTGTGTACGACTTCGGTGACTTCACCAAGGATCCGGTCCTCGACGCCAGGTACTTCGTCGACTACGTGAACTCCGCTGGCGGATTCCGGGCCGCCGGTGACTTCGCCGTGCTTGATGCCGAAGGGAAGACCGGCAAGAGGAAGAAGAAGACCATCGTGAAATGGATCAATCGTTGGACGAAGGAAGTCCAGCGGCTGACCGGCTTGCCGAACAAGCGCATGGTGATCTACACCGGCAGTTGGTGGTGGGGGCCGAAGACTGGCAACTCCACGAAATTCGCCAAGAAGGGCTACCGCCTGTGGGCCTCGGGCTATGGCGCGCCGCCCGCGATCCGCGGCTGGAAGTGGTCGTGGTGGCAATACACCGACCGCGCGAAGGTTCCGGGCATCAACGGCGGTACCGACGCGAATGTGTGGAAGAGCTCGAATGCATCACTGCGCAAGGCTGCGGGACTGCCGCCGCTGCCATAACCACACACAACGACGAAGCGGGCTGGTCCGAGGTGAATCCTCAGGCCAGCCCGCTTGTCTTGCGGCCGGTGTCGTCCCCCGGCTTATCGGCCGCCGTCCGCGCGGGCCGCGACAGCTGGGATCACGTTCAGCTGGACGCCCGCGGAGATCTGGTTGCCGATCTGCACCTTGTACTGACCGGCGAGGGAACCTGGGTTGTAGTAGACCGTGTAGGAAGTGATTGGCGATCCGATCTTGAAGGGCGTGAAGCCCGCTGCAGGTTGGTTGTTCGCGTTCAAGACGCGGACGGTGTCGCCAGCGTGCGTTCCAGAGACGGTTCCCTTGAGTTGGTAGACCATGCCGTAAGGCGCGTGATTGACAAGCGTCGCGGTCGGCTTGCTGATCGAGCCGACGTTCGTTGTGGTGGTTGATGTGACGGCGTCCGTGGGTGTTGCGGCCATGGCAACGGCGGGCGTCAGGGTGAGCGCTAGTCCAGCGACAAGTGCTGCGGTTGCAGTCATTTTGCGATTCATGATGGCTCCTCGTATCGGTGGATCTTGGTGGTTGTCGATCCGCTCGACGAGGTAGTACCCAGCTCTTCGTTCACCCAAACGGGTGAACACGACAAACTTCAACATTCGGTGAAATCGGCGTCTCAGGGCGCCAATCTCACCGAATGTTTGCGGTTGCGCACGGATCAACGGTCGAGAGCGCTGCGGCCAGCCTCAAGTCGCGCGATCGGCACTCGGAATGGCGAGCAGGACACGTAGTCCAGGCCGACTTCGTCAAAGAAGTGCACCGAATCCGGATCGCCACCGTGTTCTCCGCACACACCGCAGTGCAGGTTCGGTCGGGTCGCTCGCCCCGCCGCAACAGCGATCTTGATGAGTTCACCGACGCCCTCGCGGTCAATCGACTCGAATGGCGAAACGCCGAAAACGCCCTTCTCCAGATATGCCGAGAAGAACGCCGCCTCGACGTCGTCGCGGCTGAAGCCCCACGTGGTCTGGGTGAGGTCGTTGGTGCCGAAGCTGAAGAACTCCGCCGCTTCCGCGATCTGCCCAGCAGTCAGTGCGGCGCGCGGAAGTTCGATCATCGTCCCGATCGGGAACTGCAGCGAACAACCGTGCGCCTCCGCGACGGATTCAAGAACTCCGGCGGCTTCGTCGATTACCAACTCAAGTTCCTGGATCGAACCGACAAGCGGGACCATGATCTCCGCGCGAGGATCGCCGCCCATCCGTTCGCGGAAGCAGGCGGCCTCGGCGATCGCTCGGACCTGGAGTGCGAACAACCCCGGCAGCACCAACCCAAGACGGACTCCGCGCAGGCCCAACATTGGATTCGATTCATTGAGCCTGTTCACGGCCTGGAGGAGACGTAGATCGGACTCAATCTCCTCACCACGTTCCTCAGCACGCGCGACGCGAACCGCTAGCTC
>JAOAUD010000093.1 GCA_030157755.1 Candidatus Nanopelagicales bacterium
CACGACGGGGGTTTGCTGAAACGTGCAGGTTAGTGGTTGGCGAGCCACTCGTCGTTGAAGGCCTTCTCCTTGACGAAGTTCTCACCGGTCTCGTCGAACATGATTCCCTCGAGCTTCTTGCCGAGCAGCGGAATCGACACCTTGATGTCGAAATCAGACGTCCACGTGCAACCGCCCGCAGCGGGCGTGACTGTCATCGTCCCGTCAGTTCCACCAGGCGCGCCCTTGGTGGTGATCGAAATCTGACAGGTCAGATCGTCGCCGGACTTAGTCCAGTTTTCGGTCTGGGTGACCTCAGCGGTCTCGCCGATGATCTTCTTTGCAGCTGACGGAAGATTGGCCGCCACCTCGCGCACGGAGGACACCGTGAGTGAATCGTCGCTGACGTTAAACGTCTTCCACTGCAGGTTCGACGCACCCAAGGCTTCGTACTTGCCCTCCCAGTACCCCTGCTCGGACAGCATCGCCCACACCTGATCCGGTGAACCTGCGTACGAATCGACGTTGTTGAACTTCTTGCTCATCTCATCCTCCATGTTGGGTGAAGCTTCGGGCTGGCAGTGCGGCTAGCGGGGAGAAACGCCCTCAACGATCTCGGCGTACATGTCTTGGAATCCTTGGTAGAAGAGTTCACTCAGCCGATTGAGATCAGGTACGAGGGACTTGTCGGCTCCGAAGCCGACGGTGACCTTCCCGTTGTAGCTGAAGATGCAGATCGTCATTGGCTGATCCCCCGAGCAAGGAGCCCAACCAAGAACACCGTCGACTTCCGTGCCGGCGAGCGTCATCGGCGCTCGTGGCCCTGGAACATTCGTCAGCACGCCGACCGCTTTGTTTGCGAAGTAGTTGGTGAGTCCAACTGCCAGCGGACTTGGCGCATTGGCGATGCCACGCTGCAAGCCGAAAGTGACGAGCGCTTCGTCGCTGCTCTTGATTCTTTCCATCCGCTCATGCATGTTCGCCAGGCACTCACGGAAGTCGGTAATTCCAATCGGCATCCGCAACACCACGAGCGCAAAGTGGTTGCCCAGTTCCTTTGGAACACCGGGTTCCACCGGCTGAATGCTGACTGGAACCATCCAGATCAATTCGTCGGTCTTGTGATCCCCGTTCTCATTGAGGTACCGAGTCAGACCGATGGCTACCGCACTGATCATCACGTCATTCACGGTGGTCCCCGTCGCCCTACCTACCGCCTTCACATCTTCGAGTTCGAGGATCGGAGCCCAGTCGGCGTCCTTCTGACGCTTCGGCGTCCCGCTCCACACCGTCTTGACGCTGGTGCCCGACAACAGGTACTTACCGGGGATCGTGGCGTCATTGGCCACTCGGTTATCCGATGAACTCACTAGTTGGTTTACGTCCATCAGTCGCTCAGGGAACCTGAGAGCCTGAGTGCCGAGGGTGAAGATGTTCTTGCCGTCGTCGACAACTTCGGAAGCGGCTTGGACAGGATCGCCAGTGACAGCGCGCACCACGACGTCTCGCGCCGAAGAAGCAACGCCACCCACGGTGCGAACAGCAGCGGCACCGAAGTCCGCGAGATCAGACAACGTCTCCTTGGCGACAGAAGTTGCCACCTGAACAGGCGTGCTGGGATGCGAGAACGGGCGGCCGACCGCCGTGACATCTGACGGGTCGAGGTCACACAAACCCATGACCGCCTGCGTCAACCGGATGCCATCTGCGATTGCATGATGAAAGCGCGCGAGCACCGCTGCTCCCACTGAACCATCTTCAAAGCGCACGTTCTCGATGAAGTACAACGCCCACACTGGGCGCGATTTGGCGAAGGCAACACTTCGTTGAGACGCGACGAACTTGCGCAGTTCCTTGAAGTCGCCAGGCTCGTCGAGTTTCACCCGGGTGATCTGATCGTCGAGGCTGAAGTCTGGAACTTCCATCCACACCCAACCCGTGCCTTTCTTCATGGCACGCGAGCGAAAGACCGGGAACTGGTCTACGAGCCGGGTTTGAATGACGTTGGCAACTTGCGCCCAGTCTGGGACTGTACGAAACCACATCACGGTGTCGATCACCATGAGGTTGTTGGGCCGATCCATCGTCAGCCACAACGCATCCTGGCTCGTCATCGGGATTGACACCGCAAAGCCTCCAAGGAAAGTCGCTCCACCTCCAGCCTCCCCCTGTCGCACGGCAAGCGCAAGTCGAAACCACCCTGGAACGATTTGCTGAACAGGGCGTGGAATTGGGCATAGTCTGAGGTTGTGAATTATCCAAAGACCGCCGCTGGAACCGCCACCTTGATCGCGCTCGCGGTCGCAGCTGGCAGCGTCGCCACGAGCGCCTCAGCGAGTGCCGAGGCCCCAGCTGCCATTGGCGCCACCGTTGCTGTTGCGGCCGCACGCGCATCTGCCGCCCGCCCGCCAATCGTCTACGACCCGATCCCGTTCGGTGCGAAGCGCAAGAACCAGATGGCTGCATATGCCCAGCGCCACTACGGCGTCTACACGTCGAGTTTCGGGATACCTAAGCAGGTGATCCTGCACTACACCGTGTCGCCGACCTACTCCTCAACGTGGAACTGGATGGCCGCGAATGCTGCCGCGGGCGGAAACGCCGGAACCAAGAAAGAGAAGCCCGGCGCTTGCACCCATTTCGTGATCGCGAAGAACGGAACGATCTACCAGCTCGCGCCTTTGGACGTTATGTGTCGGCACGTCGTCGGGTTGAATAACCAGGCCATTGGCATTGAGTTCGTTGAGATGAAGAGCGCCCGCAACATCCTGCGACGCAAGAAGCAGGTCGCAGCAGGAAGGGCGCTGGTCCGTTGGCTGCAGAGCGAGTACGGCATCGCCAAGCGGGATGTGATCGGCCATGCGATGGCGAACAAGTCACGGTTCTTCTACGACCGCCTGGGTTGGTTCAACGATCACGATGACTGGCCGACGAGCCATGTGAAGATCTTCCGGCGCGGCATCCTCTAGCCAAGCGCCACCGGCCTAGAGCGTCTTGGCGGTAGCGACGAAGTCAGCCTTTCGCAGACGCTCGATCAGCACATCTCCCAATGCCGTCGCAGGCGTCAAGACGCCCGCACGATCCGGAAGCCGATCTCCGTCCAGTGCCAGGCTCAATGCACTCTCCGCCAGCATGACTGAGGTTGCCTGGTAGCCCGGATCGCCGCTCGCCCCAATTCGCGTGACCACTTCTGAACCGCTGCTGGTGTTGGCATGAACCTCGATGAGGAATCGACCAGCTCGCCGCTGCTCCTCAGATGGACCCTCGCCCGGATCCGGCAGCGTTCGATCCAAAACTGCCCGCATCGGCTTGATCCCCATGCCAACCCACGCGGCCCACATGCCCGCGCCCATACCAACGGCGAACAGCGGCGCTAGCGGCCCCTTGCCGAATGATGAGACTTCGCGATAGGTGAATTCGGGGCCGTATGCCCAGTTCTGCAGGGCATTGGATCGACGAACGATCTTCGTGTTGTAGTCGGCCATCACGAACGGGCCGACCCACCCGCCGACATCACTCGAGCGAGCGACCAGTGCGGTGTCTTTCGGCTGGCGTCGAGTTGGTTCATTGGATCGATCAGGACTCAGCGCGAACTGGTCGTTGACAATTGCCTTGAGCTTCGGATCGGCCTTCACAACGTCGACTGTGGTCCGCATCGAATCGATGGTTCCCCCGCTGAACCCACCTTTCATCGCCCGCACCACGAGGGTCGTGTCCGTTAGGTGGCCCAATCCATGATCACGGGCGTGTTCAAACGCCAGAAGAACACCGAGGTCACTCGGGATCGAGTCGAAGCCACATGAATTGACGATGCGGGCGCCAGTGCTTTGCGCGAGTTCGTCGTGGTCATCGATGATCTGGCGAACGAAGAGCGTCTCGCCAGTCAGGTCGGCGTAGTGAGTGCCGTTCTTTGCACACGCTGCGACGAGGCCCAGTCCGTACTTGAGGTAGGGCCCAACGGTGGACACAACCGCTGTGGCTCGTGACGCCAGCGCATCAAGTGCCGCGTCGTCGTTAGCATCGGCAACGATCAGGGGCCAGCTACCACCGGGTCCGGGCAGGTACCCGCTGAGCTCGGTCAGTTTCGACTCAGAGCGGCCGGCCAGGGCGATTCGGGTTCCCGCCGGGGCATACCGGGCAAGGTAGTCTGACAGCAGCCGACCAACAAAACCCGTGGCGCCGTAAACGATGAGGTCGAATTCCCGGACGAGTGTCCGATCAGATGTCATACATCTGACGATGCCATACGTGAACCGCACCGCGATAGCCCCTGTCGCGGTGACCCCTGGCACTATGCCGAGGACCCTTCGGAACTTCGGCCCGACATACCGAGACACGTTTTCTGCACTGGATCACAAGGGCAGGCGACAGTCTCCCCACCTAGTTCAGCTGCATCTCCTTGAGCGCTTCACGAAGTGACTCTCTCGCCCGAGGGTGAGCAGCACTTTCGATGAGTTGTTCGGCCTGCTCACGCTCACTTCCGCCAAACAACCACGCGATCCCCTGTTCGGTGACAACCGCTGACTGCTGGAAGCTGGTCGCCGGACCATCGAGTTCGGGCACGATCGTTGATGCATTCGCCTTGGGATGCC
>JAOAUD010000094.1 GCA_030157755.1 Candidatus Nanopelagicales bacterium
CCTGGCTGACGATGCGTTCCCACGTCTCGGACAGCCTCCCTGACCAGGAACCTATCGCTCGCTCGCGGGTGTCGTCGTCCCATCCTGTCGACTCGCGCCGCATTCGAGCCAGATCCTCCCGCAGTGAGTGAAGCCGAGACGCCGCATCCTTGGCCTTCCATGGGTGGTCGTCGTGGCAGTAGCCCGGAGCATTTTCCAGGCCTCGACGTTCGACGGAGCGCGCTGTGTACTCGACACCCTCCTCGCTGGCTGCACGTCGGAGGTCCCCCGCGAATACGGCGTCGTGGGTGAACACGATGACTTGCCGGCTCTTCGCGAACTCGATCAGGCGTCGGGCCACTCGCTCGCGACGTAGGTGGTCGAGACTGGTTACTGGGTCATCGAGGACCAAAGATGACATAGAGGCGTCGAGATGAGCCTCCACGAAGTAGCCGGCAAGCCCAAGTGCTGTTTGTTCGCCCTCGGATAGAACGCGCGGAAGGTCGGCCTCAAGGTGAGCACCCACGAACTCGGGTTTGTGCAACACGGATCCGTGCCTCACACCTTGTCCTCGGAGTGTCACCGAATCGACCTGCAAGTCTTGGGACTCCCGTGAGAATCGATCTTGGACGACCACGGTGACGTGCTTGGCAGTTAGGTCACCGAGGGTGCGGGAGATTCCCCGAGTGTCCGTGTCCCGGCGAGCCTCCCGCAGCGCTGTCTCCTGCCGGACGCGATCTCGCTCGCCCATGATCAGCCGTTTTGCTCCGGCCAACGCGATCGCGGCGGCAAGCTCGCGTTGCGCCGTCACCAATCCGTGAACTCTCTGGTTGAACGTGTCGGTGTCTATCAGTATGGCGTCGGCCGCGTACTGGGCGGACTTGGCTCGCAGGCTCTGCTCAAGCTCATCGCTTGGCTCATCAGTCAGGGCGTCGCGCCCCGCTTCCAGACCATCTCGGCGCTCCTCCCAGACTCGGTATTGCGCCGCAGCGGCCGCTGCTAGGGGTTCGTCGAGATCCCGCAGCGTCAGAGCCAGCGAGTCGCCGTCACGGCCGGCGGCGAGCCACTCGGACATCTCTGTGTCCAGTCGTTCCTCAAGTCGGCGAGCAATGCTCTCGCTTGTGTCCGTCATCAGGCGCTGAAATCGGGTGAGTCGATCGCGGGCTGCTGAGTCGAGGTGCTGCTGACACAGCGGACAGGCAGCCCCCTCATCTGTGTTGGGAAACTCATGCTCGGGATAGACCTCGGTGGCGGAGTACCGTTCCGCAGCGAGCCAGAGGGTGCGCCAGAGAGCTGAACCGACCCCGTCCAATGGATCTGAGATGGTCCGCTCAGCCGCCATCGCGCGGGCAACTTGGCGAGCCTCGGCTGCCTCCGACTGCAGGGTGCGCAGCTGACGCTCCGCGACGGCGTCGAGGCTCGTGCGGGCTTCGGCCAGAAGCTGCGCCGCCCGCAAGTATGAGCCGCTCAGTTCCTCGATGCGCGTGCGCTCCGTCGTGGGGTCGGTCGCCCTCAGTCGGGCCTCTTCGGACCGAGCCCTCTCGATCTCCGCCTCGGCATCTCGGGAGACCGTGCAAGCGCTGGCAATCTCATCGTCGGTAGTATCAGCGTTTAGGCTGCTTAGAAACTGCGCTGCGGGGGTGGCCGCATCCAGCTCAGGCAGAGCGACGCGGTTCCGTGACAGGTCCGCGAGGCGTGAGTCAATAGCCGCCCGAACCGTGTCGCATACACGAATGAGGCCATCAAAGAGGGCAAGCGCGGAAGGACGATAGGAGGCTTCTCCCTCTTTGCTGACGTACAGGTCGCCACAGCGTTCGTCGTAGAAGGTGATTTGTTGTAGCGAAGGAGGGGCCTCATCTCCGAGACGCACCGTCGCGACCGTGCCCCCCTCGAAGAACGATAGGGCCGCAGTCACAGAGCCGCTGGTGGACCTGAAGATGTCAGGCAGCACCTCCGCCGCGTCTCTGGTCCTTACCAGGCTCTTCACCAGGCGCGCGTAGCCGGACTTCCCGCTGCCGTTGTTGCCATAGATGACAGTCACACCGCTGGGCGCGAACGTGAGCGTTTGTCCGGCCACCAGCCGGTTTACATTATCCACTCCGTGGATTGAGACGAGCGAGACCGCCGAGGCGGGCTGTTCTAGGGGCTGTTGAATGCCCGCCAGCCACCCACCGGGTGGCGTGGCTGGTGGTGTCGACAACATTGAGTGGACGAGGGCTTCGTAGTCGAAGGCGGCATCGTCTCCGGTGGACGCCAGGGTCACCAAAGCCTGTTGCTGCCACCAGGGCCTCGTCGCCGCCCACGAGGTGATGTCGGAATACACAGTCATGTCTTGAGCCTCCGCTTCATCCGATCCATTCTTGGCGAAACTCGTCTTAGGTGCAGGAGAGGTATCGGACGAGGGAGACGTGGAAGTCGGGGTTGGAGAAGAACAGGTCGAAGACCACCGGCAACTGGTCCCTAGCGTCTGGCACCGACACGACCCTTCGAGGCCAGGCCAGCGAGCAAGCCCGAGGTTGCGGTGGCGTACAGGCCAAACAGGTGCGACTGTCGCTGGAGCTCTGTTGCGTCATCTCGAATGTTGAAGGCGGCGTTCACCTCGTGATCGAGGGCCGCATGCGCGCTGGCCAACACTTCGCCCATTGCGCCCGGCGCGTACATGGCTGCCAGTGAGCCCTCGCTGTGACGAGATCTGGCGAGTAGCACTGCTTCTCCTGCTCCGGCGATGGCCGAGCGCTGAGCAGACTGGAGTGTCGGAACGGGGAACGTGTTCCAAGTAAGGAGCTTGTTGAAGCGGAGGTCGGACTTGATCCGCCCACCGACCGCTCGCTGCCATGCCACGAACATCGACGACGATATAAGGGCGAAAACCAGGCCGTCGGGATCAGGTGCGACGAAGTTGGCATTGCTTGCGATGACCTCTGGGCCAAAGTGGCCAGCGAGGAAGTAGGGCCGCTCTTCGGAAACATGGGCGGGGATGCAGAGGTACGACGTGTCCGGCTGTGCGATTTGTCGGAAGAGGTGCGCCGTGCTGGCAGCCTGACGCGTGCTCGCAGCGTCGCTGTCCAGGCGGAATGTACGCACGCCCTCAACACGCTCGCGCAGGACCGGGCTCCCCTGGATATCGGTCGCTGGCGCACCAACGAGCCAAAGGCAGTAGCGGTCGCCGCCGTGCAGGAGCTCTCGTGCCCCGACGTAGGGTCGCAGGTATTTTCGCGCGATGGGGTCCGACTCGACGCCAGTTCGTTCATCGCCCTCGACAATCAGCCAACCTCCATCGGTCGGCTTGTTCCCGTAGGCCACCTTCCCAACCTGAGGGTTAAGTGGATGTCCGGACGGGTCGACAATAACGGGGGGCCCGAAGGTCAGGTATGGAGTGATCGACCCGTTCGTCGGCAACTCGGTGGGACCCGCCTTGGAACTGGGGTAGTCGAAGAGACGCGCGGGTGGCCCGCCTCGGTCGAAACCGATGATCGTGCAGTGAACAGCCGCCTTGCCCGAGGCGTCCGATGTCCATGGGAACGTTCGGTGTGCGAACCTGATCCGCCAGTCTGCCCCGAGAATCGGCCGGAACAGTGGCCCGACAGGCTCCCCCTGTGTGATCGAGTTAGTGGAGACGTAGGCGAATCGGCCGGGCGCTTCCCCGAAGTACTTAAGCGCGCGGGCGTACCATCCGGTGACGTAGTCGAGACTGCCGTGGTAGCCGGACCCCCACACCCACTGAAGGTCTGCCGTCTGCTCGGCAGACCTTCCTGAGATGCCCAGGAACGGCGGATTTCCCGCGACGACAACGTTCTGGGTGGGAGGCAGGAGCATCTCCCACTGAGTGCGCAACGCGTTACCGACAACGATTTTCGCCTCGCGCTGGATGGGAAGGCGCTCTGGCGCTTGCCCAAAACGCTCCTGGAGCTTGAGGTCACACTGACGGTCCATCATGAACATCGCGGTCTCGGCGATTCGCACGGGCCACTCGTCGATCTCGATGCCGTAGAAGTGATCGAGCGTGACCTTGAGGTCGGACTTCGCGTCGAGCGAGAGCTGGTGCTTGTCGCGGAGGTCGTACAGCGCCTCCATGACCTGGAGCTCGATCTCACGTAGCTCGCGGTAAGCCACGATGATGAAGTTGCCGCATCCGCACGCGGGGTCAATGAACCGGATGTCGCCGAGTCGGTCCCAGAGCCTGTTGAGGGCGTTGACCTGTTTCTGTGGGGTGTCGCGGGCAAGGGCCGCAGTCAGCTCGCCCCTGAGCTCGTCCAGGAAGAGAGGGTTGAGCGTCTTGAGGATGTTCTCTTCCGAGGTGTAGTGCTCCCCGAGGGCGCGGCGGGTCTCCGCGTCGCGGACTGACTGGAACATCGAGCCGAAGATGGCGGGGCTGATACTGGACCAGTCGACCGCGCACGCGTCGAGGATGGCTATCCGGAAGTCCTTGCCCAGTGGCGGCAACTTGATCTTCTCTTCGAAGATGCCGCCGTTGACGTACTTGAACCCGTCGAAGCCGGTCGGCACCTCGTCGGGCTTGGCTGTGTCCAGGAACGCGAACAGCTCGTTGAGCACCTGGGCAAGGTCGGACCCGTCTCGTTGGGT
>JAOAUD010000095.1 GCA_030157755.1 Candidatus Nanopelagicales bacterium
GACCCAACTCGCACGGTGGCCCCCACTGGTCTGCGCGCCGTCAGCCAGGGCAGCAGCGAGTACACCGACGCCACCGGCCGAGCGGCGTACTGGGTGGATGACGGCACCATCAGTGCGATTGTTGAGAAGGCGCCAGGTACGAAATACCTTCAGGCGGCATGCGATACCCCGCTGAAGAGGGTCGGTCGTGATGCCGAGGCATACCAACAGCTGTCCGACGCAGCCCAGCGCGAACTCTTGGCGCAATGGCATCGCTGGGATGCCGTTGTCGCGGCATCGCAGTTTGCCGCTGACGTCGTAGCTTCGGCATTTGACAATCAGTTAGCTTTGCGAGTTGGTTCACCGCGTGCAGATGCTTTGGTCGACGCTCCACGCGTCGCTTCAGCGCAGTCACGCCAGGCGCTCGGAGTGCCTGATGGGGTTGTCAGTGCTGCCTATGCCTCGGCATCTGGATGGGGTCACACGCACCCTGAGCGAGAACTTGTCGATTCCGAAATGTGGGTAGACGAAATGGAGGACGAGGCAGTTCTGATGGTGCTCGGCGTTGCACCGCGCATCACGTACCGCCTACGCAACGCGATCCGACAGGTGCCATCGGATATCGCGACGTCAGCCGCCTTGCTGGCTGCCGACGTATTCGTCACGGACTACTCGCCGCTGCTCGTCGACTTCGCGGTGACTGGTCGGCCGATCATCTTCTACCTCCCCGAGCCGGAGATCGAGCAGGAGTTCATGAACGGTCTGAACTTCGACCTCGCGTCCGTGGCACCGGGACCGGTTGCGCGCAACCAGCGCGAACTCCACGAACTGGTCGCGACTGTGAAGCAATGGGCTCCGGAGTACAGCGAGCAGTACACGAGATTTGTGGAACGTTTCTGCTCGCTTGAAGATGGGCAAGCCGCTCAGCGAGTCGTCGAACAGTTCTTTAGCCCAGCAGTAGCGCGCCAGGTTCGCTAGCTACACGGGCCCGCGTAGCAGGGGTAGGTCGAATAGGCACGGAAGTCGCCCTGGGGATCGAGCAAGATCGCGGTGTCGCCGCTGTCCTTCGAATCTACGTTGCGGAACATCGGAACACTTGAACCCCAATAGAAGTTCCGTTGGTCGTTGTTGCCCTTGCCCACATGGAGGACCACTTGACCCTTTGGCGGAACGGATGCCCAGTCCGGGAAGTCGAACATCGCGTGGGTGCGGGTCCGAACTGACCATCCGGCAAGCGGGACAGTTTCGGATGAATCGTTGCGAACGACAACGTATTCGTCGTTGACGTTCACATGGTCATCTCCGGCCGCATCCCAATTGAGGCCGACGCGCAACGGCAGGTGTTGTTGGGGGCCGACGCCACAGGTTGCGGTGTTCCACATGTTGATGCCTTGGTGCATGGCTTGTTGCATCAAGGTCATGTACAGGCGGTTTTGTACCCACTCTTTGTCGTCAGGACTCGCAATGCCAAGCCCAGCTTGGAGCAAGGCCGCTTGAACATCAACCCAGACACCGTCTCGCTTCACGAAGACCGTCCGGTACTTGCGTCCGAGCGAACTGCTGGACTTGTACAGACCCTTGAGCTTGACCTTGCGGCCCTTCGTCAAGTCATTCATGAACTTCTTGGCAGTGAGGCCGTGACACCAGTTCTTCCCCGCGCCGCGGTGCGCAATTTCCGTCGCTTGAACGCCGACGAATCGAATCAGTTCGCGATTCTTCTTCTTCCCGACCTTCACCCACAAGGTGTCGCCGTCGGCAGCCTTCTGGACCTTGGCATTTTCGAGGGTGCGCAGCGCAGGTGCCGCCCTGGTGGCAGGCGGCGCGACCGTGATGGCAGGAAGTGCGGCGATTTGGACCGAGGCGGCGATGGGCGCGGTCGCATTCGCCGGCGTGCTCATGAGAGTGGCTCCCATGATCGCCACCGCGCTCGTGGCGGCGGTAAGCAGCGTGCGACGGGTATTCCTGCTGGAGTCGCGCCCTCGTGCGCGGAAATAGGTTCGCACGGTGCACGCTCCCTTCAGTTTCCCTAGATGAGATGTGCAGTCAGGCAGTTGGCGCGGCCCTCACCGCGCAGGCCGCGGCCACAGCCTATGATTGCCATCGGCTTTGCGGGTAGCGACCTTTAGTGGTCTCTGGTGAGTGAATCCGCCAAATTTTGTACAAATAGAGGGGCGATCTAGCGTGATCGGACTGATCTTGGCTGCAGGCGCGGGTCGTCGGCTTCGGCCTTACACGGACGACCTGCCCAAGGCCCTGGTGCCCGTCGATGGCTCACGGACGGTCCTCGACCTGACGATTGCAAACTTCGCCAAGGTTGGCCTCACAGATGTCGCAATCATCGTGGGGTACAAGGCCGAACGGGTTGAAGAGCGCCGGAAAGACTTCGAAGCTACGTACGGCGTCAACGTCGAACTGGTCTACAACGACAAAGCCGAAGAGTGGAACAACGCGTACTCGCTGTGGTGCGGGCGTGACCTGCTTAGCCAGGACGTGGTGTTGGCCAATGGCGACACCGTTCACCCGGTCAGCGTCGAGGAACTGTTGTTGGAAGCGCGACCAGACAACATCCTGCTCGCAATGGACGACGTTAAGGTCCTCGGCGAGGAGCCGATGAAGATGCAACTCGATGCATCAGGTGGATTGACCCGGATCACGAAGTTGATGGATCCGGCACAGGCTGCAGGGGAATACATCGGCGTCAGTTGGCTGCCTTCGACCATTGGACCGGACCTAACATCGGCGCTCGAGGCCACTTTCACCCGCGACCCGAACCTGTACTACGAGGATGGCTATCAGGAGATGGTCAACCGGGGCTCACGGATCGATGTCCAACCGATCGGGGATCTCGATTGGGTTGAGATCGACGACCTTGATGACTTGGAGATCGGTCGGAGGATCGCGTGCCATTACTAGCGCGCATGGTCGCGACGCCCCTGCACATCGACATTCGCAGGGGATCACTTGCTGACCTCGCTGGCGTGCTGGCTGACCAGCGCATCTCATACGGCGGCAAGATCGCGGTTGTCACCAGCGCCGGGTCGGCACAGGCGATGCGCGAACTGCTAGACACGAGTTTGCCGAAAGCCGACTGGGTAGTCGCTAAAGACTCGTCGCTGGACACAGCGATGGAAATTGCTGACCAGCTTCGCGAAAGCGACTACGACGCCCTCGTCGGCGTCGGGGGAGGCCGCGTTCTGGACATCGCCAAATACGTGGCGGCCCGCGTCGGGCTGCCGATGATTTCCTGTGCCACCAACCTTGCGCATGACGGGTTGGCATCGCCGGTTGCGATTCTTGACAACAACTCAGGCCGAGGGTCGTATGGCGTTCCATTGCCGCTGGCCGTGATTGTCGATATTGACGTCGTCCGCAAGGCCCAACCAGAGATGATCACTTCAGGGATCGGTGATGCGCTGAGCAACCTGTCGGCGCTTGCTGATTGGGAGCTTGGGGAACAGGATCTCGGAGAGTACGTCGATGGCCTTGCGGTCATCATGGCGAGGACTGCTGCAGATGCCCTTCTGCACCGGGAAGATTCGGTGTCTTCTGATGGGTTCTTGGTGTCGTTGGCGGAGGCACTCGTGATGTCGGGACTTGCGATGTCGGTGGCCGGGACGAGTCGGCCGTGTTCCGGTGCGTGCCACGAGATTTCGCACGCGATCGATCGACTGTTCCCAGAACGCCGGGTGTCACACGGCATGCAGGTTGGGGTTGGTGCAGTCTTCGCCAACTACCTGCGCGGTGACGAAGTGTTGGCGCAGCGAACGGCCGCCTGTCTGCGGCGCCACGATCTGCCGGTGACGCACGTCGATTTGGGGTACACCAACGATGAGTTCAGCGAGATCGTTGAGTTTGCGCCGCAGACGAGGCCGGGGCGATACACGATCCTCGAGAAGCTCGACCTAACAAGGCCAGAGATCGACGAGAGAGTTGCGGATTTCACGCAGATCTTCCAAGGCTGACGTCGGCGACGGCGTCAGAAGGCTGCTCACGATTGGGCCGTGAGTCCGGGTTAGCTGGCCGGGCTGAACTGTTTCGGCATGACCGTGTCGTAAACTCAAGGGGTCTTGGCGTGCCGTTCAGCCGCCGGAATTCAGTCACACAAGGTAGATGAGGACAGTTGATGTCACAGACTTTCACACTCGACGACGTGCAAGGGACTCTTAAGCGTCGCGATGCCTGGTGGACGGTTCTGTTAGTTGACCCACTCGCTAGTCGCCTCGTCGTCGTAACGGCCAATCGCACATCACTTACGCCAAACCAGTTGACCTTCATCGGTCTTGGTTTTGGTTTATGCGCGGCGGCCCTGTTTTGGGTCGGTGCTGCCTGGGCGCTGATCCTCGGTGCGGTCCTCTTCCACATCAGCTTCGTCGTCGATTGTATGGACGGCAAGATTGCGCGACTTAAGGGCAACGGCTCGGTCATCGGCGGCTGGCTCGACTACATCTTCGACCGAATCCGCGTCCTGTTTTGTTCGATTGGTTTGTTCGGTGGCCTGGCCTATCACACGGGAAACCCGTGGTGGATCTGGTTGGCCTTTGTTGTCGTATTCGTCGACATGCTGCGCTACATGGACGCTATGCAGATCTCGTTGGTTCGGGAAGAGATGCACGCGTCAGTCACTGCAGCTTGTGAAGAAGCGGGGACAGACCCGCTGAGCTACCTCGGCAAATACGCCCCCGAGGAAGACAACGAGACGGTTGACCGGCGGGGGCCCATGGCGGAGCGGACTCCTGAGCAGGAGGCCGATGCGCAAGCGAAACTTGTCGCTTCGGTTGCGATGCAGCAAACGTTCCAAGGTCGTTACAGCTGGTACCTGTCGGCTCGGGACTGGCTGCGTGGCCGCCGAATCCGGCCGCACCTGTTCAGCGGGATTGAATTCCAGATGTTCATCTTCATCGTGGGCCCCATTGCCGCCGCCATCCTGGGGTCGTGGGCAATTGCCGTTGTGACGATCGCGTCTGCGGTTGGCCTGCTGCTTTTCGAAGCAGTCCTGGTCTACAAGCTGGTGCTATCGACTCGAGACATGGCGGCGCTGGTCGCGAAGCTTCAGGCGAACAAGTCGCCGCAGGTCGTCGATCAGCCCAGCTGACCTCACGCGGTTTGTTCCTCGCGTCAGTTAGATGACGGGTGGACGCCCACGCATCGCCATCCGCCCGACGGTTCGCCAACTGATGGGTCGTCGAGGACCTGGGTCTTCACGCCACCCTTCTTTCCAGCCATCAAACCAGGGGCGAAGTCCGGCTTTGTCGCCGCGCGACTTGATTACGTGTAAGGCCGTCCAAGTGCCGACATAGAGCGGGATGAGCGGCGTGGGGAGATTCCGGCGGGCGACCCACACGCGGTTACGGCCATGCATTCGGTAGAACATGTCGTGACGTGTGGGAGCGGCCGCGGGGTGATGTGCCTCCAGGTTGCCGGCGTACCAGGCAACGTTCCCGCTGTCCCAGCATCGCCACGCCAACTCGATGCCCTCGTGGTAGTAGAAGAGTTCGTCGCCGAAACCGCCTGCCGCGTCAAAGGTGCTGCGTCGCACCAGCAGGGCGCCCTCCCACACGGAAAAGGCCGCACTTGATTCGCGTGGGTCGCCCTTACGTACGCGTGGAATCCAGCGGGTTGCGTCGGCATCTGACAGCGGATCGTGAACCCGCGGTTGCAGAATCCCAAGTTCGGGCCACGCATCGAAGGCGGCAACAGCGCGCCTGACGAACTGCGGATCGGTGAGCCAAGCATCGTCGTCGAAGAAGAACAGAATGTCGCCGTGCACGGCCGCGGCCCCGGCATTGCGTCCTCCACACGCCCCGAGGTTTTCCGGAAGGAACACCGGGCGAACACCTGGCGGCAGATCGACGGGCTGCCACCCATTGCCCACACAGACGATGTCGAGTTCAACGTCTTCTTGGGCGAGCAACGATTCCAGGCCCCTGCGCAACTCGTCTGGTCGTGAGCCCATGGTGAGGACAACAACACCAACGCTTGTCATGTGGTTGCTCGCAATCGATTGCTGGACAGGATGGCGACTGCGTGCCCAATGGTGGCAAGGATCGCGAAGACGAACAGCGCACCTACCAGGATGCGCGTGGCAGTGAGGTCTCCGAGGAGTGCGTCGATCACTGCCGCGACCAAGGCCAGCAGTGTCATCTCGATGGAGTGGAACACCTTGTGGAAGGGGACGAAGCGCGCCATGCGCCTGAGGTTCGCGATGAGTCCCGGCTGTGGAGCCGACACAGCTGCAGACTCCGAGACACGAGGCAGCCCGGCATACGCCCGTGCCACGTGTACGAAATCGTTGAGGCTCTTGTTCAGCAGGAGGACAACCGCAAGCAATGCACCGATGAGGATCCAGCCGCTGCCTACGTCAAACCCACCGGCAGCGCGCACGCCGAGCGCGATCGCGATGAACGCTTCAGTTGAATAGTGAGCGATCTTGTCGAGAAATACGCCGGTGGGACTCTGCGACCGGTTCCATCGGGCGACCTCTCCGTCGCTGCAGTCGAGCAGCATCTGTAGCTGGCCGAATAGTGCTGCCAGGATGCCGCCAGTGAGCCCTGGTATCAGGAGGCTTGCGGCCGCAGCCCAGCCGACGACGATCATGACCCCAGTGACAGCGTTGGCGCTCAAACCAGCACCAACGAAGGCACGTGTCAGGTAGGGAGAGATCGGACGTTGGTAGAGGTCGCTCATCCAGTGTTCGGAGTTCGCCCGACCTGTGATCGCTTCCGGCTGGCACACCGCGCGGATTTCAGCGATCGTCGGCTTCTCGGGCCGATCGGTTGCGCCCGCATCAACCATGTGGGTCACCAGCCCACTTGCCTTGACATCACCAGTTAACTCGATCTGGGTGGTTCTTGAAGTACTCAATTGTGGCGGCCAAACCGGTGTCGAGATCCGTCTTGGGTTCCCATCCGAGGATCTCGCGTGCCTTGGTGATGTCGGGGCAGCGTCGTGTCGGGTCATCGGACGGAAGTGGTTCGAAAATGATCTCCCGCGCGTCACCGATGAGCGCGGTTACCCGCTCTGCGAGTTGACGCACCGTGATCTCGTTGGGGTTTCCGATGTTGATCGGGCCGGTTACGCCGTCGGGGCTGCCCATCAACTTCATGAGTCCATCAACCTGGTCGTCGACGTAGCAGAACGAGCGCGTCTGAGAGCCGTCGCCATACAGGGTGATCGAATCGCCACGCAGAGTCTGAACGATGAAGTTGGAGACCACTCGACCGTCGTTGGGGTGCATTCGGGGGCCGTAGGTGTTGAAGATGCGGGCGACTTTGATGTCGACCTGGTTTTGCCGGTGGTAGTCGAAGAACAGGGTCTCCGCGCAACGCTTTCCTTCGTCGTAACAGGAGCGGATGCCGTTGGGATTGACGTGTCCCCAGTACTCCTCGACCTGCGGGTGGACCTCCGGGTCGCCGTACACCTCGGAGGTCGAAGCCAGCAGGATTCGGGCGCCGGTGCGCTTGGCAAGACCGAGCATGTTGATTGAGCCGTGGACTGATGTCTTCGTGGTCTGGACGGGGTCACGCTGGTAGTGAATCGGTGAAGCTGGGCAGGCCAGGTGGTAGATCTCGTCGACCTCGACGAAGAGCGGAAACGTTACGTCGTGGCGCATAAGCTCGAACCGCGGATTTGGCAGCAGGTGCTCAACGTTCTCTCGGGTCGATGAGAAGAAGTTGTCAACGCACAAGACTTCGGCTCCGCTTGCGAGGAGTCGTTCGCACAGGTGGCTACCGAGAAAACCGGATCCGCCGGTAACCAGCACCCTCGGTCGTAGGTGCATATGGCTCTTCACGTCAGATCCTCCTGGGATGCGTGCGGAAACGTGTTCCGCGCTTGCTCAGAAGGTTATCGCGCGGTGCTGAGAATCCTTGGCAGCCCTTTGCGGTTTGACCGCGCTTTGTGGCTACTTCGAGCAGATTGACTGGGCTGCCGTTCGCGGCTTTGCTGTCTCTGCCGCCGCGCTCTGCTTAGCCGACGCCACGACCGGCTTCACCGTAGTCGGGAAGTCAGCGCCGACCTGCACCACAACAGCAGTTCCCTTGGCCTTTGAGGTAGCTGCGGTGGGGATCCCGGTGGCGTAACCAAGGGTCCGGGCAGCTTCCACCTGGGCAGGAATATTTGGGTTGTAAAGGATTGCTGATGATCCGGTCGTCTTGCCGTTCGTGACGGTGCCGACCTTGTAATTCTCAGACTTCAGGAGATCCGAGGCCTTCAATGCTGCACCCGTTGCACCGGACACATTCTGGAAGTTCGCGGTGATCTCCGTTGGTGCTGCGGTCAGAGGCTGACCGTCCGTTCCATCGGTCGGGGCAGGGGGCCATGCCTGGTCGGTGGCGATTGCGCGCCACAGTTCGGCAGCCTGGCTCGGAATCACAGAAACCGTTGCGAAGTCGTCGTTGTACTTCCACGGCAATGTGGCGAAGGTGATGTCTGACGGCTTGATGCCCGTCATGTTGAGGGCCAGATCCTTCAGCGCGTCCGGATTTGCCAGCGAGGGATCGGTAGTCAGGGACTTTGCTGTTGCCGACAACACCGACAGCAACTGTGCGGGGTTCGTGATGACCCCAACCGAGGTTGCCTTCTTGATGGCCGAGGACAGGAACTCCTGTTGGCGTTCGATGCGCGAGAGGTCGCTACCGTCGCCGACCTGCTTGCGAGCGCGGACGAATGCGAGTGCCTGCTCGCCGCGGACCGTGTGGTTACCGGCTGTCAGGTCCAGCTTCGCGTCCTTGTCGTGGACGTCCTTCTTCAAGCAGACATCAACACCGTCGAGCGCATTAACGACGTCCTTGAAGCCAGTGAAGTCGACCACGACATAGTGATCGATGGTGAGGCCGCTGAGACCCTCGACGGCACGGACCGTGCACCCAGGGCCGCCGTAGTCGAATGCCTCGTTGAATCGTGAGACGTAACCGCCCTTTGTGCCGCCACCAGTGGCTTTACACGTCGGCAGCATCATCTTTGTGTCGCGGGGGATGCTGACCGCAAGCGCCCGGGTGCGGTCACCGGAGATGTGCAACAAGATCGTGGTGTCGCTGCGGGCACCTGCGATGTCGGCGACATTGCCGTGTCCCTTGGCATTCTTGCCTTCGCGGGTGTCGGATCCCATCAGCAGGATGTTCATCGGAGCACCTGGAACCGGCGTATTCGTAGCGCCTTGGAAGTTCCCATCGTTACCGCCGCTGACATTGCTCAGAACCTGAGTCGTCAGGTAGTTGCCCGCAGCTGCGGCACCAGTCGCCAGCAGTACGAGGACCGACAGGACACCAGCCATGACCCGCGGCCAGCGGTGGCGCCGGGTTTCTGCGGTCATTGTGCGGGATCCGATCTTGTCGATGCGTTCTCGTTTGCCGTGCGAGCGTTACCTCATGGTCTCACGCGCTTCCAGGCATCCTAAGTGGCTTCCTGGCACTTCCGGTGTAAGAGGGCGCTCAAGTCTGCGACGCGCCGAAATGCGCTTTCGTTCCGTCTGACGGCCGGTTTCTCGCCGAAAACCGTGGCCACTATGCGAGCAGGTGAGCAGTTACCCGCTCTTGACGAGCGATTTCGGCAAGTTGGGCCGGTGTCTGGTTGATGGCAATGACGACGGATCCGCCCAATGTGAGGGGCAAGTCGTAGCAGGCGAGAAGTTGTGAGTCAGAGAGTTCGCCGCGTGCCTCCTCTGGTCCTGGCTTCGGTGACAGGAGCAGACGCGCGCCCTCGTTCAGGTTCAAGTCACTGACTTGGGTCGCAATGGCCTCGTGAATCCCGGCAATGTCGAGGTCCGCATTTCCGAGGTTGAGCAGTGGATCTGTGGACCGACCTCGATGGGGCGCAGAGAAGTGGTCGCCGAAGTTGCGGACTTCGGCGAAGAAATCCTCGATTCCGACGGGTAATCGGTCGGCGAAGGGAGCGGCCAGCGGACGCAGGGAACATGCCACAACGTCGCAGTTCGTTGGCGCATCGGCGAGCGTTTGGGGGCCAACGACCGCCAAATCAGCGGGTTCGGACAGGCCCGCATCGGAGGCGATCGAGACGGTGACTCCCAGGTCTCGCGCAGCGGCAAGCCATACCGGAACGACCCAATGAAGTGGGAGGCGCAGATCGATTCGGTCCGCGGCCGAAAGTCCAATCCCGTCGCGGAGATAGTTCGCGGTCTTTGCCCGCCAATTGGCGAAGCTCGTCCCTGACAGTTCAGTCCGCTCGCCAGTGGCGCCGTCATAGAAGGTGACGAATGGTGCGCTGGGGTCGCGAGACGATTCGAGGCTCATCACGCGGATCACCTTGCCACCCTCCAGATGTGATGGATCGCGCGGTGAGGAGATGAGGCGATTCACAAGGCAATGTGGCAAGGTGACCGCGTGCTTGAAGCCGTGATGCTCGTCGGGGGCAAAGGAACCCGACTGCGACCATTGACGATTTCCGCTCCAAAGCCGATGTTGCCCGTGGCAGGTGTTCCTGTCACTGAGCACCAGATTGCGCGGGCGCGCGAGGCCGGCGTGACCCGAATTGTCCTGGGAACGTCGTACCGTGCGGAGGTTTTTTCCGACTATTTCGGCGCCGGTGAGGACGTCGGCGTCGACCTGAAATACGTCGTCGAAAAGGTCCCGTTGGGAACTGGCGGCGCTATTCGCAACGTCGTCAGCGCGCTTGAATCTGGACCCGACGATCCCGTCATCGTGTTCAACGGAGATGTGCTGACGGGCCTAGACCTGGCGGGTTTGGTGCAGGCGTGGCGAGATGCCGATGCTGATGTTGCGCTCTACCTGACGAGGGTTGAGGACCCTCGCGCGTTCGGGTTGGTGCCGACAGATTCAGACGGAAACGTGACCGCATTCCTTGAGAAGCCACAAACACCCGAGGAAATTGTTACCGACCAGATCAATGCTGGCTGTTACGTGTTTCGGCGGTCGTTGATCGACGACATTCCAGCCGACCGACCCGTCTCGGTTGAGCGGGAGACGTTTCCGCAGTTGTTGGCCGCCGGAGCCAAAGTCATCGGATACGTCGATGACGGCTACTGGTTGGATCTCGGAACCCCGCTGGCATTCGTGCAAGGCTCAAAGGACTTGGTGCGAGGGATTGCGCCCTCGCCGGCAGTGCCGGGTCCAACAGGTGAGTCACTGTTCTTGGATACCGCCGATGTCGCTCACGACGCGGCGATTACGGGTGGTTCCGTCATCGGCCGGGGAGCGCGCGTCGCATCCGGTGCCAAGGTCAGCGGCACCGTGGTGTTTGACAACGCCGCGATCGGTGAAGACGCGGTGGTCTCTGATTCTGTGATCGGGCGCGGTGCTGTGGTCGGGGCGCGGACCGTGTTGCGCGGTGTCGTCGTGGGCGACGACGCGGTGATCGGTGCCGACAACGAGCTGCTTGACGGCGTGCGGGTCTTTCCGGGCGCGTTGCTGGCCGATGACTCAGTTCGCTTCTCCTCTGACCAGAGTTAAGCCAGGCTCTAGGGTTACGGCATGCACCTGATCGTCACAGCCGCGGTGATCGGCGTGCTGATTGTGGTGAACCTGCTCAACAACAAGTGGGCCACCAAGCACTACTTGATGATCTGTTTCGTCGCTACGGCGTCCTTGATTGCGATCGCCCGCATCTCTGGGCTGTCGTGGGAGGACCTTGGTCTTGCGCGGGATACCTGGCTGGCCGGGGTGTATTGGTCGGCCGCGGTGTTTGGTGCGGTGGCGCTGTTCTACGCGATTGCAGCGAGCCTGCCATTGACGCGCAAGGGCTTCAGTGACAAGCGTGCTGCCGAACAGGGCTGGACGAGCGTGCTCTACGAATCGACCATCCGAATCCCCTTCGGCACCGCGCTGCTAGAAGAGACCGCATTTCGCTCGGTGCTGCTTGCTGTTGTCGCAGACGGTTGGGGCTGGACCTGGGGTGTTGTCGTCAGCTCCATCGTCTTCGGGTTCTGGCATGTATTGCCAGCATTCGAGTTCCACGAAAACAACGAAACCGCCGCCGGAATGCTTGGGGACGGGTGGCGCGCACAAGCGACGAGCGTTGTCTTGACCGTTCTCGGCACAGGCGCTGCAGGCGTCGGCTTCTGTGTGCTGCGCGGACTCAGTGGCAGCCTGCTCCCGCCGATCGTTTTGCACGCGGCGTTAAACGGCATCGGGCTGGCCGTGACGTGGGCATTCGCGCGGCGTCTGCGCGATCTCTAGGCCACCAGCCGTTCAAGTTTCTCGCCCTTTCGAAATCTTCGCCAAAAAGCTTTGCGCTTCACCCCGCCCGGCACTCATGTCTGTGTAGCGCGTCGCAATCAGTGGCGCCAGGTGCAGGAGTGTGAGGGAACGCCATGTCCAGGTCTCTTTTCTACGCGGTATCGATCGTCTTGGGCTTGATCGTCGGCACCATCGTCATGCTGGCAAGTTCTCCGGCGCGCTCATTCGGGCTGGAACAAGAGCATGTGGAGGAGGCCTCAACGTCGGTGTTGGCGCCCCCAATTCCGGTCTGCCCAGATTGCCGAACGTCGCTGTTCAACTTCCGCCGCACAGTGCAGTGATCGGTGGTTGGTTCGCGGGCCCACCAAGGGCCGCCAATCGCGGCCACCCCCGCCGTGATTGGCTGGCGCAGTGAGCCAGCGTGAGTCCCGCCGTCGCTGGCGAACCACGCGTCGGATTGATCTGCGTGCTCAGCTGGGACCGCTGCGCCGCGGTAGTGGTGACCCCACGTGGCACAGCGAATCTGGTGGCGCTGTGTGGCGAACGACGCTGACCCCCGATGGTCCGGGGTCCGAGCGGATCGTCGCCGACCCATCAACGGGCGAGGTCGTTCAGAGCGCGTGGGGGCCAGGTGCACGATGGCTAACCGACCGCCTGCCGCGCTTGCTCGGCGACGATGATGAGTCGGCTGGATTTGAACCTCCGCAGGTCCTCGCGGCCGCGGCGCGGCGGTACCGAGACTGGCGGGTCGGCAGCACGGACCGCGTGCTCGAAGCCCTCATCCCGGCGATTCTTGAGCAGAAGGTGACGGGCAAGGAAGCGTGGTTCGGGTGGCGAACGCTCGTTCGCAAGTTTGGAGAAGTGGCGCCCGTTCCAGTCGGTGGTCCGGAACGGTTGCGGGTTTTCCCTACACCGGAGGTGTGGCAGCAGATTCCATCCTGGGAGTGGCATCAAGCTGCAGTCGATTCGAAGCGTGCAACAACGGTCTTGCGCGCTGTTCGTCAATCCGACGGACTGGAGAAGCTGCGCTGGGTCGATCATTCCGCTGCTCACGAACGCCTACGTCTGATAAGTGGTGTCGGGATTTGGACCGCAGCTGAGACCGCACAACGCGCACTCGGTGATGCCGATGCTGTGTCGTATCGCGACTATCACCTGGCGCAAGAGATCGTCTATCTGTTCACCGGGGACCGCAATGGCACCGATGAGCAGTTGGCACAGTTGCTAACGCCATTTGCCGGGCATCGCTACCGGATCCAACGGCTTGCGGAACTCTCTGGGTATCAACGACCGAGGCGCGGGCCAAGGATGACCGTTCACGATATGCGCAGCTTCTGATTGCCGCAGTCTTCTTGAGCTGTCAGGGAAGCGGCGTCGTGATGCCGTGGTCGCGCAATTCGATGTCGCCTTCCGGAGTCTTCAACTGAAGATGCGAGTCGTTGAAGTCCTCGATGAGATCGGTAGCCGAGAAGCTGTAGATCAGGTTGCTCGTAATGGCGGACTGGCCCGACAGGTGCCACTTCGCCAGGTACGCCTGGGCGCCGTGCTGGGTGTTGGGCTCCGGGATGATGCTGTGGAAGGTCCAGTTGGTCGCCTCTGTCGGCACGATCACCTGCTGTGCCTGGCTTTGACCGGCGGCAAGCGTCAACAGTGGGATGACCAACAATGCGCCCACTGCGGCTGAGTTCACACTGCGCCATTTCATTCTTACTTGATAGCAGCGCACTTGCGGAAAAGGCGGTCGGTGTCACCCGCTTGGGTGTGGCGGTCGGCTAGTCGATCAGGGTCACAAAATCGTCGATCTTTCGGGCAGGTCTTTCGGGTGGGCCCGATGCTGCGTACCCAACCGCGATCCCGCCGAGTGGCTGCCAGTCTGCAGGCAGGTCGAGGTGCTCACGCACCACATCGGGACAGAAGACGGTCGAACTGATCCAGGCAGATCCCAAGCCCTCGGCCGCAAGCGCGACGAGCAGGTTCTGAACTGCTGCTCCGCCCGCCACCATGAACAAGTCGCGCTCAAATCCACGTCGCTGCTCGTCTGGATAGTCATGAGCAGCAGAGCCGAGTGCCAGGAATGGCAACACGATGGCCGGGGCGTTGCGCAACACGTCGCCCCGCTTCAAACGCTTTGCGATGGACTCCGGCGAGTAGGCGTCGAGTTGCGCCAGGTCGCTGGCCCAGCGATCGCGCATTGCATCGAGCAATTCAAGGCGGCTCGAGTGGTTGGTGATGACGACAAATCGCCAGGGAGTTGTGTGATGCGGTGCCGGTGCGCTGATCGCCGCTGCGATTCCCCGGCTGATCAGTTCCGCCGGGACCGGCTCGTTCGTGAATGAACGGATTGTGCGGCGATTGAATGGGGCGTCGCGGCGCCCTGCAGCGAGTGCCTCGGCAGTTCCCAGCGAGAACAAATCTTCCGCGAGCGGCCGAATTAGATCCGCGGCTGAACCTGACTCCGGTGTTCCGGTCACGAACTCGGACAGTCCGCGAAGCACCGTTACGGGCACGCCGAGTGTTTTTCCAGCGGCAAGTTCGGCTGCCCCGGCAACTTCGTCAGCGATTGCTGTGATGGTTGCGGACAACTCGTTGCCGTAGCGGTCGTGGCGACCTCGAAAGTCGTCGAGGACGGCGAACCCGGCGGCACCAATCGCAACGTCGGTCACGCCTTGGCGCCAGGGTCGACCAAACGTGTCGGTGATAACGACCCCGATTCTGTCCTGGCCAAGTTCGACGCTGAGTCGATCGCGCAGTTGCCGCGCCGAGGCATCCGGATCGGTCGGAAGCAGCAACACCGTTCCCGGAGCGGTTTCCGAGGCGTCAACTCCTGCGGCCGCCATGACCAATCCGTGGCGGTTCGCGACGATCTTCATGGGTCCTCGGGGGGTATCCCGTTGCGCCACCACTCGTTCGGTTTCAGAATCAATTGCGGATTGCCGGTCAGCTGCGGTGGTCACGCGACCCTCGGCCTTGCTGACGATCTTGCTGGTGACAGCAACGATGTCACCAGGGTGAATGCCCACACTGCCGTCGGGCCACTGGAGTTCCCGCAGCAGGGGAGCGATCAACGCGGTGAGGTCGGTCGTTGAATCAACTTCGCCGATTCCATCAAGTCCCACGACCTGGATCTGACGTGCGCTCATCTGCGTAACTCGCTGCCGATTTTCAGAGCCGAAGCGGCGACGTTGCTGGCCACTCCGGGGTTGCTGAAGATGGTGTCCATCGCCTCAACCCGTATCCCCAGGTCGGCAATTGCGGGCGCGGCGTCGGCGTCGGCGAGGTCCACGATCCAGGCATCAAGGAGTCCGCCCTCCGGACGTGGGCCATAGTGCTGCGCCACAGCGGCGGAAGTTGTGTCGACGTCAATCGCCGATAGGCACGCATCGGCCATTCCGCGCACGGGCTTTCCGCCCACAATCGGCGACACACCCACGACGGCCGCGGCCGCTTGCGAGATGGCATCGCGGATCCCCGGGATGGAAAGGATCGGGGCAATCGAGACGACGGGATTTGACGGTGGCAGGACGATCACGTCGGCTGTGGTGATCGCTTCCAGGACGCCAGGTGCAGGTGAAGCAGTGTCGCTGCCCACGTAGACGAACTCACGCGCTGCCACCGCAGCTCGGTGGCGGACCCACCATTCCTGGAAATGGATGGCAGCGGGTTGGCCGGTGTCTGGATCGTCGATGACGACGTGGGTCTCCACCCGATCGTCGGTCATTGGGATCAGTGAGACTGGGAGCTGCCATCGTTCGCACAGCCCCGCGGTCACAGTTGACAGCCGGTAGCCCGCATCGAGCGCCTGAGTTCGCACTAAATGGGTCGCGATGTCGCGATCGCCGAGGCCGAACCAGTCTGGCTTGGCGCCGTACCCCCGCAGCTCTTCCAGCACAGTGAATGACTCGTTGGCACGACCCCATCCGCGCTCTTCGTCGGCGCCACCGCCGAGGGTGTACATCACGGAGTCGAGGTCGGGGCAAATCTGGAGTCCGAACAATCGAATATCGTCACCCGTATTGCCAATCACGGTGACGGATGGCTTGTCGTGTGTGCTGCCGGTCGCGCTGACCAGGCCCCGCAGAAATCGCGCGGCCCCAATCCCGCCGGCCAGAACCGTTACCTGCATGGACCTGATCCTCCCAGTCGTCACCTACGCTGAGGTGCTGTGGGCAGGAGCGCGATGACGTCGCCGGACGAATTGACGCCGATGGCTGCCCAGATCGAGCGGGCAATCAGGCGTGCGTCAAAGGGCCAGAGCATTGACGACACAGAGGCGCGCAGCCTGCTAGCGGCCCGCGGGGAACAGCTTGCGCAGCTGATGGCGGTGGCAAGTGCACTTCGAGATCAAGGGGTCGAAGCGCGTGGCCTCGGGCCGATCATCACCTATTCCCCGAAGGTGTTCATTCCCCTCACGAAGTTGTGTCGGGACAGTTGCCACTACTGCACGTTTGCTGCCTCGCCTGCGGCGTTGCGTGGACGTGGTGAGCCGATGTTCCTCGAGCCCGAAGAGGTCCTGTCGATTGCTCGAGCCGGCGCGCAGGCGGGCTGCTTGGAAGCATTGTTCACGCTCGGTGACCGGCCTGAGGATCGTTGGTCGGCCGCTGCGCAATGGCTAGATGAACGCGGTTACGACAGCACGCTTGCGTATCTGCGTGCGATGGCGATTTTGGTGCTAGAGGAAACAGGCCTGCTGCCGCATCTGAACCCTGGCGTGATGTCGTGGGATGAACTCGCGCGGCTGCGACCAGTCGCCCCGTCCATGGGTCTGATGTTGGAAACGACGTCGCGGCGCCTGTTCGAGACGCCTGGGCTCGCCCACTACGGGTCTCCTGACAAGGACCCGCAAGTGCGACTTCGAGTTTTGGCCGATGCTGGGCGGCTTGCGATCCCGTTCACCACTGGGCTGCTCATCGGCATCGGTGAAACGTCGGCGGAGCTTGTCGATTCGATCCGCGCGCTGAAGAAGTTGTCGCAGGAATATGGGCACATTCAGGAAGTGATCATTCAGAACTTCAGAGCGAAACCAACCACTGCGATGGCCGCCGCACCGGATCTGGAGACCGAGGCGTACCTGGCCACGATCGCAACAACGCGCGTCATCTTGGGTCCGCGCGTCCGGGTACAGGCGCCACCGAATCTCAGCGATCGCGCAGAACTCGCCGGACTCATCGCCGCCGGAATCGACGATTGGGGCGGAATCAGTCCGGTCACGGCTGACCATGTGAATCCCGAGCGCCCATGGCCTCACCTCGACGTGATGCATGAGGTCACTGAGGCAGCAGGAATGCGCTTGATCCCTCGGCTGACCGCACATCCGGAGTACGTGACCCGGCCCTCCTGGACGGATCCACACATCCAGGGCCACGTCGCCGCGTTGGCAGATGTGGTCGGACTGGCCAATCCCGACGCCCACCCGATCGGCCTGGGATGGCAAACGCGCGATGCGGACTACCAGGAGTTTGCTGACTCGCAGGCAGGCGGCCGGGTCGAACTTGCCGTGGACATTGACATCACCGGGCGCACACACGACCGCCGCGGCGACTTCGATTCGGTCTATGGCGATTGGGGCCAAGTCGCGGCGGCGGCCGTTGCCGCTAAGCGTGAGACCTTTGGCGGTGACGTCCTAGCGGGACTGCGCCTGGCGGAGAACAATCCCGCTGCGCTGGCCGAGGAGAGCAACGAAGATGCTGCAGTCGCCCTCATGTCGGCGGACGGTCAAGCACTTGTTGAGCTGACCCGAATCGCCGATCAGGTCAGAGCAGATGTCGTAGGCGATGCCGTTACGTACGTCGTGAACCGGAATCTCAACTTCACCAATGTGTGTTACACCGGTTGCCGTTTCTGCGCGTTCGCTCAACGCAAGAGCGACGCTGACGCGTTCACGTTGTCGCCGACAGAAATCGGCGATCGCGTTGACGAAGCGTGGTCAGCAGGCGCTACCGAAATCTGCATGCAAGGGGGCATCCACCCTGATCTGCCAGGCACTGCTTACTTTGATCTCGCCCGAGCGGTGAAGTCCCGCCAGCCCCAGATCCACCTGCATGCCTTCAGCCCAATGGAGGTCGTCAACGGCGCGACACGAGCCGGGATCTCGATTCGAGAGTGGCTCACCACAGCTCGGGCCGCCGGTGTGGACTCCATTCCTGGCACGGCTGCCGAGATCCTCGACGACGACATTCGCTGGATCCTGACGAAGGGCAAGCTGCCCACCGATGCCTGGATTGACGTCGTGACCACTGCACATGAAGTCGGTCTGCCCAGCAGTTCCACGATGATGTACGGGCACGTCGACGCCCCAATTCATTGGGTTCGACACCTTCGGGTTCTGCGACAGATCCAGTCGCGAACCGGTGGGTTCACCGAATTTGTCGGGCTGCCTTTTGTTCATCACAACGCACCCCTGTACCTCGCAGGTGTGGCACGCCCGGGTTCAACTCGACGCGAGGACCTCGCAGTCACAGCGATGTCGCGGTTGATGCTCTACGGGTCGATCGACAACATTCAAGTGTCCTGGGTCAAGCTCGGCCCACAGGGTTGCGCCGACTTGCTTCTTGCTGGAGCCAATGACCTCGGCGGCACGCTGATGGAGGAGACCATCTCGCGGATGGCGGGTTCGGAGTTCGGATCCTCCGTTGAAGCGTCAGAACTGGTCGAGATCGCAGGATTGGCGGGTCGTCGGGCAAAACAGCGGACAACGACCTACGGCGAAATAGATTCAGACAAATCGCACAAAGATTCCCAAAATGGGGCAAAAACACACGCTGATGGTCACTCTACGGTGAATCTACCTACTCCTAGCGTGTTCAGCGCACAACACAAATAGCCCCAGATCGTCCGTTCGGGCCATCTGTAGTGGTGGAACGGGCCAATCATCACCAGATGTGGCATTCCGCTTGACGGGAAGTACCTTCCAGCCGTGTACTTACATCGTTGTTGTTCGGACTGCGGGGAAGTGGACCCGAGCGATAACACTCCAGTTAACCCCCCCAGGAGGGAAATCGCGGTGGAAGACTTAGATCGACTCCCATTAGAGGATGCCGAAGAACTCGGCTGGCAAGAAAAGGCGCTATGTGCCGAGACCGATCCGGAGGCCTTCTTCCCGGAGAAGGGCGGATCAACTCGCGAAGCCAAGAAGGTATGCATGGCCTGTGAGGTTCGGGTCGAATGCCTGGATTACGCACTTGAGAACGATGAACGCTTCGGGATCTGGGGCGGGCTGTCAGAGCGTGAACGCCGTCGCTTGAAGAAGCTCACCGCATAACAACTGCTTGGACATAACGTCCGCCGGTCGCCTTCCCCCTCCTACCCGCGACCAAGTGGACGACAGCTTGACCAGCAACACACGCACTTCCTTCCCCCCGCGTGAGGCCCGTACCAATCGGTGCGGGCCTTTTCGCATGTGGGTGTGGGTGGGGGTGCGGGTGCGGGGCGCGGGGCTTCGGGACCTACCCGTCTGGGGCCTAGAGGTGGTCGCGGGGATCGAAGGCAAGGCGAACGTCGGGCGAGGCGCCGCGAGGCGACTCGGGGAGGCCACGGG
>JAOAUD010000096.1 GCA_030157755.1 Candidatus Nanopelagicales bacterium
CGCAATCTCGGAACGCTCCGAACGCTGCAGCGTCACGTGAGCGAACAGCGGGTGCCCCTTGAGCTTCTCAACAACGGCAACAACACCGTCGTACCGGCCGACCCGAAGGTTGTCGCGTTGCCCAACGTCATGAGTGAGGACAACCCGCGAGTCCCGGCCGATGCGTGAAAGCACGGTCAACAAGACGTTGCGTTCCAACGACTGCGCTTCATCGACGATCACAAACGCGTCGTGCAACGACCGGCCACGAATGTGCGTCAGCGGCAGAACCTCGATCATGTCGCGGTCGATGAGCTCATCCACCACTTCAGAAGTGGTGATTGCATTGAGGGTGTCGAACACTGCCTGACCCCACGGCGACATCTTCTCGTTCTCACTGCCCGGCAAAAAACCGAGGTCTTGACCACCCACCGCATACAGCGGCCGGAAGACCATCACCTTCCGATGCAGCTGGCGTTCCATCACAGCCTCTAGCCCCGCGGAAAGTGCGAGTGCCGACTTGCCAGTGCCCGCTCGCCCGCCGAGCGAGACGATTCCGATGCTGGGGTCCAGCAACAAGTCCAGAGCGATCCGCTGTTCAGCACTGCGGCCGTGCAGGCCAAACGCCTCACGGTCGCCACGAATCAGCTGCACAGTTTTGTTGGGCGTCACCCGACCGAGCGCGCTGCCTCTGTCGGAGTAGAGAACGAGGCCGGTGTGACACGGCAGGTCGCGTGCCTCGTCGATGTCCAGCGTCTCGGTGTCGTACAACTCGTCAATCTGCGCAGTGGTCAATGCAAGTTCGGCGAGACCCGTCCACCCAGAGGTAATCGCAAGCTCTGCGCGGTACTCCTCCGCTGCCAGCCCCATCGCTGAAGCCTTGACCCGCATCGGCAGGTCCTTGCTCACCAATACGACGTTTCGACCCTCGTTCGCAAACGACTGCGCGACTGCGAGGATCCGGCTGTCGTTGTCGCCTGACTGAAACCCACTCGGCAACACGTGCAGTTCGGAGTGGTTGAGCTCCACCCGCAACGTGCCGCCGTCAGGCAATCCCACCGGCTCATCGAGGCGCCCATTGCTGATTCTCAGGTCATCGAGCAGGCGCAGCGCCTGACGTGCGAAGTACCCAAGTTCAGGGTGCGTTCGTTTGGCTTCGAGCTCGGTGACAACAACGAGCGGCAACACCACCTCGTGCTCGTCGAATCTGGTGATCGCCTGCGGGTCGCTGAGCAGAACGCTGGTATCGAGCACGTAGGTACGTTGCACAAAGAACCTCCTGCACACCGCGCGAGGGTGGGCCGGTCGCCACCGAGGGGCGCGCTTGATCTGACGCTAGATCCCGAGAGGTCGATTCCGGTGGAACGGCGCACCGACGCGGGCTGACAACTCGGCCAACAAAAAGTGTCCGAATGGACCAATCCCACAACAGGAACTTTGGCCCCTTGCCTGTTCGGTGGTGTAGTCAGATGCTGAGGTAATCGCAGCGGCAGCGTCGAGAGGTGACCAATGGAATCGTCAGAATCAAACTCACCTGTCCCGGATCGTGTGAATACCAGCGCAATTGAGAACGCACTGGCACTTGAGGACTACGAGACTGTCATCAGCGAAGTCCGGGTGGCAATTGCCGCAAACCCGGGGGCGGCCTTGGCGGACCCCGTCATCAATGACTGGTTAGGCAAGCGGTTCCGCAACATCTTCATCGACGAGGCAGCGGCAGATCCAGAGGCTGTCAAACACTCCGAAGCACCATTCCCGATCAGACTCGTTGACCAACGCGACACCCGCGAACGGGTGGCGAAGCGAATGATCCGTCACATCACGGATGACGAAATCGCGACACAGATGCCGCCACCGGCGATTCCTGTCGTCAGCAACACCACGATCGTATTTGCACCTGGACTCCTCACCGGCCTGCTGCCCGACCTCGCGTTCCAGAGCGTGTGGCCGACCGTGACCCGGCGGTTCGGTGTCCGCGTCATCGCCAGCGATTCACATCCGATGCGTTCGGCTGAGGCGAACGTCGTCGATCTGGAGAATGCGATCGAGCGCGGGATTGGCTTCGAGAACGGCCAGCCGAGCGAATTGGTGACCGCCGATGACAATCCGACGGCGCCGGGCGACGTGGTGTTGATCGGATACTCGAAGGGATCGCCGGACATCCTTGCCCTGCTGGCAGCGCGGCCAGATCTCGCGCCCCGAATTCGGGCCGTTGTCGGCTGGGCGGGAGCTGTGGGTGGCAGCTACCTCGCCGACGACATCTACCAGAAGCTCAAGAGCCTGCCGATGTACAACCAGATCGCCGATCTGACCTCCAGCGAGGTCGGCAAGCAGGTCTTCCGACTGGCCCCCGTTGCCGAGATCAAGGCAATCAACCGCCGGGTTGACGAGTACGACGTGCTCGGAGCGATCAACTCCCTGACTACTGGGATCCGGGCCCAGTTCCTGACCGACCACGCGGAGGCGATCAACTCCCTGCCAATCCCGCAGTTCTATTTCACAGGTTCAACGTCGCTGTTGGAGGTTCCCTACTTTCAACGGCAGGGCACTCTCGAGCTTGACGAATACGACCAGGACAACGACATGCAACTTACGCAGGCACAGGCAGCTCTGCCTTCGCCACATGCGCCGCGGCTGGCGATGTTCCATGCGAACCACTGGGATCTCTCCTACGACCCATTCCCACTGAGTCGCACGATGGGTTCACGGCACTTGAAGAACGAATTTGCGCGCCGACCCGCGATGAATGCGATCGTGCTATTCCTTGCGGAACTGGGGTTGCTGGACTAACCGCCGAAACGCCTCTCGCGCTGCGCGTAGTTGCGCAACGCGCGCAGGAAGTCAACCTTGCGGAAGTCAGGCCAGTAGGCCTCGCAGAAGTAGAACTCCGAATGGGCGCTTTGCCACAACATGAATCCGCTGAGCCGCTGCTCCCCGGAGGTTCGAATCAACAGGTCGGGGTCTGGCTGACCTTTGGTGTCGAGATGCTCGGCGATGTGTTCAGCGTCCAGCACCTGAGCGAGGTCGTCGATGGAGGTCCCAAGCGCGGCTTGTTCGGCTAGCAGCGCTCGCACCGCGTCGACAAGCTCGCGGCGGCCGCCGTACCCAACAGCAACGTTGACAGTGAGACCGTCGACGTCGCGAGTCGCAGCGTCAGCCTCCTTCAGCGCCCGAGCGGTCTCATCTGGCAGCAAGTCGAGGGCTCCCACCGGATGCACATGCCAACGACGCGTTGCAGCCAACTCGTTCACTGTGTCGGTGATGATCGTGAGCAAAGAGGCCAGCTCTTCCGGTGGCCTAGTCAGGTTGTCTGTGCTGAGCAGCCACAACGTGACAACCTCAACGCCGACCTCTTCGCACCAGCCGACGAACTCCTCGATCTTGGCGGCTCCGGCCTGATGCCCCTGCTGTGAACTCGAACCCTGTTCCGACGCCCAGCGCCGGTTGCCATCGAGGACTACTCCTACGTGGCGAGGAATGCGGTCGACGTCGATCTGGGCGCTTAGCTGCTTCGCGTACGCGCCGTACACGAGATCTCTGATGCCCACGGGGGAATACTCCCACGCCAGACGCGTACCTTGTAGCCATGACTGCCGCAATTGAGGCCTATCAGGCGCTAAAACCAAGGATGCGCGGCTGGTTACACGCCGGTGCCGTTCCCGCAGCGGTCATCGCTGGACTCGTCCTGATCTTGCTTGCACCCGCCGAATTGCGGTGGGCAGCGATCATCTACGTCGTGAGCACGGTTGCGCTTTTCGGAATCAGCGCGACGTACCACCGCGGCACCTGGGGACCCCGGACCCATGGCGTCCTCAAACGCATGGATCACGCCACTATCTTCATTTTCATCGCCGGTACGTACACGCCCATCGCGCTGACTGTTGTCGGCGGCACTGCAGGCACTGTGCTGCTGTGGATCGTCTGGTTAGCCGCGTTGGCCGGAGTGATCTTCCGGGTGTTCTGGGTCGGTGCGCCTCGCTGGCTGATTGTTCCCGTCTACATTTCGATGGGTTGGGCAGCGGTGTTCTTCATTCCGGAGATTCTTTCCAATGGCGGAACGGCGATCTTCCTGCTGATTGCCGTCGGTGGCCTCTGCTACTCCGTTGGCGCAGTGATTTATGGACTGAAGCGACCTGACCCCTCGCCAAAGTGGTTTGGATTCCACGAGATCTTTCATAGCTTCACCCTCGGCGGCTACGTCAGTCACTACGTTGGGATTTGCCTGGCGATCTTCGGTGTTGGAGTGATCGCACACTAAGCGATTCGGGGGCGAGCTGGCCGCTACGTTCAGGAATCCAGCAAGGCCGATATCGCCTGTTGAGTCTGGACTGGCGGGTGGCAGTAAGTACCTCGACAGATGTAGGCAGTGGGCACCTTGTGGACCATGGGCCGATCCACGAATGGCCCCGACTTGGTCCGCTTCTGAGCAGCGCCGGTGATCACCTTC
>JAOAUD010000097.1:0-5464 GCA_030157755.1 Candidatus Nanopelagicales bacterium
CGGAGTTCGGGTTTGCTCACAACATCATTCAGCTGCACCAGTTCCTGCTGACGAACACCACCGAAGACGGAGTATCCGGAATGCCACTGCGGCCGGATTTCTCTCGCCGGTAGGCACCTAGTTCGTTACTCTGGGTAGTCATCTCTGCGTCGTTCAATCAAGGATTACGCCTGACGCGGTAAGTGCGGATTCGCCCGGCTGCAACGTGGCGCACTGGGCGGTAGTTTGCTGGGAAATGCGCACGCTCGACCGGCGTGCGATCTTCCCCAGGAGACTAGATGTCACTGACTGCACCCGCTTCCCATTCACCATCGCTCGACGGTTGTTGCGGCCAAGAACGGCTGGCAATCACCTCAATCCTGTCGCAGGCGGCGTTCGCACCGCTTCCGCAAGCATTGATCCGTCCAATGGACCGGCGGTCGTTACCGACTCAGCGGTCAGCCCGTTCGTTCGCAGACATGATCGTCTTCGGATCGATCGCAACGGGAGTTCCTGGCGCCGCCACCGCAGACGCGATGGCGATCAAGGATGGAAGCATCATCGGCATCGGTTCCGCCAGCGACATCGAGGGTCTCAAGGATCCGTCCACCGAGATCGTCGATGCTGGAGATGGGTTTGTTGTCCCGGGATTGATCGAGCCACACATGCACCTGTGGTCAACGGTGCTCGCCGATAGTTGGTTGAACTGCTCGGCATTGGAGAACCCGACCTTTGACGATGTCGTCAAGCGGCTGAAGGCTGAGGCAGCCAAGAACCCGGAAAGCGGCTGGGTCCAAGGCCAACTATTCGACCCGAGCCTTTACCCAGGCGAACCAGAACTGACGCGGGACATTTTGGACCAAGTCAGCACTGAGCTTCCCGTCGGAGTTCTCAACGCGTCGATGCACTACCTGTACGTGAATTCCAAGGCCCTTGAATTGGCCGGCATCACCGACGAAACCCCTGATCCGCCCGGCGGAAAGTTCTACCGCGAGAACGGTCGCTTGACCGGCGTGGTTGGCGAATCCGGCGCGATCCTGAAGTTCATGGCCGTCCAGCCGCAGCGTAGCCAGGAACAGTTAATGGCCGGACTCATCGACATCATGAACAAGGCAGCATCTGTGGGTGTCACATCGATGCGTGAGGCACTGACTGGCGCAATCCTCGGGCCAGGCGAGGTCTCCGTTCTGCATCAGCTCAACGCAGCAAAGCGCCTTCCGGTGCGTATCTCGACCGCGCAGCACGCAATTCTCGGCAACGAGGCGTGGGCATCCGCCGGCGTAACCCCCGGCTCCGGCGACGACATGGTTCGCGCGGTGGCGTGGAAGGTTCTCTCGGACGGGTCGAACCAAGGACGCAGTGGTTACCTGCGTGAGCACTACGTCGGACAGCCCGACAATCGTGGCCACGCCAACATGGACATCGAACAGTGCATCGCGCTGATCAAGGCCGGCCACGATGCGGGTTGGCAGGTTATGACTCACGCGAATGGTGACGCCGCCCTCGACATGGTCGTCAGCGCATACGAACAAGCACTCGGGGACCAGCCGAGCACGGCGGATCGCCGTCACCGGATCGAACACTGCTCGTTGGCAAGTTCCGAGCACTTCGAGCGCATGGCTCGGGTCGCCGTTCAGCCGAGCTTCCTCATGAACCACGTCTACTACTGGGGCCGAGTGTTCAGGGACAACATTCTTGGACCAGAGCGGGCCAACGAACTCGACTCAGTTGCCAGCGCGCTTGCCGCCGGACTTCGTCCATCGCTGCACAGCGACTACTCCGTGAGTCCGATGCAGCCGCTACTTTCAGCTCGTACCGCAGCGCAGCGCAAGATGCGTGATGGTGGCGAAGTGCTGAACCCAGCCGAGTGTGTTTCACCGGAGGCTGCTCTCAAGGCAATCACGGTTGATGCTGCCTGGCAGATTCACGCCGATGACCGAGGCACCCTCGAGGTCGGCAAGAAAGCTGATTACGCGCTGCTTTCTGCCAACCCGTGGGAGAGCGACGTCTCGACGTGGGCGGACATCACGGTTCACGAGACTCGCATCGACGGCAGCGTGGCGTGGAGTTCCTAAGTTCACACTGAATCGTTCAGACATGGTTAACGACGAACCGGGTGCAAGGATTGCCCGGTGAGTGAATCGGACGAAGTCAGCTCAAACGACATCACCGCAGCGACTGAGGCAATCAGCGAGAATTCTCGGCGTTTGTGGCTGATCCTGTCGGCATTGATGCTGACGATGCTGTTGGCGGCGCTTGATCAAACGATCGTCTCAACCGCACTTCCGACTATCACTAGCGATCTTGGTGGCCTTGACGAGCTGTCGTGGGTGGTTACTGCCTACCTGCTGGCATCAACTGCGAGCACTCCAATCTGGGGAAAGTTGGGCGACCTCTACGGGCGCAAACTGATTCTGCAGTCCGCCGTAGTCATCTTTGTCGTCGGATCGATGCTGGCTGGCCTCTCACAAAACATGTGGGAACTGATCGCGACGAGGGCCGTTCAAGGGCTTGGCGCCGGTGGCTTAATGGTCACGGTGCTTGCCGTCATTGCTGACATCGTTCCGCCTCGGGAGCGAGGCAGGTACAGCGGTCTGTTTGGTGCGGTGTTCGGAGTCGCAAGCGTTATCGGCCCGTTACTCGGTGGGTTGTTCACTCAGCATCTGTCGTGGCGCTGGGTGTTCTACATCAACGTCCCGATCGGAATCGCCGCCTTCATTGTTCTGGGGTCAGTGCTCCATCTGCCCGTTCACCGTCGCAAGCACAAGATCGACTGGCTGGGTGCTTGCCTGTTGGTTTTAGGCGTCGTCTTGCTGCTGCTGGTCACGGTGTGGGGCGGTCAGCGCTACACGTGGGGTTCGCCGCAAATCATCGGCCTAGCCGTCACCGGCACGTTGGCCTTGGTGCTCTTCGTCTTCCAGGAGCTCAGGCATCCCGAGCCGATGATTCCGATGAACATGTTCAAGCTGCCAGTGATGCGGGTGTCCTCGGCGATCGGATTTGTTGTCGGCTTCTCGCTATTCGGCGCGATCGTGTACCTGTCGATCTACATGCAGGTTGTTCGAGGCGCGACCCCGACGGCCGCAGGTCTGCAACTGCTGCCACTAATGATCGGTTTGCTCGTCACCTCTGTTTTGAGCGGTCGGATGATCACCAGGACAGGCAAGTACAAGATCTACCCGATCATCGGAACGGGCCTGGCGACCGTTGGGCTGTTCATGCTGTCGACGGTCAATCAGGACACCAGCCTGTGGTTCTTGTCGCTGGCGATGTTGATCCTCGGCGCAGGTCTCGGAAACGTTATGCAGGTGCTGATCATCGCCGTGCAGAACAATGTCGACGCTCGCCAGCTGGGAGCAGCCACAAGTACGTCGACCTTCTTCCGCTCGATCGGTGGGTCATTCGGTACTGCCGTATTCGGAGCGGTGTGGACCGCCCAGTTGGCGGCTCAGTTAGCGCTTGAGTTGCCGGGGATGTCCACGACTGGGCAAAACGGCGGGAAGCTCACATCATCGATCGACAACATCACGTCGCTGCCCCCGGATGTCCAAGATCACGTCTTGACCGCGATGTCGCATGCCATCGACAACACATTCCTGTTTGCCGTGCCGTTCATGGCATTCGCATTCCTGCTGTCGTTCTTCCTTAAGGAAGTCCCACTTCGCAAGCGCCAGGATCTCGCGCATGAATTGGCCGACGATGCTGCAGTCCCGATGGGTATTCCGATCGAGTAGCAGTGCCAGGTCGTTTGGTGGTGGAGTTACGAATCCTTCGCCGTGATGCCGATCTCAACGGTCCTAGTGAGCAGCTTGCTGATCGGACAGTGGTGGGCGACGCGAAGGAGCCCGGACCGCTCCTTTTCTGACAGGTCCCCGATCAGTTCCACAGTGCAGTGGAACCTGGCCGCAACAGGATCTGTGTCGTCGTGGGTGACTTCGACGATGACGCGATCAAGGTTGGTACCGCGGCCGTCAGCGGCCATACGCACTGTCATCGCGATGCAAGCCGCCAGCGATGCGTCGAGGAGGTCATGGGGACGGACTCCAGCAGTGCCGCCCTGGTCTTTGAACTCGCCGTCCGCGACTAGTTCGAAGCCGCCTGCCTGAGTCGCTGTGACGTACGGGGTATCAGTGCTCGATGCGATCGCCATGCGCACACTTTGTCGCTGATAGTTGCGAGTTGCAATTTGTGTTACTTCGCCGGTGGCTTGGGCGTCACTGGCTCGGCCGGGCCCATTTGTTGCAGAGCCCACGGCAGCCATTCCTGCAGCGCTGTCGTCCAGAAGTAGAAGGTGTGCGCCCCCGGGGGCTGGTTCATCTGAACCTTCATTCCGAGCGCCTGAGCCTTGGCAACGAACTGTTGTTCATCAGCGATTAGGTCGGGGTCATCCTGAGCGCCAGTAATCACTCGCCCGATCGAAGCTCGCGACTGCGGTTGGTTCGCGATCACCCAATCAGATTTGTAGCTGTTGATCGTTGCCTGCAGGTTCTCTTGCTCCCCGAATAGCTCCTCGAGTCCGCCGTCATACGTTGGCAGCGTTGTCCCGGAGAAGTTCCCGAAGAAGCCGAACGTTTCCGGATTTCGAAGGCTCAGGATCTGGGCGCAATAGCCACCCATCGACAGTCCCGCGACTGCCTGGTTCTTGGGTCCGGTGAGTGCGCGAGCGTTGGAATTGACGTAGTTCGGAACGTCGACGGCCAAGTAGGTCTGCCAGTTCCCCTCCGACCCATTGACGCACTCGGTATCAGCAAGCTGGTTCGGGCCAACGCTGGGAGACACGATGATCGCCGGCTTGCCTGCTTGGGCATTTGTCAGTCCGGTGCGTGGGACGTTGCCACCCGTCGACCAATCGGATGCCGTTCCGGGGGTACCAGCGAGTACGTAGACGACTGGAAACTTCTTCGTTGGTTCAGTGAAGTATTGGGGTGGAAGCCAGATGAAGGCAGTGTGCGGTCCAACCCCACTTTGGGTTCCAGGAATCTGGGTTACGGCCGAGACACCCTGAGCGAAGTTGCCGCTGGATTCGGAGAGTACGGCCGCGGAGGCAGTGGGGAATGGGTACTGGTCGAAGAGATCGCCGAGGCGCACGTAGAGCCCAAAGTGGGTATTCAACACTGCGCCGGCGACCAACAAGAGGCAGGGGAGAACCAACGGTAGGGGCCAGAAGTACCAGCGCTTTTGCTTTCGCTTGCGGCGCCAACACCAGAAGATCACCAGCAGCGTGAGGACAAGAAAGATGATGAGCGGCCAGTTGTTGTTGATGCGGACGTCCTCCGTCCACGTCCACATTCCGGCAACTAGTCGCATGGGGGAATCTTCGCTTAGAGATCACCATCAGCGCGAGTTAGAACGTCGCGAGTCGGGCCGCGCAATCGTGGGGTACGCATGGGACGGGCCGCACCGGCGATCAACTCCGAGGCATTGGCAGGTCAAGATCAAATGCCGCGATCAATGCCACTGCCAGTGACAATTCCTGGCTCGGGAG
>JAOAUD010000097.1:5564-19348 GCA_030157755.1 Candidatus Nanopelagicales bacterium
AGTGCCCCGGAGGTGAATCGAACACCTGGCCTACCCCTTAGGAGGGGGTCGCTCTATCCGACTGAGCTACCGGGGCGTGCGAATTTGCTTTCCACGAGCCTCGTCGTGGTCGCATCGCTCGCATACAACGGACACAATCTAACGGATGTCCGCAACAGACTATGAACCCAATGAGGTTGCAGAGTTCCTGCTCTCACTCGGCCGTGCCCAGCTCAATGCAGGCTTCCCGGTGGACACAGTCACGAGCACGTTGAAGTCCGCCGCTGGCCAGTACGGCTTTCGGGCCGCTGATGTCTCTGTATTCCCCGGCGCGGTTTTTCTTAGCCTTGACCGCACGCACCAGACCCTCTTCACTGCGGTGAATGAAGAGATAACCCGGCTCGACCAGTCGGCGGCGATCGCCGACGTCGCCTATCGCGCACAGCAAGGACGCATCGAACCTCAGGAGGGGATAGACGAGCTCGAGCGAACCCCGCTTCTCCCATCGCGATTTCCGTACTGGGCGACGCTGCTCGGCTATGGGTTGGTCGCCGCCGGGTTTGCCCTCGTCTTCCGCTTCAGTTGGTGGGACCCGTTGATCGCGGGAGTGCTGGGGATCTTCGTTGGTGTTTGTGTCCGTTGGTCAGCACCGAATCCCGCGCTCAATGTGCTGATGACTCCGCTGCTCGGTGCCGCCTGTGCCGCCATCATCTTCGTGGTGACGCGACCTCTCGGGCCTGATGTCAGACCGATCCACATCGTCGCGGCGTCCCTCATCGTGTTGTTGCCAGGAGCTGCGCTCACCCAGGCAACGATGGAAATGGCAAGCGGCCACATCATTTCCGGTGGCTCCAGAATGCTCTGGGCCGGAATGCAATTGCTACTGCTGACTGCGGGCATCTACGTCGGGGCCCAGTTGGCTGGAGTCGGGACGATCGATATCCACCCCTTCCGCCAGGACCGACTGCCGATCTGGGTCGCCTTCGCTGCGGTCGCCCTTTACGCGGTGGGGCAGGGACTGGTCCGAAACATGCCACGCGGGTCACTGTGGATCATCTTTGTCCTGCTCATCGTTGCCCAAGGCATCGTCCTCGTCTCAGCCTTCACGATTGGAGCCGTGGTGGGTTGTGGTGTGGCAGCCATGGTCACGCTGCTCGCGGCGATCCTCGCCGAGCAGCGAGGGAAGAGTCGTCTCCCGGCGATCTCGCTGTTCACGCCGATCTTCTGGCTACTCGTCCCAGGATCCGTTGGCGTCATCGGCCTAGTCGCCACGGTCTCCGGCGAACGCGGTGCCCGCGACGCTGAGATCGTGGCAGGCGCGAATCTGCTCGTTCAGGCGGCCGCGGTCATCATTGCAATCCTGATTGGAATGCAGGTTGCCAGTCTGATTGGCCAGGCGCGGTTCTGGAAGTCACAGTCCGAGCGCGAAGAATCCCCAGTCGCCTAGCCGAGCGGTTGTTCGCCACTTGACGGCTCAAGCGGCGCGTCGCTGGGACCGGCCAAAGCGAGTGTCTTGCGGCGCTTCAGGCCAACCGACAGCAGGATTGCGGTGACCACAGCACCCACCGCAAGAATCACGGCCACGATCAACATTGTTGAGTTGAATGCTGGGACGAACTCGGACGGAACGACGTCTCCACCCTCTTCGGACACGCCTAGCGCAATCAAGGTTGACGTCAGCGCAACACCGAGCGAGTAGCCGAGTTGCCCGATTGAGGTGCGGCTTGAGACGACTGCAGACAGGTACTTCGGCGGGGCCTCCGCAACGTACTCGCGCGCCTGGACCACTGCCACGGCGACCATTCCAAGTCCAACCAAGATGAGAGCGGGGAAGAATGCCGCGAGCTTCGTGTCGACCGTCGTGAACGCAACTGACAGGAATCCGAGGATCATCAGGATGAATCCGACGGCCTGGATTAGCACCGGCGACATTCCTCGACCTAGCAAGGCTCCGACAGCGAAGCCGGCGACGATTCCGGCAATCAACAGTGGAGCGATCGCGACCCCGACGACCGAAGGGCTCACGCCGACAACGTGCTGCCAGAAGTTCGAGGCCTGCAGGAGCATGCCCGACTCGCCGAAGTTCCAAAGGATTCCTGCGAGCACCGCCGCCACGAAGACTGGCGATTTGAACAGCTCAATGGGGAAGGACGCATTCGGAGACTTCTTCTCGATGATCGCGAACACTCCGAGCATGATGATGCCGAGGATCAAGCAGATCCAGAACGTTGGTGAACCCAGGGAAGTCGCTGCGAGACTCACTGCGACCAAGACGAGCACCATGCCCAGGCCCAGTGTCGAAAGCCCGAGGAAGTCGAACTTCGACGAACCGCGCCGAGGCGTTTCCGGCAGCGTCTTCGGTACTACCAACATCATGATGAGACAGACGACCGGGATGAGGATGAACCCTGCCCGCCAGGAGATTCCGATGAGGGCGGATCCGATGATGCTGAAGACGATCGTGAAGATATAGAGCAGGCCAGTCCATTGGCCAATAACTGATGCGATGGTCCGCTTTCCTGCGATCGCTGGAACCATTGAGAACGCACCGGCGAACAGTGCACCCATCCCGACGCCAGCAACAACGCGCCCAAGCAATAGCACGGCCAGCGATGGGCTGACGGCGACGATCAGGTTGCCCAGTGCCTCCAGAACGAGTCCGATCATGATCACGCGTCGAACGCCAATTCGGTCGGCTAGGGCGCCGATGGCGATGACGGTTGCTGCAAGGGAAAGTGTCCCGATGCTGACAGCGAGGGAAAGCCCTGCCCCGGAGAAGCCCAGGTCCTTGGCGATCGAGGGCATCGCCACGCTGGTGATGCCTGGGTCAGCGCTCTGCGTCGCCGCAAGAATGCCGATAACCAGGACGGAAACGAACCCAAAGGTGCGCGCTGGAGTGGCCGCTGCCACATCGTTACTGGAACTCATGGCCGATAGGTTCCCAGAATTGGACCCGCGATGGCGGATTAAAGATCGCCAAATCGCGCCGCCACGGGCATCGGGGCTCCCAAACCGCCACAATGGCCAAATGCGAATTTCCGCCAGATCGGACTACGCGGTGAGGGCTGTCATTGAGATCGCCGCCGCAGCGCCTTCGTTGGTCAAGGCCGATCAGATTGCTGAAGCACAGGCAATCCCGATCAAGTTCCTGGAAAACATCCTGTCCGATCTGCGCCGAGCGGGGATCGTGCGCAGCAAGAGAGGTGCCGAGGGTGGGTACGTTCTCGGTTTTGACGCCAACGATCTGAGCGTTGCCCACGTCATGAGGTCTGTTGACGGGCCGCTGGCTTGGGTGAGAGATGAGCGGCCGGGTGTTGTCCACTATGTCGGCAACGCCGACGGGCTCGAGCAGGTGTGGATCGCGGTACGGGCAAGTCTTCGAGGTGTGATTGACCACGTCTCGATTGGCCAACTGGTGACGAATCAGTTGCCGAAGGCCGTCACCAAGTACACGCGTGATCCGCAAGCCTGGGTCGACTAATCAGACCAATTGGGTAGGGATAGGTTGCGTGCCCTCCGCCGGTAGAGGTACGGTTCACCCATGACGACCCAGATCTGTTGTTGCTGACGCGCTTCCCGCTGTCCGCACTTCCACAGATCTTCGAAAGGTTCGTCATGACATCGCAACTACTCCCTGTGTCGGCATTCATCGACACTGTCCCACCGGTACCCCGCCGCACTTCTGATCCGCTCGCATTGCCCGTCCTCGTCGACATCGTCCGAGGTATCGCCGAACGGCCAAATCTCTGGGAGCACCGGATTCAGTACACCTCAGCCAGCCGTTGGTGGACTCAACTTATCCGCGACGACAACGTTGATGTGTGGCTCTTGAGTTGGCTTACCACGCAGGAAACCGAGTTCCACGACCACGGCGGATCTGCCGCTGCGTTCACAGTTGTTCAGGGCGCCTTGTCGGAATCACGTATCGGTTCATACGGCGCAGTTGACCTCAGTCACGTGGAGTCGTCGTCTCGCTCGGTTCAGTGGGTCGCCCCTGGTGTCATTCACGACGTCAGCAACCCGTTTCCGCAGCCAGCGGTCAGCATCCACGCGTACTCGCCGCCACTGTCGACGATGACCTACTACCAGCGCACGCCAACTGGGCCGAAGCCCATTCGCACTGAACCGGTCAACGGGCCCGAGCGCCGATAGATGCCGACAATTGATGAGATCCTCCAGTCCGCTCGGCAGAGGCTGGAACGACTTACTGCCGATCAGGTGGCTCAAGAGCTCGAGGATGGAGCGCTGGTCGTTGACATTCGGCCGATCAAGCAACGACGCGAGTCCGGAGTAATCCCTGGCTCGATCGCTATTGAGCGCAATGTCCTGGAGTGGCGTCTCGATCCGGCGAGTGATTCCAGGATTGCCGCCGCTACCTCACATAACCTCCGCGTGATCGTGGTCTGTCATGAGGGCTACACATCGAGCCTGGCGGCCGCGTCACTTCAAGATCTTGGACTGAGTCAGGCGACGGACCTTGTTGGCGGAGTCAGCGCGTGGAAAGCGGCTGGTCTCGCGGTCGTCGACGCTGACCCGGAGGAATGAGTCAGCTCACTGGTCGGCGGATCCGTCGAACAACGACGAGCGCGAGTGCTGCTAAGGCAACGAGTCCAATGCCGATCAGTGCGGGGCTGGTCGTCGGCGTCGGCGGTGGCGGGTCGAGCGAGTACACGAATGCGACTCGGCTGGTCGCACCATCGGGGGCAGGGAAGGGTGCAGAAGCACCCGCCTTCTTGCTAGCCGCTGTCAAGTAGGCACTGGCCAACGCAGGTTGTGACGAGGACGTGACCACGCCATCGAGAATGGTCTGCGTTCCCTTGGACTGCAGCTCACTTGCGCCCTTGGCTATGCCTTCGTTGCCCGCGAGGATCTTCTCGTTGCCCGCTGTCAGCTTTCCGAGGCCAACCGCAAGTTCGTCGGTGTAGCCGACGAGTTGTTCGGATCCCGTTGTCGCCGAGTCGGCGCCCTTTGCCAGTGCGGCAGTTGCCGTGACGGCCTCGCCGAGTTTCGCCTGAAGTAGTTCCAGTCCTTCGTAGACGCCTGGATTCGTCATGCTCAGACTCTTGAGACTTTCGCTGACCTGGATGAGGCCCGCGGTGATCTTGGCGAGTAGCAGATTGTCGAGTTCACCGAGCAGCGCTGCGATTCCCAGTGACTTGGCTTTGGCGGTCGTCGCCTTGACCTTTGCCGCGGCCAGCGCAGCGCAACCAGTGGGGTTCGTTACCGGTACGCAAAGCTCGGTAAGTGCTGTGTCGATCTGGGAGATCGCATCATCTGCGTCGGTCGCGGCGGACGCCGAGGCAAGTTTCAAGGCCTGAGCGCTCTTCTGAGCTGCCCGCGATGCCTGCACCAAAGTGATCTTCTTGGGGTCTGGCGGTGGAATCGGAATCGGGCCGTCGCTAGCTGCACCGACACCCGCCACGATCGCATTCACCGCATCGGCGAGCTGACCCGTGGCAGTCACCGCGGCGGGAAGGCCCTTGCTCCCGGCGAGTTGGTCAAGACCTCCGGACAGCGTCGTCAGACCCGCTGCCAGGCTCTCGGTACCGGTGGCGATGCCTTTGGATCCCGTGTACGCGCTCTTTGTCGCCGCCGTCGCTTGTGCCTGCGCATCGACCAGCTTCGCTGCGCCGTTTGCCAACTCAGCGGTCGAGTTGTCGAGTTGCGTCAATCCATCGGCGAGCTTGGTGTTGCCCGCCACAGAATCTGACAAGAGCTTTGCGCTGAATCCAACGGCAGGGTCCTGATCGTTTGAGACCGGAACAACCTCAAGCTTGACTGCTGGAACCTGCAACGACGACGAGCTGACTCGATACGTGAGGTCTTGTTGATAGTTGCCTAGAGGCGGGTAGAGGACGAGGTTCCACAACAACGTTGTGCGGCCCTCTTGGTTGGTGCTGACAACCGCGGTTCCGGCGTCCTTGAGGGCAATGCCCGGTTCGAGGGTGGCAATCATCGTTCCGACGAAGGGTGAGAAGACCGGTTGTTCGACGCTCCGTTCCACGCCACCGGCGTCGGTGTAGGAGATCTGCTGCTTGGTCACCGACGTGTTGGTCACCGTGTAGCGAACTCTCATGTCGCCGCTCATGCCCGCCACGGTCGTCGGGTCGATGCCCTTGTCGCCCTCGCCTTCGGTGGCGTACTCAGCATGCAGCGCAACCGGTAGCGGCTTGGTGAACGTCGCTTGAGTTGCGACTGCGGTCTGTCCGGTTCCTCCGACTGGGTAAGTCACCGTGTTGCCACTGACCACCGGCTTTCCGGACCTGTCGAGGTAGCGCAGGTCAGTGGTTGAGGTCGTTGCGGTGACGCTTTCGGTCGGCAAGTTTGTTGCGACGATTCGGTTGACGAGCTCTGCAGACTGGGGAAGTCCGTTCGGTGCCAACGTTGCAGTCACCAGTTGCTCGTTCACCAGAGGCGGTTGCGGGCTTAGCTTCTTCGAGTCCGTCAGTGAACTTCCGGAATCTGCAGCGAAGGCGGGCCCTGCACCTACTGCCAGAAATGCAGCGACGAGGACCAGTGAGATCCGCTTCACGGCTGCACCTGTGAATCATCCGAGCGTCCCGGCGACTGGAGCATCGGAACTAGGTCCTCCGGAGGATTGGGATTGGCGCCCCCGCCAATGTTGCTGGGGGACGAGTCCAAAGGTACGACGGGGTCGCCCGATTCGTCAGGGTTTTCCTTCGGCGCTCGCCACAATCCGACAACGATGCTCGCCACCATCATGGTGATGAAGGCCGGCAGCAATGTCACGATGATCAACGTTGCCGAGTTTGGTTCGTACGCCGCCAAGAGCGCCAATGAGATCGCCGTTGCGATTGCTCCGAGAAGGAGCGGCAATGCTAGCGACCGGCCGACCACAAGAACCGCAAGCAGCGCGACGATGACGATGGCCCAAGCTGTCACAGCGCCGTTGTCTGCGGGCACTGGCGGAACAACGATTGAAAGAATCCCGACCACGATGAGGCCGAGGATCACTCCGAGGAAGTATCCGAAAGCGCGGAACGGTCGGCTGCCGGATCCGCCGCCGAAACCGGGGGGAAGCAGAACTGTCACGCCACCCAGAACAGCCGACATCGCGATCGAGGTGCGGGCGTCAAACGGCAGAGCGGGTAGGCGTGTGACGAGCGCCCACGCGATGACCACGCCCAGAGCCGTGCCAACAACGAGGATCGGGCGGTGAAGGACGACGGGTCGGCGGCCGAAGTCGCGGGTCTTGTCGTCGGACGCGATGTCCTCAAGTGCGTTCGGGTCGCCCTCGACATGGAGTTGCGGGAGTAGGCGGTCAAGCCACCCTGGCAGCCACCACGTTCCCTTCGCGGCAAGGACCATGATTGCTGGGACGAGCAGGCAGCGAACGATCGTGGCATCGACCGCGACGGCTGTCGCGAGGCCAACGCCGAACATCTTCACCGTGGCGTTGTCGCTGAGTATGAAGCTCGCGAACACCACGACCATGATCATTGCCGCAGCGGTGACAAGGCGTCCGGAATCCGCAAGGCCACGGCGGACGGCAATCTTCATGTCGCCAGTGATCGACCAATGTTCGCGGAATGCCGTGAGCAGGAAGACCTCATAGTCCATGGACAGGCCGAACAGGACGGCGAACATCATCATCGGGATGTAGGAGTCGATGGGAACCGGGCCGCTGAGCCCGATTGCTTCAGCACCCCAGCCCCACTGGAAGATCACCGTTACCACTCCGTAGGCGGCCGCGATCGACAGAAGGTTCATGATCGCTGCCTTGAAGGGGATGAGCAGCGATCGGTAAGCCAACATCAAAAGGATGAACGACAACAGGACGACACCGAAGATGAAGAGCGGCGTTCGCTGTGCGATGAGCTCGTTGAGGTCTGATGACAACGCGGTGATACCACCCACGTAGGAAGCCATGCCCTGCCCCTCAGTGGCAGGTGGGATGACTTGCGTTCTCAGGCGTTCGACGAGCTCCGCGGTCTGCGGATCGGCAGCGTTCCATTCCGGCGTGATCTTGATGATCGCGACACCGCCGTCGGTGGAAACGATCGGCTGATTGGCTTGGACCACCCCTGGAGTCGCAGCTAGGACGTTGCGCAGATTCTGCAGTCGCGGATCCTGAGTACGGGGATCGCCGGGTCCTGTGACTCCTGGCGGCGCGGTCGCGACCGTGTACATCTGACTTGTCACCACGAGCGGGGCGGTACTGCCGGGGCCGAATCCGGCCGCCATTGCGTCATACGCCTGCCGGGAGATCGTTTCCGGCGGGAGGTTACTCGCGTCGGTCTGGCCGAGGCTCAACGTCAACGTTGGGGCCGCGAGGACCAACAGAATCACGGTGGAGATGATCGCGAATGGCCAGGGTTTGTTGGTCACCGCGTTAGCCAGTTTTGCCCAGACCGTCTTGTCCAGTTCCTCGTGGCTCGGGTCGTCCTCCGGCCGCGGCTTCTTCGGTAGAACCCGTTGCCCCATGACGCCAAGAATTGCGGGGACGAGCGTGAGTGAGGCGGCGACTGCGATCAGCACAACGACACCGGCGGCATAGCCGAGCCAGGCGAGAAACGAGATCCCTGTCAGCGTGAGCCCGCAGACTGCGGCAATCAATGTGCCACCGGCGAACACCATGCCGGCGCCGGCCGTTCCGAGCGTGCGCCCGATTGCATCGGGAACTTCGTAACCCTGCCGCAACAGCTTCCGGTGGCGCGTCACGAGGAACAGGGCGTAGTCGATCCCGACACCTAGGCCGAGCATCGTTCCTAGCGTTGGGGCAACGTCAGGGATGAACACCACACGTCCGACGAGACCAACAATTGCCAAACCGATACCCACGGCGAAGATGGCATTGATCAACGGCAGGACCATTGCCCAGACGCGGCGCAGGGTGAAGAACAAGACGATCAACGCTGCGAGCAGGCCCAAGCGTTCGCTCTGATGTGTATCTGGGCGCGAGAGTTGCTGTCCCAGGTAACCGCCAAGGTCTACCTCTACACCTGGGCCCGCAGCTTCTTTCGCGGTGTTGAGGACGTCCTCGGAGACCGACTCCTCGCCAAGCTGTTGGCCGTTGATGGTCACGCCGACAATCGCAGTGTGGCCATCCTTCGACAGTTGGCTCGGAATGTCGCTGGGAGTTTGCACCGACGAAACTGCCGGGATCTGTCGCAGTTCGGAAGCGACGCGATCCACCGTGGCCTTACCCTCGCCCTCGCCGAAGTTCAAGGTCGGACTCGACAGGACGACAGGATTCGGATCGGTATTCGTCTGAGGGAAGGCCTGATTCAGCAGCGTTTGTGCGGTCGTGCTGTCAGTTCCGGACAGCGAAAACGTCGAGATATTCGAAGACGGCAGAAGTTGATTTGCACCAAGAAGCACGAACGCCGCAATAAGCCAAATGCCGATAACGAGTCGACCGTGCAGTGCGCATCTACGCCCCAACGCATACAGCCATCTCGTCACGTGCGAAGAATCCCACAGCAGTTCTGCTTTTGGTGCCCTGTCGCCAACAAATCCGGTGTAACTATTGCCTCATGGAGAAACCAGAAATCGAATTCCCGGGCGGCGAACCGCCCACAGAGCTAGTAATCACCGACCTGGTGATCGGTGATGGTGCGGAGGCCAAGCCTGGCGGTCAGGTGGAGGTCCACTACGTCGGAGTCGACTTCGAGACGGGGGAGCAGTTCGATGCCTCCTGGGATCGCGGCGAGTCAATCACCTTCCCGCTCAACGGGCTTATTGCCGGTTGGCAGGAGGGAATTCCCGGAATGAGGGTTGGTGGACGTCGTCAATTGGTGATCCCGCCGCGACTGGCGTATGGCGAAACGGGTGGGCACAGGCTGTCTGGGCGAACCCTGGTGTTTGTTATCGACCTGCTGGACGCGTAAGGACGAAGTTGGCGTACTAGCTACAACATGGGGATGTCGCCCCAGCGGAGATTCCGCAATTGGGGCGACATCGTCACCATGTACCTCCGAAGTGCCGCTGATGCTCGGTCAGGCGGCACTTACGGGCGCACGACCGACGCGGTGTCGCTCCCCCCGAAACGACAGCGACGCTGCCGGTCGTGCGTACTGTCCCCGATTCCCCCGAATCCGGTGGACATAAGAGTTCTGCCCACTATTCGCTCGGTCTAATCAGGACATCGAGCCGCTTTGGTGTGAGGCCTCTCACCCCGCCGCGGCTCTTGTCGGGTTAGATGTCCAAAATCGGCTATCCGTTCCAGAAGTTCTTTGTTTTCAGCAGTTTTCAGGCTTTCGGGGGACATTGAAGCTAGTTACTTCCGCTGGATTTGCATTGATGTAACAAGTTCCAATTCTCGATGTGATAACAACCCAATGTGAACTGGAATCTTGACGTCCCGGGCGGCGCGAGCCCCATCGAAAGGTGGACTGCGAGCTGGCCGGATCTGTTCCTGGGCGTAGTAGGCCTGATGATTCTGATGGGAATCATCCTGTGGGCCTATCGGTCAATGCAGCATCCGCGGCTTTACCTCGCTCTTGATCCGAAGAATGGTGCCCCCACTGCTCGGTGGCAGGCGATCGTTCGGTACGTGGTGCTTACACCGATCATGGTCTTCTTATGGCTGTGGGCAATGCTCTTTATCCTCACGGTGGCCGCCGACAACCGATCTGCCCAGGCGCTCGCACTGTCTGCCGCAGTTGTGGTGGGTGCTGCGCGGGTCCTCGCGCACATCAGCCCAGAGGGCTCCCACGAACTCGGAAAGACCATTCCGCTAGCGGTCCTCACCATCATTCTGTTGGGTGGGGGAATCCTCAATGATGATGCCGGTACCAACCGCTGGGCAGAACTGCTGGAAGGCATCGACGAGAACGTTGACGTCCTCAATACCTACTACTACCTCCTGGTGTTGCTCGATTTCGTTGTTACGGCGTTGTGGTTCCTGCGGGAGCGGGCGCAGTGGCGTTCGGAACTGCCCAACAGCAATCGTCGTCGGTTTACTGCCAGGTTTGCGCCGTTCTTTGCCTTCTGGCGTAGCGTGAGGGACTTCGGCAAGGCGTCCACGCACAAGTCAACGAAGCAGCACGAGGTGACCCACCATGGGTGAAGACGTCAAGAAGCCCAAGCGTGACCTAGGCAACCTTTCTTTGGACCCGACGCGGGCCGAGGATGCTGAGCCGGAATCATGGGAAGAACAACCTGTTGGTGATGATGGCGCTGGGGAATACCTCTTGCAGCGGCCGCCCCACCACGGGGACTAATGAATCTTGGGGGGTTGCTTTGCTTAAGGGATTTCGTGATTTCATTACCCGCGGAAACGTCATTGATCTTGCAGTTGCCGTTGTCATCGGTGGCGCTTTTACCGCGTTAGTGGCGGTGTTCACCCGGAGCATCATCCAGCCAATGATCAACTTGGCAATGGGTGGCGGAGTTGACGGTGGCAAGGTCGTTGTCAACGGCCAGGTCTTCGACTTCGGTGCAATTGTCAACGGCGCGATCACCTTCCTCATCACAGCTGCGGTTGTCTACTTCGTGTTCGTTCTCCCGATGAACAAGTACAAAGAACGTTTCGGCAAGACCGAGGCCGAAGAAGAGATCGCTGAAGAAGTTCAGTTGCTACGCGAAATTCGCGATTCCCTGGCGGCACGTAAGTCGGACTAACTCCCTCGTGCGGGCAGCTGTGGCCTGATCACGACGCTGATCTTCGATCTGGTCGCGGCAGCGGCGAGTTCAGTCGCAACTGCCGGGGTCACCGCCACAACGATCAAACTGCTCGAGTCGGCTGATTCGCCAAGCGCCGATTCCGAATTTGGCAGCAGCCCGCCCTTGCTTGTGGCCTCGGCCGCGATCGTGACGACGCGAACGCCGCTAGCCACCAGACTCGCTGATTGCCCACCACCGTCGCTCGCACGAGCGGCAATCACGTCAACGACGTCCCCGGCGCGAAGAAGCGTTGCTTGGCCGGGATCTGCCAGCCGAACAGGAGCTGCCACCAACGTCGCTTGATCTTCTGGTGGGGCTGTGGTGTCGCCCATTGCGAGCAAGTCTGGGCCAACCAGTCGACTTGGACTCACTAGTTCGCCCGCATCAAGTGGGCCGGCAATAGTGCGGCCTCGTGCGGCATCGACGTCGACAAGAGGTGGTGGTTCCCCGACCGAAGTCGGCCATTCCCGGGTCGTCAGATCGTCATTGGTGAGCACGTGGCCTGCGGGTAGTCGGTGACTAGCGACCACGATCGTTGTCGTCGGAAGTGGACCCGGCCGCAGCATTGACACGATCAGTAGGCCGGCCAGACCAGCGAGCAGCGCAGCAATGAGCTGCCGATGATTTCGGGCAATCCTGCGGATGCTCTGGCTGTGCATGCACCGACCGTAGGCCTGATTGATGGACTGCGGCAGGCTCTATCCACAGCCGAGGCAACCGCCTACTTCTTGGAGTCGCCGCCTGAACTCGTTGAAGTCGTCGAACTTGAACCCGTGCTTGATGGCTTGCTCTCGCCGCCGCTCGTTGATGGTGAGCTGCTCGCGCTGCCATCGCCGCTGCTGCTCGACGTCGAGTCAGTCGAAGTTTTCGCCGGGGCCGCTGACTTCTTCGCCGCTGACTTCTTATCGCGCGAGTCGGTCTTGTAGAAACCGCTTCCCTTGAAGACAACTCCAACGTTGCCGAAGTGTTTGCGCAATGGGCCACCGCAATTGGGGCACACAGTCAACGAATCGTCGTGGATTGACTGCACGACCTCTAATTGTTCGCCGCAGTCATTGCACGAGTACTCGTAGGTGGGCACGGGGGCTCCTCAATCGCTGGATGGGTCGTCATCGGTGAGTCTGGCGGGTTGCTCGCCGCAAAGAATACGTGCCCGCGATTCGACTACGCTCCGGCCAAAGCACAGAAGGGACTTACCGTGAGCGTAGAAGCGATCGGCCTGACCAAGACCTTTGGTTCAAAAACTGCGGTCAATGACCTGACATTCACCCTGGAGCCAGGCGTGGTGACGGGTTTCCTCGGGCCGAATGGATCCGGAAAGTCCACCACAATGCGGTTGATGTTGGGCCTCGACCGAGGTGAGGGGCAGACCAAGTGGGACGGCAAGAAGCTCACTGAACACAAGCACGCAACCAAGGTTGTGGGCGCTCACCTCGACGCACGGTTCTTCAACCCCAACCGAACGGCCCGAGCCCACCTGCGGATGCTCGCCGCTGAGGCCAACGTTCCAGATACGCGCGTCGATGAGGTCCTCGATCTAGTCGGACTGGCCTCGGAGGCGAAGAAGCGCCCGAAGACCTTCTCGTTGGGAATGGGTCAGAGACTTGGCCTTGCCGGTGCGATCCTTGCCAATCCGAAGGTGCTACTCCTCGATGAGCCAGCAAACGGGCTTGATCCACAGTCCATCCAGTGGCTTCGTGATTTTCTGCGGTTCTACGCGAGTTCCGGAAACGTCGTCTTTGTGTCCAGTCATCTGCTGACCGAGATGCAACATATGGCTGAGCACGTCGTTGTCATCTCACGAGGATCGCTGATCGCAGATGAGCCCGTTTCCGCGTTCGTTAATCGCAGCACGCGTAACGACGTTCTGATTCGCACCTCTGATCGCGACCGACTGGCGCAGGCGTTGCAGTCGTCGGGCATTTCGGCCGTCCCGGATGGTGATGACGGACTCGCGGTGCAAGTGTCCGATCCACGCCAAGTTGGTGAGATTGCGTTTGCCAACTCAGTGGCTGTGTACGAACTCACCCGGCGCACAGCGAGTTTGGAAGAGGTGTTCCTCGAGCTAACCAGCGGTTCTCAGGACTACGCGACGGGAGGGCACCAGTCATGACTAGCGCGATTCGTTATGAGTGGCGTCGGATCTCATCCATTCGCTCCACCTGGATCTTGGTGGC
>JAOAUD010000098.1 GCA_030157755.1 Candidatus Nanopelagicales bacterium
TGCTGCGCGAGGGCAAGCTGCTCTTCCCGGCGATCAACGTCAATGACTCCGTCACGAAGAGCAAGTTCGACAACAAGTACGGATGTCGTCACTCACTGATCGATGGCATCAACCGCGCAACCGACACGCTCATCGGCGGCAAGGTTGCCGTGGTGTGTGGTTACGGCGACGTCGGTAAGGGCTCAGCCGAATCGCTCCGTGGGCAGGGCGCTCGCGTCATCGTCACTGAAGTTGATCCCATCTGTGCGCTCCAGGCAGCAATGGACGGCTACCAGGTCGCGACGTTGGACGATGTCGTCGAAACTGCCGACATCTTCATCACAACGACGGGTTGCTACGACGTCATCAACGTGGCGGACATGCGTCGCATGAAGCACCAGGCAATCGTCGGCAACATCGGTCACTTCGACAACGAGATCGACATGGCCGGGCTGCAGGGCGAACCCGGTGTCAAGCGCAACAACATCAAGCCGCAGGTTGACGAGTGGACGTTTGCTGACGGCCATTCGATCATCGTGCTCAGCGAGGGTCGGTTGCTGAACCTCGGCAACGCGACGGGTCACCCGTCGTTCGTCATGTCGAACTCGTTCACGAACCAGGTCCTCGCTCAAATCGAGCTGCACGAGCGTTTGGATGAGTATCCGCTTGGTGTCTACACCCTGCCGAAGCATCTGGACGAGAAGGTTGCCCGTTTGCACCTCGATGCGCTCGGAGTGCGGCTCACGGAGCTGACCAAGGCCCAAGCCGAATACCTCGGCGTGCCGATCGAGGGCCCCTACAAGCCAGAGCACTACCGCTACTAGGTCGCCAGCACACGTTATGTCTGGTCAACCGCCACCTCCGCCCCCGCCGCCTGAGAATTCTCCAGACGGCGGGTACGGCGGCGGCACTCCACCGCCAACGCCACCACCGCCCCCACCGCCCGGAGTTGGTCTCCAGCCCGGCTGGGGTGGCCCTGCTTACCCCGCGCCGATGTATCCACCGGTGCCGGGGCCTGGTGAAGTTGAAAGTGTGTTGCTGTACCCGGCTGCACCCATCACCCTCGTTGAGGCTGTTCGGGCCGAGCAGGCAGGCGCCTGGACGAAGAAGCCGATCCAGGTGCCGACTTGGGGCCTGGGAGACGTTGGCATTACCTTCGCCGCCTGGTTCTTCCTCAGCATGGTTGCTGGGATTGCAGCGTTCGCGATCACGGATGGCGCGGGTGTGTCCGCTGCCCTCAAAGGGCTCATCACGATCTTCGCGGTGATGATCCCGTGGATCGGGATGGGCGGCTGGCCGCTGCTGGCGACGAGTACCAAGGGCAATGGCCCATCGATCGACCTTGGGCTGCGCTGGTCAATGCGCGACATTGCGTGGGGCCTGATGTACGGGGTGATTGCGCTCGTCACGGCGGTCATCTTGGGCGCGGTGACCACGGCGATCTTCGGTGAGTTCGACTCAGCCGCCGGCGACCTCGGCGAGCAGTTGGCCGGCAACAAGTTCGTGCTGCTGCTATTTGCGCTGACGGTGGGTGTGGGTGCCCCGATCATCGAAGAGATTTGTTTTCGAGGGCTCACTTTTAGTGCCATCGCGAAGCGCGGCGTTGCTCCGTGGATCACCGTGATCATTTCGGCGGTCGTCTTCTCCGTGTTCCACCTGGAGCCGGTTCGAATGATCCTGCTTCTTGGGATTGGTCTGGTGCTTGGTTTCGCCCGGTGGCACACGGGAAGCGTGACCACGACGATCGTCGCCCACATGATGAACAACCTCCCGGGTGCGCTCTTCCTGTTGTTCAGCTAGTTCCAGGTCGCCCCTGGTTACTGCTGGGACCTTTGGCCGGTCGATTAACTCGCCGGTATGTGGGATTCTCGAATTCCGGGGAGTCGCTAGTGGGAGGCCGCAGAAATGAATCAGCAGCAATTCGACAAGATCGCCCAAGCACCAGGGTTTGTCGCCGCATTGGATCAAAGTGGCGGGAGCACGCCAAAGGCGTTGCGGTTGTATGGCATCGGTGAGGACGCCTACTCCAACGACGAGCAGATGTTCGACCTCATCCATGAGATGCGGACCCGGATCATCACGAGCCCGGTATTCGGCGGCGACCGGATCTTGGCCGCGATCCTCTTCGAAATGACGATGGACCGAGAAATTGAGGGTCGTGGATCCGCGGACTACTTGTGGAATGTGAAGAACGTTGTTCCGATTCTCAAGGTCGACAAGGGTCTGGAAGCGCAAGCGGCCGGTGTGCAATTGATGAAGCCGATGCCTGACCTTGATGCGCTACTCGCACGCGCATTGGACCAGGGAGTGTTCGGGACAAAGATGCGCTCTGTCATCAAGGATGCTGACCGCGACGGAGTGCATGCGATTGCCGCTCAGCAGTTTGAAGTTGGGCGCCAGATCCTGGCGGCCGGTTTGGTTCCGATCATCGAACCCGAAATCGATATCAACTCAACGACGAAGCGAGAATGCGAGGAGTTGCTGAAGGCAGAGATCCTCGATCATCTTGGATCGATTCCCGATGGCCAGCAGGTCATGCTGAAGCTGACTCTGCCTGAGATCGATGATTTCTATGCCGACCTAGTCGCACATCCCAAGGTCCTCAAGGTGGTCGCGCTGTCAGGTGGCTATTCACGCGCTGAGGCTGATCAGCGACTTGCCCGCCAGCACGGGGTCATCGCGAGCTTCTCGCGCGCGTTGACTGAGGGGTTGTCGGCTCAGCAGTCGCCAGCTGAGTTCGATGCCCAACTCGATGAGTCGATTACGGAAATCTTCACTGCATCCATGACCTGATCACGAACTTTGTGACAGGTCCGAGGTTTCAGGCGAGGTGGAACTGGGCAGGCTCCGAAGATCGCGGGTGTGATCACGCGAACAATCGATCGGAGGTGCACGATGCGACGCCATATCGCGGCTGGGGTCCTTGCTGCACTCTGCGTGGGCCTTGCGGTCGGAGTCGTCAACGTGCAGGTGGCATCTGCTCAACCACTCACCTCGGCGGTCACAGGGGTTGCCGACGAGCAGTCCGATGCGATCGTCAATGCAGCGGCGGCACGGCTCGATGTGATGCCTGATGTGGCATACACGAAGTACCGCCTCAACTTGCCGGTCGAAGATCTCGTCCGCGAGAAGCAAGCAGAGGACGCGTTCGTCGCTTCCGCGACCGCCCGAGGTATCGATGCCCAGGTCGCTCGAAACGTGATTCGTGACCAGATGGTCGCGTCAAAGATGGTCCAGTACGAGCTGATTTCGAAGTGGAAGGTCACGCCGCCCCCGGTTCGGCCATACAAAGACCTAGCCAAGGAACTGCGGCCCGTCATCGACGCAGAGACTGCACGGCTGACATCAGGCCTTGCCGATGCCGTGGCGACAGGCATTCCTGCTGATTGGCGCACGCAAGTACAGCGTTCGGCAGATTCGGCCGCCCGCAGTCTTGACGTCGCGGTTAGTCGCGCGGCGCTAGATCGATCATTGGTATCAATCGCAGCCTTGAGCTAGTTCCAGACCTGCCCTGCCTTGACACACGTCAACGTGGCACAACCCCGCTGTCTTCGCGGCTGCCTTTGTGGAAAGCGTTTTCCACCACTGAGGTGAGCGGCGCTGTTTCCACAGGTTGGGCTTGGTGACATGCCGCGGACCGGGTGATGATCACACGATGAGGTATGGGTATTTCAGACCTCATCCTGATGCGAAATTGCCGCAGCTGTGAGCTTCCGGGCACGCTTCTGTGCGAACGGTGTCGTCGCCGTGTCGAGGACACCGTCGTTCCGCAACGATTATTCGCGGGGTCCTTGCCGGTTCACTGCGCAGTCCGCTACGAATCCACAGCCCGATCGATTGTTCTGGCGGCCAAGCGCACGGGGGCAGCAGAGTGTGTTGCGGTGATGGCGCGGCTAGCGAGGGTGGCGCTGGCTGACTGCCTTGACGACCTGGCGGTGGACGGGCGAATCTGCGTCGTCCCCTTGCATTCGGGTGCAAAGACTCGCGCTGCCGCTGGGCAAGACCTTGTGGTGGCTGTCCTGCGCCAAGCGATGAAGGGACTGCCCGCTCCACGAGGGCAGGTGCAGATTGCGGACGTCCTTCAGATTCGTCCGAACAGGCTGCAACAGAAGGTTCTGAATCGACAGCAACGCGCTGGAAATGTCACCGGAAACATTCGTGCCTCCCCGCGTACGCGCGTGCAGGGCCTCAACGCAGTGATCTTCGATGATGTGATGACGTCAGGAGCGACGCTTCAGGCGGCCGCACGTGCAGTAAGTGCGCGCGGTGGGCTAGTCCGCGCCGGGGTAGTTGTCGCCTACCGACCGTGGATCTGCGCCGACTTGCAAGGCAGGCGGGTGAGTGGATGACAGACGACTGATGCCAGGCGGGTAGCGTTGGGTTGTGGCACCCGCCCGGGTCCGTGGTTGCGTTGCCCATCGCCGCAAGGTCGATGAGCAGCTAGCCGATGCCAGTCGCAGGCAAAACGGTCCACGTAAGGGCGCCATTTTGAGTCTTGACTCAAGGTGGTGTCTGATCACGGTGCGGCTTAGAAGTAAGTCCTGCCCCGCCAACGGTCACGATGGCTGTTGTCAACGGGAGTCGGGTGAACGTCGCAGCAATGCGCGGCACTTGCAGCAGGCAGGTGTGGGGTCGAAGACCAGGTCGGCCGGGCGGGTGCCGACCCGATAGCTTCGCAGTTGGACCGCTAAGGCGGCTAGAGAAAGGACAGGGCAATGGCTGAGGTTGAGATCGTTGTTCGCGGAAGGCATGTTGACGTCTCGTCCAGGTTCCGGGAGCTGGCTAGCGAGAAGCTCGCCCGCGTTGAGCGGTTCGGGCAACCCATTCAGCGGGTAGATGTCGAATTGTCCAAGGAGCAGAACCCGCGACTTGCTGATCGAGCCTTTGAAGTCGAGCTCACCTGCCGCGGTAAGGGCCCGGTGATTCGGGCCGAAGCGAGTGCCGCTGACAAGTACAGCGCTTTAGACCTGGCTTCGGGCCGCTTGGAAGAGCGACTGCGCCGGGCGCATGACAAGTCGAAGGTAGTGAAGGGTGGGTCAAACCATCGCCGAACCTCTGAAGTCAAAGAAGAGGGCGCTGCCATCAACGCCGCGGTTGAGGCCGAGGACGAGTTGACTGATACCTACCAGGCCGATTCAGACGAGGTCTTCTCGTCCGGTCCAGTCGTTGTGCGCGACAAGACTCACCCAGCGGCGCCTATGTCGATTGAGCAGGCGGTCACTGAGATGGAGCTCGTGGGGCACGACTTCTTCCTCTTCCAAGAGGTCGAATCCGGTGCGCCCGCTGTGGTGTACCGACGTCGCGGCTACGACTACGGCCTCATCCGCATCGAGTCACCAGAAACCGTCAACTAGGTCTCGCTCTATCTCAAGGTTGTAGCCAATGGCGCCGTCCGGTCGCGCGAGTGTGCTGATTTTTGATCATCAGCCACTGCTCGTGCGCGGGCTGGCGTCATTGCTGCGAGACGAAGTGGGCGTGACAGCGTTCGTATCCTCGGGCAGGCCGGATCTCCTCGCCGCAGAGATGGCGGATTTCAGCCCGGACGTCGTCGTCCTCGGCGTCACGTCGGACATGGCGGCAGCGCTTGAAGTCGCGCAAACGGCTCTCCAAGCTGATGAAACCGCCCGGCTGATCGTGTTACTCGACCCGCAGACCAATTTTGAGGCCGCGGATCTGATCCGATTGGGAATCTCAAGCGTCATCAGCAGGGATGCATCCCTCGACGAGGTGGTCTTGGCAGTTCGTCAGGTGCTGGCAGGGCAGAAGTCACTCGACGGTGAGATGGCGTCGAGGCTGATCGCTGAACTCACTGTGGCAGTTCGCCGGGCAGATCACGGAAAACGTGATGGAGGCCTGACCAAACGCGAATTGCAGGTTTTGACGCTGGTTGCCGACGGACTGCCCAACCGCGATGTCGCGAATCGGCTCCACATCAGTGAGAACACGGTGAAGAACCACATGCGTAGCGTTCACGAGAAGCTTGGCGTCCGTACTCGGACTGAGGCTGTGGTGAAGGCCGCTCGAGAGGGCCTGCTCGGAATCGGCTAACTGGCGATGAGGCCGAGCGCCTGCGATGCGTATCGGCGAATGACATCGGCCGCGACCTCGGCATCGTGTTCGCTGCCCACGATCCCGGGGGCAGCGACAACCCGGGCGGTTGGTTCACCTGGTACCAAAGCGACGTAGGCACGTGCCTTGGCGGTGACGATGTCTTTGGCCACCCAGGTTCCCTGCGAATTTCGGGCGGAGCTGCCAAGTGCAGCAATTGCCCCACAGAGGGAGGCGTCGTCGACTGGCTGAAGTTGCATCGTCCCGGCCGCGATTTCGGGCACGTCAGGCAGTTCGTGATCAAGCATCTTGCAAGCATGCCCCAGCGCTTCGCCATGGTCTACGTGTTTCACCGAAATTGTTGTCCGAGATGACTCGGCGTCCCGCCATTCGCACAGTTCCCCCAGAAGAAGCCCCTATGAGGTTGGACGACCTGAAGCCGCGGGGGTGATGTGCGTACGATGCGGGGGTGCGACTCTTCGACAAAATGATGCGAGCCGGTGAAGGCAAGACCCTGAAGAAGCTCACGGCATTGACCGCCCAGGTCAATCTGCTGGAAGAGGACTTCAAGGCGATGTCCGATGCTGAGCTTCGCGAATGTACAGATCAGTACAAGGCGCGTCTGGAGGACGGCGAAACCCTTGACGACCTGTTGCCGGAGGCCTTTGCCACGGTACGGGAGGCCGCCCGCCGCACACTCGGTCAGCGCCACTACGACGTCCAGTTGATGGGTGGAGCAGCGCTTCACCTTGGGAACATCGCCGAAATGAAGACCGGTGAAGGTAAGACGCTGGTCTCAACCGCGCCCGCGTACCTCAACGCTCTTGCCGGCAAGGGCGTTCACATCGTTACCGTCAACGACTACCTCGCCGAACGTGACTCCGAGTGGATGGGCCGGGTGCACCGCTTCCTCGGCCTCAAGGTCGGTTGCATCTTGTCGCCGATGACGCCGGCGGAACGCCGTGTCGCCTACGACTGTGACATCACCTACGGAACGAACAACGAGTTCGGATTTGACTACCTGCGCGACAACATGGCGTGGTCAAAGGAAGAAATGGTTCAGCGCGGCCATTACTTCGCGATCGTCGACGAAGTTGACTCGATCCTTATTGACGAGGCGCGGACGCCGCTCATCATTTCTGGTCCAAGCGACCAGTCGCCCAAGTGGTACGCGGACTTTGCGAAGCTTGTGACTCGCCTCGATCGCGATGATGACTACGAAGTGGACGAGAAGAAGAAGACCGTCGGCATCCTTGAAAGCGGAGTCGAGAAGACTGAGGACTGGCTCGGCATCGACAACCTGTACGAAGCCGTGAATACGCCGCTTGTGGGGTACTTGAACAACGCGCTCAAGGCGAAGGAGCTGTTCAAGAAGGACAAGGACTACGTCATCATGGATGGCGAGATTCTGATTGTCGACGAGCACACGGGCCGCATCTTGGCCGGTCGCCGCTACAACGAAGGTCTTCACCAGGCGATTGAGGCCAAGGAAGGCGTCGAGATCAAGGCGGAGAATCAGACGCTGGCCACGATCACCCTGCAGAACTTCTTCCGGCTCTACGACAAGCTCGGCGGCATGACCGGTACGGCCATGACCGAAGCCGCTGAGTTCAATCAGATCTACGAACTTGGTGTTGTGCCGATCCCGACCAACAAAGCGAACATTCGGATCGACCAACCTGACTTGGTCTACCGGACTGAAGAAGCCAAGTTCAACGCGGTAGTCGCCGACATCAAGGAGAAGAACGACCTCGGGCAGCCGGTTCTGGTCGGCACAGTGAGCGTCGAGAAGTCCGAGGTGTTGTCGACTGCGCTTCGAAAGGCTGGGGTTAAGCACGAGGTCTTGAACGCCAAGCACCACGACCGTGAAGCAGCGATTGTTGCCGAGGCGGGTCGAAAGGGTGCAGTCACGGTTGCGACCAACATGGCCGGACGCGGTACGGACATCATGCTCGGAGGTAACTCGGAGTTCCGAGCCGCTGCCGCATTGGCCGCTCGCGGGCTGTCCCCGATCGAGACACCCGAAGAATACGAAGCGGCGTGGCCAGAAGCTCTGAACAGGGCCGAAGCGTCAGTGGCAACCGAACACGCGGAGGACACCGACCTCGGTGGCCTGTACGTGCTCGGCACCGAGCGTCACGAATCGCGTCGAATCGACAACCAGTTGCGTGGTCGGTCAGGCCGTCAGGGTGACCCAGGCGAGACCCGCTTCTACCTGTCCCTCGAGGACGAACTCATGCGTCGATTTAATGCGGCGATGGTTGAGGCATTCCTGACTCGGTTCAACGTTCCCGACGATGTGCCGATTGAAGCCAAGATGGTGTCGCGTGCGATCCAAGGTGCCCAGGGTCAAGTCGAATCCCAGAACTTCGAGATTCGCAAGAACGTCCTCAAGTACGACGAAGTCATGAACCGCCAGCGACTCGTGATTTACGACGAGCGCCACCGTGTGCTCGAAGGCGAGAACCTTGAAGATCAGGTCCGATCGTTCCTTGATGAGGCAGTGGCCGCCCCAATTACTGCTGCAACCGCAGATGGTTACCCCGAAGAGTGGGACCTCGAGCAGCTATGGACTGAGTTGCGCACGCTGTATCCGGTGGGCGTCACGGTCGAACAGCTTGAGGAACGATCCGGCGGCGGACGTTCAGGGCTAAGCCGTGACTACCTGATCGAAGAGATCCAAGAGGACATTCAGCAGGCTTATGACCGGCGCCAGGAGGACCTCGGCGAGGAAGTAACCCGCGAACTTGAGCGTCGGGTGATCTTGTCTGTGCTCGACCGCAAGTGGCGTGAACACCTTTACGAGATGGACTACCTTCAGGAGGGCATCGGCCTTCGCGCGATGGCGCAGAAGGACCCCTTGGTCGAGTACCAAAAAGAGGGCTATGACCTGTTCCAGGGCATGATGGATGCCATCAAGGAAGAATCCGTCGGCTACTTGTTCCACGTTGATGTTTCAACGAACGAGGCTGGTGAGATTGGCGCGGAAGCGGCCGATGCTTCTGAAGAGCTCGAGGGCAGTGACTCTGGTGATGAGGTGGAGGGGATCCGCGTCACGGCACCGGGCCTCGCACCAGCAAGGGCACCAGTCCTGGAGTACAGCGCTCCGAGCGAAGAAGCAGATGGCTCAGTCACGAAGGTCGCGGCAGTGAACGCTGAAGGCGGCGAAGGTGCTCTCGAGTTCGCTGGAACCCCAAAGAACGCACCGTGTCCTTGTGGGTCAGGACGCAAGTTCAAGCGTTGTCACGGTTCCGGAAACTGAGTCGACCGCCGCTCGGGCTAACGCGGGCCAGGCAACGGATGGTCGCCAGCTCGGCGCGTGTGCGGTTCGCCGTTTGCCGAGCTTGAGACTGAGGCCGAGGAACCGACGAGTGCGGGATCGATCAGCGCGGAAGCAGAGTGTCTGCTGTCTGACAACGTGGGGTGGTCAGGACCCATCGCTTCGGCATGACCGAAGTGGTAACCCTGGCCCCTGGTCCAGCCGAGTTCAAGAAGGCGTTGCGCACATTCGCGGCTCTCGACACCCTCGGCAATGCGGTCGAGGTGCAGGTGGTGAGCGAGTTCACTCAAGCCCGACACTAGGTGCACGATCGAGCCAGACGGATTGCTCATGAGTAGTCGGCTGAATGACTTGTCTAGCTTCATACCTGAGATTGGGTAATCCCGCAGAGTCGAGATCGACGAATAGCCGGTGCCGAAGTCGTCGATGTACAGCCGAATCCGATTGCGGTGGAATTCGACAAGGTTTTCGATGATCACCATTTCGTTGCCGAGCAGTGAATGCTCAGTGATTTCCACGATCAGCCGAGTGGGCGAGGTCCCCGACATTGCGAGCTGCGCCAGGATTGAATTGGCGAAGTCTGGTACCCGCAATTGCGATGGCGAGGCGTTAATCGTGAGGAACCCCTGCTTCCCCGACTCGGCAAATCGTTCGAGAGCTTCATGAATGACCGAGCCACCGATTGTGCTCAGCAGCCCTGAGTCCTCTGCTGTAGAAATGAATTCTTCTGCGGGTCTGACACTTCCATCCGTGAGCCATCGGGCGAGTACCTCATGGCCAACGGTCTCTCCTGATTCAAGATCAATAATCGGCTGCGCCCACGCTCGGAACTCGTCTCGATCGATTCCTTCATGGAGTCGATGCACCATGTCCAAACGGGCCCGCGCCTGTTCTAACATTTGGCGATCCGCGAGTTGGCAGCAATTCCTACCTCGCGCTTTTGCCAGGTGCAGAGCGGCGTCTGCGCGGCTGAGGATCTCTTGCGGAGTCGCACTGACCCAACTGCGCGCGACGCCGATCGAAACAGTGATGTGCAGTCGCGCGCCATCAGTCTCGAACGGGCGTTCGGCGATGGATTCGCGGATTCGCTGTGCGAGGTCCATGGCGGTTTCTGTGTCGTTGACATCGGTGGCGACGACGGCGAATTCGTCACCCCCGATGCGGCCGACGACATCACCCTCGCGGATGCAACTGCGGATCCGCGATCCGACGTCGACGAGCACTGCGTCACCCGATGAGTGAGAAATGCCGTCGTTGACCTCCTTGAATTGGTCGACGTCAATAAACAGGACCGCGAGTGAAGTACCGCGATCGCTGTGCATCTCGCCGTTGAGGAAAGACAGAAATTTCGCGCGGTTGGGAAGGTCTGTCAGCGGGTCATGACTGGAGCGATAAGCAAGCCGCTCAAGTGCTCGTGTTACTGCTTCCTCAGCCTTACGCTGCTTGTCGATATTGAGAATCTGTTTCACGAAATGGATAGCTTCACCATCTTCGTCACGCACCGCACTCACGTGAAGCTGAACCCACACAATGGAGCCATCTGCGCGGATGTAGCGCTTGTCCATCGTGTAGGACGGGATCAGCCCATCCGCCAACGAATCGGCCTGCTTCACGTCTGCTTCGATATCGTCGGGATGAGTGATTTCCTGAAAGGTCATCCCAATCAGGTCGTCCTTCTTGTAACCGGTCATCACGCACAAGGCGGAATTGACCTCGAGAAACGTGCCGTCAAGCCCGACGATGGCTTGGCCGATGGGGGCACTTTCCGTTGCCTTTTCAAACATCGATTCTGCGATGTTTCGTCGCTGGTTCGCGCGCACATTCGCGCTGATGTTCGTCACGAGCGCGAACCCGCCACGGGAGACGCCATCGGGCGAGGTCAGTGGCGTCACGGTCATCTGGGTCCACACCTCCTCGCCCTCGCTATCGACGAGCCTGAACGTGAACGTGTTCGGCAGGTCATTGACCGTGGGGTCGAGCATTGCCTTCGCGTGTTGCTGCCCGGCGTGGTCCATGAATAAGAATGGGTCGGTCCCGAGCATCGCGGCTCGATCTACCCCAAGCATGTTCGCCATCGAGTCGTTAACAAAGGTGGTGCGACGCTTGGCGTCGACCACCCAAATTCCCTCGGCTGCTTCCTCGACGACCTGTTTGTCGAGTTCGAGTTGCTTGGTGGCTTGGTTCAGCCGATGGCGAGAATCAACAATGTCAGTCACGTCGTGCCAGATAATCGCCAATCCGTCTTCCACCTTGGTGGCGCGGATATTGAACACTCGAGGTGGCGCCGACTCGTGTTCCCAGTCCGCCTCGTAGTTCACCTCGTGACCGATGAACGGTTCGCCCGTTTCGACGACGTGGCTGTACGCCTCGAGGAGTCCATTGGTGTGTGAGGGGAGCCTGTCGCAGAGGCGTCCACCCATCAGTGACTCGGCAGGTACCGGCAGCGCCGCGGCGCCGGCCTCATTGAAGTAGCAGAACTCGAAGTCGACAATGACCCCCGAGTCATTGCGAACTGGGGCGAGGATTGCGAGGGGTTCGAGCATGGTGGATGCCGCCGACGCGAGCTTGCGCTCAAGTTCTTCGGCGTTGCTTCCCGGCGCGGCGAATTGCCCACTGACAGTGACCGCGGGTTGGCCCTCCACGACCTCAGTGTGGCTTGGACTGGGCACGAAGGGAAGCCGAAACGGGCGGGAAATTGTTCGTTCGGCAAGTCAATCCTGTTGATGAGTGACCCTGAGTAGAGTCCATGATCACTAATTGTCATATCTTGCTGGCGATGCACCAGTCGTGGCCCTAACGTTGCGCTGTGCGAGTACTGCGTGTAATCGACCTAAGTCGGCCAATCCGAGCTGGAATGCAGGTCTATCCGGGTGATCCTGAGGTCGGAATTGAGCAGGTTGCTGCGGTGGCCACGGAAGGTTTCTGGCTCCACGAACTCACGATGGGCAGTCAGTCCGGCACACACGTCGATGCTCCTGCCCACGTGCAAGAGGCGGCGGGCGCAACCGATTCTGTGAGTGCGCAGCGGCTTGTCGCGAACACGTGGATTGTTGACGTCACCCATGTGAAAGCGAGTGGTCTCATCGGCTTGGATTCCCTTGAGGCAGTTCTTTCGCTGATGAGCGAGGCAGATGCTGTGATCCTGCGTGCGGGTTGGGATCAGTTCGATGGCGATGAGCAAGCCTGGGCACATCCAGGCATCAGCGTTGACGCGGCGAGGGCGTTAGTGGCGGCAGGAGTGAGCTTTGTCGGCGTTGACTTCGCGAGCGTGGACAGGCACGGGGAGTCCGGGCTTCCCGCACACCAGGTGTTCGCTGGCGCCGGGGTTCCAATCGTTGAGAACCTTGCGAACCTTGATCAAGTGACGTGGCACCTGCCGTTGGTCGTTGTGGGGATGTTGCCGCTGGTGGGTATCGACGGCGCCCCCGCTCGGGTCTTCGCGATCGAGCTCGGAGCGATACCCAGCTGACCTCTGTAAAGTCCACTGCATGACTGCTGCTCAAGGCCCGTCGCTGCGTGGACGACTCATGCTCGGACGACCGGCATTAAATCGGGTCGATGAGCTGAGAGGGGATGCTGATCGCGTAGCTGCCTTTTGGGCAGATCCGCGCGCTCGAGTCTTGGTCCTCTTCGGAGACAGCGTCGAGCTTGCCTCGCCTGCCCCCAATCCCACCTTGCGGCTTACCCCAACGAGCGAATTCGGAGCAGAGCGTCCGTCGCAGGCGTTCCTGCTTGGACTCGACGGCGAAGCCCCAGTGTTCGGTTTGATTGATGATTCGAACTCGGCCGCCGAAGCTGACGCCGGCAATCGATCGTCATTGCGTCAGATCGGCGCGAATCTCAACGATCGCGACAGCGAATTGATCACGACCACGATGGCGTTGGGTAACTGGCATCGCACGCATCCGTGTTGCCCTCGATGTGGCGCCCCAACCGTGGTCGAAAGAGCTGGCTGGGTGCGTCGTTGCCCAGTAGACGACTCACTGCACTTCCCGCGGACAGATCCTGCCGTCATCGTGTTGGTGATCGATTCGTTTAGCAACGCGCTGCTTGGCCGCCGAACAACGTGGGATGACACGTGGTTTTCCACCCTCGCCGGATTTGTTGAACCCGGGGAATCGGCGGAAAGTGCCGTTGTGCGTGAAGTTGGCGAAGAGGTGGGGGTCGAGGTTGATCCGGCGTCGGTGCAATTCCTCGGAAGCCAACCCTGGCCGTTTCCGTCCTCGATCATGTTGGGATTCCACGCATTCGCGCGAGCGAACCAGGGCACCCGGCCTGACGGCGAGGAGATCGCCGAGGCCAGATGGTTCAGTCGAGCCGACTTGTTTCGGTTGTGCTCAAGCGGTGAAGTGAAGATTCCGCCGAAGATTTCGATCGCCCGCCACCTCATCGAAGCGTGGTACGGCGAGGAACTTCCTGGGGATTGGTCTCGATAGTCAGACCGAGGTGGCAAACTCGCGGGTAATGAACCCCAATCGTTTGCCCTCGGACCCGGCCGACCTGTTGGTCGGGCTGGATCCTGAACAACGTCAGGTCGCCGAAGCTATCGGCGGCCCTGTCGTGGTGATGGCTGGTGCGGGCACTGGAAAGACTCGGGCGATCACTCATCGCATCGCGTACGCAGTCGCACGTGGTGAGCATGATCCGGCACGCACCCTGGCCGTAACGTTCACGAACCGCGCGGCCGGCGAGATGGGTCGCCGGTTGGCGGCTCTTGGAGTTGGCGGTGTGCGGGTTCGCACGTTCCACTCGGCAGCGCTGCGGCAGCTGCGGTGGGCATGGCCGCAGGCAGTCGGTGGCGACATGCACGAGGTCATAGGTTCCAAGGCGAGCCTGATCGCGACGGCCGCCAGCCAGAACAGGTTTGCGGCCGACCCGTCCACGGTTCGAGACCTTGCCACCGAAATCGAGTGGGCGAAGGTGATGCAGGTCGGCCCGCAGGACTACCCGCGGGTGGCTTCGCTTCATGGTCGTCGCGGACCAGCGGGGCTGTCGATCGAACAAGCAGCTGAGGTGTACGACAGTTACGAACGCATCAAGCGTTCGGCAGGTCGGATCGATTTCGAAGACGTCCTGCTCCTGACGGTTGGCGTGCTTGAGGATCGTGACGATCTTCGACGCCAGGTACAGGCCTCCTTTGCCCATTTCACCGTCGACGAGTACCAGGACGTGTCGGCAGTTCAGGAGCGGCTGCTTCGCGTGTGGCTCGGAGAGCGCGACGACGTCTGCGTTGTGGGGGACGTCGCCCAGACGATCTACAGCTTTGCCGGGGCCGACCCGAGTCACCTTCTGCAGTTCGGCAACCGGTTTGATGGCTCGCAAGTAGTTTCTCTGACCCGCTGCTATCGGTGTACCCCGCAGATCGTGGCGGTCGCCGAGAACGTCCTTGGCGACGGAGTTGCCAGCGCGCAACTGCTTTCGACAACAAAGGCCAAACGTTCCCCGCTTCGGTCCCAGGTTGATGACGGACCTACTCCTGCGGTCACGCAGTACTCCGATGAAGCGAGTGAGGCCGCTGCGGTGGTGGGGCAGATTCGTCAACTCATCGCTGCTGGGACTTCGCCTCGCGAGATCGCAATCCTCGTACGGATCAACGCTCTGACCGAACAGTTCGAATCCGCGCTCGCCGACGCTGGGATCGCCTATTCGGTTCGTGGTGGGCGTCGCTTCTTCGACCGTCCCGAGGTACGCAAGGGCGTGAGCTTGTTGCGTGGTGCTGCTCGAGCCGCGACGACCATCGATCAAACCCCGGACAGCGCATCAGAGTTGGTGCGCACGATCTTGTCGTCGGCAGGGTGGACGGCACGACCTCCGACCGACACTGGTGCTGTTCGGGAGGCATGGGAGTCGTTGTCCGCCTTGGTGAGTTTGTGCGACGAGGTTGTCGCTACGAACCCGGCGGCTGGGCTGCCGGACATCATCGGCGAGATCGCCAGGCGTGAGGAAGCCCAGGATGCGCCAAGCGTCGATGGAGTCACGCTGGCATCGCTGCACGCGGCCAAGGGCATGGAGTGGGACGCCGTGTTCCTTGTCGGCCTCGTCGACACCATGATGCCGATGAGTCACGCGCAGACTCCCGGGCAGATCGAGGAAGAGCGTCGCCTGCTCTACGTTGGAGTCACACGGGCTAGGACGTTCTTGCAGTTGTCGTGGGCGGATTCGCGGCTCCCCGGCGGACGAGCCCGCAAACCCTCACGCTTCTTGTCGTCTGTGCCAGGACATTCCGGTTCTGCGGGTGCGCGGTCCAAGGAGTCGGTCTCCACGATCAAACGTCGTGCCCGAAAGCCTGCCCACTGCCGAATTTGCGGTAAGGCGCTCGTGACGGCCAAGGAACGATCGCTCGTGCGATGTCGCACCTGCCCAAGTCAGGTGAACGAGGAATTGCTTGCTGACCTGCGCGACTGGCGAACCGAGAAGGTGTCGGAAATGGTCGCCGAACGTGGTTCGTCAATTCCGGCTTACGTTGTTGCGACGGATGCGACGCTTGAGGCGCTGGCCGAGCACCAGCCCTCGTCCGAGGAGGAGCTCGCTGCCATCCCGGGCCTTGGCCCTGCGAAGCTGGCCGCGCACGGAGAATCACTGCTGGTGCTGCTCGACCGGCACCGTTGATTCATGCCTGCCTGACGGGCAGCGCGCAGGTCCGGGAATTCCGCTTGCCGAAAACAAGTTGGACGATTCAAGGAAGTGTGGCGTAGTCTTCCCCGGAACGCTTTGATGACCAGACCGGCTTGCCGGGCAACGCAACTAGGAGGTGCCGCAGTGAACGCTCGTAATAACTCGATTACGACGCCAGTAGTAACGGCACCGGCCGTGCATGCCTCGTATTGGCACGCCCTCACAGCCAAACCGGTAGCAACCATGCGAGCCCGAGCTTTTGGTTACCCGTCCGGTTTCCGACCGCATCTTGATCATCGATCGTGGGTCATTGTCTGACCCACTCGGCACTATCAAGGCCGCGGACCCGGAATGGGGACCGCGGCCTTTTCTATTGCCCACCGACCACAACTCACACTTCACCCAAGACCTCAACACAGATAGGGGAGCGAGATGACAGTCCTCAGCCTCGCGCAGCAAGCAGCTCAAGCACGAACGAACTCGGTGCCGTGTCGCACCTACGATGCCGATCTGTGGTTTGCCGAGGATCAAGCCAGCACCGACAAGGCTCAGCGCCTGTGTCAGCGGTGCCCACTGCAGGCAGCATGCCTCAGTGAGGCGTTGGCGCGGCAAGAACCTGCTGGTGTCTGGGGAGGGGAACTGTTCGAGCGCGGGCAGATTGTTGCCGCCCACAAGCCGAAGGGGCGCCCGCGAAAGGACGCTGACGAGATTGCCGCTGTTGCGGCGGCACGGTTGGCGCAGCGCCTCGTGGAGGTTTCCCAAGCCCTCGAGGAGGACAGTCCGGAACTCGCTGAGCAGCTGTCGGAAGCGGTCACCGAGATCGTGGGCGCTGCATAGAACTTCGCTGCATTCGGTGGAATGTGCTGCTGTGACGGCATATTCCACCGAATGCAGCGAGCCAAACCCTCGTTACCTAGTCGTCGGTGAACCCGGGCACCCAGTTGATGATTTCCTGGCGCGACGCAACATGGGAATCGAGTTGGCACAGGACCCCGATGGATCCGAGCCACACCCGGTGGATCAGTAGGTACGACGGCGGGATGTTCAGTTTGAGTCCGACGCTGAAGTCGCCGCCGCGGGGGTCATTGATCCGGCTGAACTGTCCCCGCATCCATTCACGTGTGTAGTGGAACTCATCGGTCCGGAGCGGCTCGATGAACGGCAGCAGGTACCGCAGGAGCGATTCGGGTTCGATGTCGACGTTGGGCTTGATGAAGCCTTCTTCGCGCATCCCCTCGACGATCGACGGGCCGTCGCCTTCGTGCAGTGCGATCCGCAGGATCCGACCCACAGCGAGGGGGAAACCATCAGGCAGCTGGGCTGCCGCGCCATAGTCCAAAACCGCAAGGCGACCATCTTCGGTGTACCGGAAGTTCCCAGGATGCGGGTCGGCATGAAGTAGTCCTGCACGAGCAGGTCCTGACAGCAGGAATCGCAGGTAGAGAGTCCCAGCGCGGTCACGTTCCTCCGGCGTTCCATCGCTGATGACCTTTGACAGCGGAATGCCCTCGACCCATTCGGAAATCAGCAGCTTTGGGCTGGCGGCCAGAATGTGGGGGACGATGAAGTCGGGGTCGCCTTCGTAAGCGGCAGCGAACTGCCGCTGGGACTCGCTCTCGCGTAGGTAGTCGAGTTCCTCGGCAACGCGAGCCTTGAGTTCGGCGAGCAGAGGCTTCATGTCGAGGCCCGGAACCATCGACCCGAACATCCGACCCATCCGCGCGGCCTGGTTGAGGTCGGACATCAGCGCTTTCCCGGCGCCGGGGTACTGCATCTTGACTGCCACGATGCGGCCATCGCGATACACGGCCTTGTGGACCTGGCCGATCGACGCTGCTGCTGCCGGAACTTCGTTGAACTCTGAGAAGCGGTCACGCCAGTCAGGGCCGAGTTCGTCGCGCATGACTTTCCGCACGGTCTCCGGCGGCATCGGAGGTGCGGCGTCCTGGAGTTTGGTTAGCGTCGCTCGGTACGGCCCGGCCATCTCCTCAGGCAGAGCGGCCTCAAAGACGCTCATTGCCTGACCGATCTTCATGGCCCCACCCTTGAGCTCACCTAAGACCTTGAACATCTGTTCAGCCGTCTTGGCTTGGATCTGCGCATTGACCGCCTCAGCGGGTTTCCCACCGACCTTCTTACCGAAGCCCAGTGCTGTCCGTCCGGCGTAGCTCGCAGGCAATGAAGCCATCCGAACCGTGCGTCGAAAAGCGCGCTGCGGCATTGCTGCTGCGGCGTCCGGTTCGTCCTTCTGGTTCTTCGATTGGTCGGCCACGAAGCCATTGTCCACGTTCCGGGCCTGCTGGGGATAGTGACTGCGAGGAATGCCGCCAATCGGGCAAGTTGGGACCTGTCATCAAGAGGGGAGTGACAGGCATGAATATGCGTACAAGTGAGGTTCGCCCGGCCTGGGCAACCGGCGTTGAACTCCATCAAACCGCGGTGGACTGTGTGCAAGTCGTCGGCGACGTTGAACGTCCGCTGGCGTTGCGCGGGTTGTCAGTTGATGCACTGGAATGGCTTCGGCAACTTGATGGGGTCCGGTCATGGCGCGCGCAGATCACAGAGGCGCAGGCCCGAGGTGTGCGCAGTGCTGATGCCACGATGCTCCTCGATCAGCTCCTTGCGGCCGACCTTCTCGTCGACGTCGGTTCGGCAGCCTCGACTCCGCGGTTTGCCAACGCAGTTGTGGTGGGAGCCAGTGAACTCAGCGGGCAGATTGCCACGATGGTTCCTGGTGCAAGGCAATTGGGCGCCCTGCCGAAGCCTCGAGACGGCGATGATTGGCGCGTGCTCGCCGAACGGCTCGGGGACGAGATCGGCTCGGCACCGACCATCGTCGCCCTTGACGGCCCCTGGGTGGATGCGGCAGAGCTTGAGCTGATCGACCGCCTCGTCAAGGCACGAGTCGAGCACGTGTTAGTCGGCGCAGGCGCATCAAGTGCCAGGGTCGGCCCGATCACTGGCGAAGCGGGTGGCCCGTGTGCGATGTGCGATGACTGGTTGCGCGTTGAACTCGATCCGCTCTGGCGCTCGCTTTCTGCGCAACTCGCGTTGGACGCCCCGACGCCGGCCGCAGAGAACCTCACCAAGTTGGCAGCGGCGGAAGTTGCTCGGCAAATAACAAATGCGGCCCCTCATGACGAGGTGGCCG
>JAOAUD010000099.1 GCA_030157755.1 Candidatus Nanopelagicales bacterium
ATTATGGCGATTGTGAACCGCACGCCTGATTCCTTCTACGACAAGGGCGCGAGCTTCGCGGACGCCGACGCGATCCAACGGGTTACTGAGGCAGTAGAGGCCGGGGCGGACATCATCGACATCGGCGGAGTCAAGGCCGGACCGGGTCAGGCAGTCGATGCCGCCGAAGAAATCCGGCGCACCGCATCATTTGTGGCGGCCGTTCGCTCCAGCTTTCCGGAGGTGATTATCAGTGTCGATACCTGGCGAGCAGAGGTGGGCAGGATCGCCTGCGCTGAGGGCGCGGATCTGCTGAACGACGCCTGGGGCGGCTGGGATCCCGAGTTGGCGGCTGTCGCTGCGGAGTTCAAGGTGGGCCTCGTCTGCACTCACACAGGTGGTGCAACACCAAGAACGCGACCACATCGCGTCCACTACGACGATGTAGTCGCTGATGCTGTGAACTCAACTGTGAAAGAGGCTGAACGAGCTGCCGCATTGGGCGTTCCGCGCGAATCGATCATGATTGATCCCGGCCATGATTTCGGCAAGAACACGTACCACTCACTTGAACTCACCCGCAACCTCGGCAAGCTGGTAGACACCGGCTGGCCGGTCCTAGTCTCGTTGTCTAACAAGGACTTCGTGGGCGAATCACTCGACAAGCCTGTGAACGAAAGACTAATCGGAACTCTTGCCACTACCTCGATCAGCGCATGGTTGGGCGCTCGGGTCTACCGCGTGCACAACATTGGCGAGACTCGGCAGACGCTGGACATGGTGTCTGCCATCAAGGGCACGCGCCCGCCAAAGGTCGCCCGCCGAGGGCTGGCCTGAATCACCCGCCGGTCTGCCCGGAAAACCCTTACGAATCCTTGACCTAAACGCGGGCACCGTGGTCGTTGTTCCGTGCGACTCTTAGGCAAGTCATCGCACCACTGAGGAGAAGTCCGCCATGTCCACGCCCCCCGGCCCACCCATGCCACCCGCATCCGGTCAAGAACCTGACCCAAACGCTGAAACGAACCCACAGTTGCCGATGCAGCCGATCCCCCCACCTGCCGGTTCGGCCCCAACGGGCGCGAGCAGCTTCTGGCACAACGACGCCACACGCGTGGCGGTAATTGTCGGTGGCATTCTCGTCGGCTGCCTGCTGCTCGGTGGTATGGCACTGACTGCGGCTGTCGGCGTCGGTGCCTTGGTGAACAACCGGGACGGCGGACCGGGAATGCACGGCCGCATGAATGGCAACGGCCAGGGGCAGGGCCAAGGACCAAATGGCGGCCGCAAAGGGCGCATGGGCCAAGACGGTCAGGGCGGCCAAGGCGGACTCGGTGGTATGCGAGGTGGCTTGGAAGGATTCCTGGGCATTCAGCACGGCGACGTCGTCATCACCGGACCCAATGGCCAACCCGAAACAAAGCGAGTTGCACGGGGCGCAATCACCGCTGTGACTGCCACCGCCTTGACAGTGAAGTCTGCCGATGGATTCGATTCCACATTCACTGTGACTCCAACTACTGCGGTCACTGGCGCTGGCAACGCGTCTTCAGTCAGCGCGCTGGCGGTTGGCCAGAACGTCCTCGCGGTGGGAAGTGTGGCGGGAACGACCGCCACTGCTGAGCGAGTGGTTGTGACGCCGAACTAGTCGGCCTCGAGCCACTCTTCGGGGCGACCGGCCGACCCATCCAACAGGGCCCCTCGTCCCTCACCCGCTAACCAAGCGGCATCAATTGCGTCGAGTGCTTCTGGGATTGTCGTCGTCCACTGAACGTCGTCGGCCGCTTGCTGGCGAACCATTTGACGATCCAGCAGGCCGTCGACGAGCGTACGCAGATCGTGAAAATCTCCCCACGGATCGAGCACAACGACGGGCTTGAGATGCATTCCGAGCGTGCGTCCGACCCAGACCTCAAGCAGTTCTTCCAGCGTGCCCAAACCGCCCGGCAGTGCAAGAAAGGCATCACTGTTGGCATCCATCCGCGCTTTTCGCTCACGCATGTCGCGGGTGACGATGAGTTCGTCGGAGTCGGTGTCGCCAACTTCCCAATCCAACAGTTGTTGTGGGATCACGCCCGTGGTGTGGCCGCCATGTGCCCTCACCGAGCGGGCTAGCTCACCCATCGTTGAGATTCCACCGCCACCTGAGACAAGCCGCATTCCTCTTGCGCAGATTTCGGCGCCGAGTTCGGCTGCGAGTTGGTGATACCTGGGTGCAATGTGCTCGCTAGATGACAGAAATACACATACGGCTCGGTGGTGCCCGCCAGCGGTTGCCACGCTAATCGCTCACAAACCCGCTGGGTCGTAGGTGTTCGGGGCTTGGCGGGCGGTGACGCTGGCGTGCATCCATGACGATTCGCACAGCTTCGTCGGGGTCGTCGGTGACGTGTAGATAACGCCAATCTTCATCTGCGATCTTGCCGGACCCGGCGGCCGCTTGCCGCAACCAGTCAATCAGCCCACCCCAGTACTGCACCCCAACAAGAACAACCGGGAAGCTGGTGATCTTCTTGGTCTGAATCAAAGTGAGGGCTTCGAACATCTCGTCAAGTGTGCCGAATCCGCCCGGGTACACAACGAAGGCTTCCGAGTACTTCACGAAGCAGGTCTTGCGCACGAAGAAGTAGCGGAAGTCAATGCCGACGTCGACCCACTCGTTGGTCGATTGTTCGAATGGGAGCTCGATGTTGAGTCCCACCGAGACACCATCAGCCTCACATGCACCCTTGTTGACCGCCTCCATAATGCCCGGGCCACCGCCAGTAATGACCGCAAATCCCGCAGCGGCCATCTTCGCCCCCAGTTGAACGGCATTCAGGTACTCCGGGTCATCACGCTCCGTCCGCGCGCTGCCGAACACGGCCACGGCTGGGCCAAGCGTTGCCAAGGTGTCGAAGGCTTCAACAAACTCGGCCTGAATCCGCAAGACGCGCCAGGGATCCGTATGGGTCCAGCCGTCATGGGGCCGCGCGTCGAGCAGGTGTTGGTCGGTCGTTGCCTGCGGAATGCTGCCGCGTCGCAGTTTGACGGGCCCACGCGTGTATTCGGACACGGAATCCACTTCGTCGGCATCCATGCGCGTCACGCTAGCGGGATTTCGCAACGGAGGTCCAAGAAAAGAAATCTCAAAGAAGTTGGTCCAGGTGGGAATACCCGCAGAAACCGTTTGTTAGTTTACTTGAGACATCAACTAAAGATCGCTCAAGCAATGACTTCGGTCGCATAACCACTCACCAAGGAGAAGCAATGACTGACTACTCAGCAGCCACCGGAACCTGGCAGATCGACGCCTCACACACCACACTGGGATTCGCAGCCCGGCACGCGATGGTCGCCAAGGTTCGTGGCCGTTTCGCCGATTTCGATGGCTCATTCACCATCGACGGTGCATCCCCGGAAAACTCAACGGCCAGCGTCACCATCAAGACGGCAAGCCTGGACACTCGCAACGAAGACCGTGACGGCCACCTGAAGTCCGCCGACTTCCTCGACGTCGAGAAGTTCCCAGAGATCACCTTTGCTTCAACGAGCATCAAGCACGTCAGTGGCAACGATTTCATCGTTGGCGGCGACCTAACCATCGCCGGCGTGACGCGCAACGTTGAGGTCGAGCTGAGCTTCGTTGGCGTCAGCCAGGACCCATGGGGCGGAACGCGTATCGGTTTCGAAGGCCAGACCGAAATCTCCCGCAAGGAATTCGGTCTGACCTGGAACGTTGCGCTTGAGACCGGCGGCGTGCTCGTAGGCGAGAAGGTCAAGATCGAGCTCGACGTCGAAGCCGTCAAGCAGTAACTCTCACGCAGCTGCGACCAACTGATCCGTCGCTAGCCCGCCAGCCAGCGCCGCAAGTCATCTTCACATTTGTGAAGATCTGCGACTGGCACGAACTCTCCTTGAGTGTGGGCTAGCGACGGATCACCTGGTCCGAAGTTCAGCGCAGGAATTCCCAAAGAACTGAATCTCGCGACATCGGTCCAACCGAACTTGGGGTGAGGGTCCTCCCCCACAACTTCGACAAATGCCCGCACGGCGGGATCCGCGAGCCCGGGTAGTGCACCCGGCGCGTTGTCGACAACGGCCACACTGAAACCTTCAAATACCTCGCGCACATGCGCCACGGCATCGGCAGACTCCAGGCTCGGCGCATAGCGGTAATTGATCGTGACCACACATTCATCGGGGATCACATTCCCAGCCACACCGCCAGCAATCCCCACCGCGTTGAGGCCTTCCCGGTAGGTCAATCCATCGATGTCGACCTCGCGCGGGCGGTAGCGGGCCAAGCGTTCAAGAATCTCTGCTGCGTTGTGAATTGCGTTTTCACCCATCCAGGCCCGCGCGCTATGAGCCCGAGCGCCCCGCGAGGAAA
>JAOAUD010000100.1 GCA_030157755.1 Candidatus Nanopelagicales bacterium
ATTCGGTCATGGCAAGATCGCTGCGAACTTGCACCGGTGTGATTCTGCCGACTTGAACCCGAACTACGCGCTCTGAGCAGTCACTATCCGGCAGGCAAAAACGGCAGCAGTCATTACGGTCTGCAGGCCAATACCGCCCACAATTCCGGGTCCGAGCCTACGGAATTGCCACCGTCGGGCTAGGACTCAAACTCGAGGGAACAACGCCCTCAACGGTTGGGATCGCACCCGACGGCGCTTGGTCACCCTCGGTACCGGCGATGACGCTCGGGCTTGGTGACGGCGGTGGGGCCGGTATCGGAGAGCTCTGAGCCGAGGTCGGCGTACTCGGTAGCCGAACGTCGATCCACTTGTTCTTCGTCTTCGCCAGCAGGGCCCGCAGGATGTTCGCCTTCAACTCGCTCTGTTCTGGGCTGCCCCAGGCAACTGTCACCCCTGACGAGGTTGTCAGCGTCACGTTGTCCGGTCTGTCGGCTGTCACTTTCTTGATCTTTGAGGCCACGTCCGCGGGGAGTTGCGCTGCCACCTCAATCGCCGCCGTACGTGCGGGACCCTCAGGCGCCTCCACCACTGGCAGGCCTTGTGGTTTCTTCTTGGTGAAGTCAAAAGCGAACCCATGCGCATCGAGGGTGGCCCAACGATCGCCGTCTTTCAACGCCGCAACTCGGTCACGCTCAACCACGCTGATCACGATCATGTGTGGCCAGCGCCGCGTGACCTTCACGGAGTCGATCGCTGATATCCCCATCACGCGGGCCTCGACATCAGCAGGGTTCACCTGTGCCAATGGGGTGCCAGCACCCAGGTCAGCCCGCTGGCCAACATCGGTGGGGTTCACCGTTCGAACACCCTCTACCACCAGCGATTCCAAGGCGAAGACCGATGAGAAATAGAAGAGCCAAACACCGAACACAAAGACAATTGCGAGCAAAGCAGCCAGAATCTGCCAGGTCCGTTTCGACCAGTTGGGCAGGCGTGGGCGCCTGCCCCCAAGCTTCGGCGGAGGTGGTGGCGGCAGCGTGGGCAGCGGATGATCCAACAGCGTGCTCATTGGCCCAGCCCTCGATCGACATCTTGGTTCCGCGCGTCGCGTTCCCGCCGCTCTAGCAAAGCCAGAACCTCTGGACCCATCATGGAGATATCGCCGGCGCCCAAAGTCATCACAATGTCCCCGGGCCGCGCGCGGTCGGCCAAATGTGCTGGCACTGCCGACCAGGACGGTTCACAGACGACATGCTCGGCAGGCAACGGCACGTTGGAGGCCATCACTTGACCACTCGCGCCGGGGATCGGGTCCTCGCCCGGAGCAAACACCTCCAGCACGACAACTTCATCCGCCAGCCCGAGTGCCTGCCCGAACTCTTCGGAGAACAGCGCAGTTCGGTAATAGTGGTGTGCCTGGAACGCCACTACGAGCCGACCGTCACCGACCGCATCCCGAGCCGCCCGCAGCGTGGCGGCGATCTCCGTAGGGTGGTGTGCGTAGTCATCGTAGATCCGCACGCCGTCCGCTTGGCCGCGGAATTCAAATCGGCGTCGCGTGCCAGAGAATGCGGCAAGCCCGTCCGAAAGTTCCCCCACCCCAAATCCCAGGCCAAGGCCACACACCAGCGCAGCGGTGGCGTTGAGCATGTTGTGTTGGCCGGGAACCTGCAATTGGATGGGGCTCGTTCGCACACCCTTGACGACAACTTCGAACGTCCACCCGTTGCCCTTGGTGTTGATCACCTGGACGCGGTTGTCGGCGTCGTGGGATTCCCCATACGTGTGGACCTCAACACCGGCCGCGCGAGCTCGCCGCGCGAGCGCCGCCGCGCCAGGGTCGTCCTGGCAGATCACGATGAATCCACCGCGGCTTCCGATTCCTTCGGCAAACTCGTCGAAACCACGCTCGACTGCCTCAAGCGTGCCCCAGTAGTCGAGGTGATCGGCCTCGACGTTGGTCACAATGCCCGCGAACGCGCCGAGCTGAAGAAACGACCCGTCACTCTCATCAGCCTCGGCGATGAAGAGCTCACCCGTACCCGCGTGGGCATTTGAACCCGACTCGTTCAGTTCGCTGCCAATCACGAAGGAAGGATCGGCGCCGCAGTGCTGCAACGCGACGGTCAGCATTGACGTTGTGGTCGTCTTGCCGTGGGTCCCGGATACCGCAATTGCCTTGCTGTCGGACATGATCACGGCCAGCGCTTGCGCCCGGGACAGCACTCGAAGGCCACGTTCACGGGCACCGGCCAACTCTGGGTTGGACTCCTTGATCGCGGTCGACACGATGACGGTCGCACCATCGGGAATCTGTGAAGCATCATGTCCGATTGCCACGTTCACGCCGAGGGCACGTAGTGCGGCTACCCGCCGGGAGTCCTTGGCATCTGACCCCGAGACGGCAACCCCGCGAGACACGAGCACTTTGGCAATGCCCGACATCCCCGCGCCACCAATTCCGACAACGTGGACCGGTCCTAATGAGGCGATGTCCACCGAGGCACTCGTCGTCATCGAGCCTGTGCCCCCTTCTGCGATCCGACTGCACGTTCCACTAGGTCCGCGAGGCGCGATCCGGCGTCTCGATTGCCCTGAGTTGCAGCTGCTTGGGACATTGTCGCCAATCGTGCCGGATCTGCCAGCAACGGCAGCACCGAATCCGCCACGGAATTTCCAGAGAGTTGCTCGTCGGGCAAGAAGATACCGCCGGATGCGGCAACGATCCCCGCAGCATTCAGGCGCTGCTCCCCATTACCTATCGGCAACGGCACGTAGATTGCGGGCAGTCCTACAGCGGAAAGCTCGGCACACGTCATCGCACCAGACCGGCACAGTGCCAAGTCGGCGGCAGCGTAGGCAAGATCCATGCGATCCACATAGTCAACGCGGTGATAACTCCCTGCGTAACGCTCGACGAGGTCAGCGCCCTGATCGAGATTGGCGGTGCCGACGACATGGAGGATCTGGCAGCCAGCAGCCGTGATCTGCCCGACTGCCGCCTCAACCGCAGTATTTACTCGGCGGGCACCTTGTGAACCGCCGAAGACAAGCAGACAAGGCTTGTCCGGATCGAGGCCGAAGTAGTCCCGACCAACTCCCCTCGTCGCGGCGCGATCGAGGTCGACGATTGCACGGCGAAGCGGGATTCCCAGCGTTTCGGCATTGCGGATGGAACCTTCGAAGGCTTGGGCGACATACGGCGTCATCCGAGCACCGACCTTGTTCGCCAGGCCCGCCTTCGCATTCGCTTCATGGATGACGATGGGAACTCGTCCTCGCGCCGCCAGGTAGGCCGGCATTGCGACGTACCCGCCGAATCCCACCACGACCTGGGTCCCCTGAGCGGCCATAACCTCTCGAACTGCCCGCACCGATGCCCGCATCCGGGATGGCAATGCCAGCAGATCCTTGTTGGGACGCCGTGGCCCCGGCACGGCAGGAATGAGATCAAGTTCGTACCCACGCGCGGGAACAAGGCGGGCTTCCATGCCTCTGCTTGTCCCTAGCGCTCGAATATCGCTACCAGGATCACGGCCCCGCAGCACGTCCGCTGTGTTGAGGGCCGGCTCAATGTGCCCAGCGGTTCCTCCACCGGCAAGCAGAACCTTCACCTACTGATCCTTGTCCGGACGCCTGCGGCGCGTCTTTGTCGCTTTTGGTGCCCGAACCTTGCGCCGCGTTCGTGTTTCGCTTCTTGCTTCCGTTCCTGATTCGGCGCCCGACTCACGCTCAGCGCGCGCTTTGGATTGCTTCCTCATCGCACGTCGCCCGCCAGCCTTGCGGGCGGCCTTGCGAGAAGTCAGCAATGCGCTTGCCTCCGGTTGAGCACGCGCAAAGGCCAGCAACATACCCATCGCCATGAGGGTGAACGTCAGAGACGAACCACCATAGGAAACCAGTGGCAGCGGCAGGCCGGTGATGGGCAACGCACCCACAACCGCGCCGATGTTGATGAGCGCCTGCGCAACGATCCAGATACCAACACCGGTTGTTGCGAGCCTGACGAACTCATCATCGGTGCGCATCGCGATCTGGGCGATGACCAACGCGATGACCGCGAACAAGGCGAGCACGCTGAGCGTCCCCACCAGGCCCACTTCCTCACCGATGACCGCCAAGATGAAGTCAGTCTGCGCCTCTGGCAGGAAGCCCCACTTCTCCCGACTTGCCCCGAGCCCCACACCCCACCAGCCACCGGTGGCGAGGGCATATTGGCCGTGAAGTACTTGCCAACCGGTGCCGTCTGGGTCACTCGCCGGGTCAAGCCACGTCGCAAATCGTTGCAGTCGATACGGCGTCGTAATCGACAGCAGGCCGATCAGCGCGACAATCGACCCACCCATCCAGCCGAAAAGTCTCATGGGAGCGCCCGCCACGAGCAGCATCGCCGCGATCATCGGCATGATCACCAGTGTGGTGCCGAGGTCACCCTCCATCAGGATGAGGAATAGCAGGGCGCCCGTCACCGGAGCCAATGGGACGAGCAGCGACTTCCAGCCTGTGACCCGATCTCGGCGCTTTGCGAGCAGGTTCGCGACCCAAATGATCAAAGCGAGTTTCGCGAACTCACTGGGCTGAAGCCGGAACGGGCCACCGAGCGAAATCCAGTTTCGCTGACCGTTGACCTCCACCCCGATCCCTGGCACCAAAACCAAGACCAGGGACACGAAAGCAACAACAATCGCTGGATACGCCATGCGGCGGAAGAACGAGACCGGCATTCGAGACAGGGCCAACATCGCGGCCAGGCCGAGAACGGCGAACAGCAGCTGCCGCATGAACAACGTGTAGCTCGAACCCGTTGTTCGGTAGGACACCACGGTCGAGGCCGACATGACCATGATGAGGCCGACGATCAGCAGCAGCAGAGTCGCGCCAAGCAGGAATCCGTAGTCAGCTAGCGGATGCTTAAGGGCGCGTCCAAGCGAGAACAGCTTCCGTTTTGGCTCTTCGGCAACTCGGCTCGAACGTCGAGTCGAGTCAGTGACGTCAACCGGTTCGGCATTCGGGTCTTTCGGCCGGGATGAGCGGCGAGTGCGAGGCGGCTGCGACGCGCTGATAGCCACCACCCCGATCGTGTCAGGGCGGGAATCCCCACGATTCCCGCCTACCCCAGTGCCTTCACCGCCTCAGCGAAGGCATCACCCCGGGCCGCGTAGTCGCGGAACATGTCCCACGACGCACAGCCTGGCGCCAACAGCACGGTGTCGCCGGGCTGAGCCGCTTGTGCTGCCAGCCTGACCACCTCGGCCATCGCACTAGTGTCCGATGCCGCTACGTCATGTACGGGCACCTGGGGCGCGTGTCGTGCCAGTGCTTCGGCAATTCGAGATCGATCCTGCCCCAGTAACACGACTGCGCGCAGGCGCTTAGCAGAAGCGATCACCAAATCGTCGAATTCCTGACCCTTCGCCAGTCCTCCGGCAATCCAGACGACACTGTCGTAGGCGACGAGGCTGGTGGCCGCAGCATGTCCGTTTGTCGCCTTCGAATCGTCCACGTAGCGCACACCATCAATGGTCGCCACGTCGGCAATTCGGTGCCCGGCAGGGACAAATGAACGTAGACCCTCGCGGACTGCTGCTGGGGTGACGCCATAGGCCCGAGCGAGTGCGGCAGCGGCCAGAGCGTTGGCGATGTTGTGCGGGGCCGGCGGATTGACGTCATCGAGAGTCGCTAGCTCTTGCGCGTGGGTGCTGCGATTGGGGATAAACGCCCGATCAACCAGGAACTGGTCCACGACCCCGAGCATGGACAGGCCGGGTGAGCCAAGGGTGAAGCCGATGGCTCGACACCCTTCGATCACCTCGGCATCGGCCACCATACGTTGCGTCTCGGGGTCCTCGACGTTGTAGATACATGCGCGTTGGGTGCGCTCAAAGACCCGAGCCTTGGCTGCGACATAACCGTCGAACGACCCGAAGTGATCCACGTGGTCTTCAGCAACATTGAGGCAGGCGGCCGCCAGTGGACTGATCGTGTGCACAAACGGCAACTGTGGGGCCCCGACCTCGATCGCAAAGACGTCGAAGGCCATGCCGGAGGTCACCGCCTCGACCAGACTGACTCCAATATTGCCAACGGCGGCGGTCTTCTTCCCAGCCGCTTTGAGAATTGACTCCAGCATCAACGTGGTCGTGGTCTTGCCGTTCGTCCCAGTCACGAACAACCATCGAGCGGGGTCATCACCGCGCAGGCGCCACGCGAGTTCAAGTTCACCCCATACCGGAATCCCGCGAGCGATGGCATCGGCAATGACCTCTGCGTGTGGCGGAACACCGGGGCTCACTACCAGCAGCTCGCAATCCTGCGCGGCTTGCGGTGCCTTGCCGAGTTCAATCTTCGCGCCAAGGATCTCAAGGATTGTGGCCCGTTCGACCTGTTTCTCGCCCTGCGATTCATCGTGAATCGTCACGTGCGCACCGCGTTGGATGAGGGCATCAGCACACGCAAAACCGGCGATCCCTAACCCGACAACGCCGACATGGACTCCCAACCAGTCAGCATCCGTGGTGCCGAATTCGGGACTGTGCGCTGCAAAATTGTGAACCATCAGGACTGAACCCATTCGGCATAGAAGAGTGCCAACCCCGCACCGATCAGCAGGCCCTGGATGATCCAGAACCGGACCACGATGGTCACCTCACCCCAGCCCTTCATCTCGAAATGATGATGCAGCGGGGCCATTCTGAACATACGTTTACCAGTCAGCTTGTACGAGCCAACTTGGCCGATCACCGACAGCGTGACGAGGACAAATAGTCCACCCAAGAAGAACAACAGCAACTCTGTCTGGCTCAGCACTGCCAGAGCAGCGATGGCTCCACCAATAGCCAGCGAACCGGTGTCGCCCATGAAGATCTTGGCGGGCGACGTATTCCACCAGAGGAAGCCGAAGCAGGCCCCGGCAAGTGCGGCGCTGAGGACGGCAAGGTCGAGCGGATCGCGAACGTCGTAGCAACGGGTGAACACAACCAAACTGCAGTTCTGCCCGTATTGCCAGATCGACATGATCGTGTAAGCAACGAATGTCATCGCCGCGGCACCTGACGCCAAACCATCGAGGCCGTCGGTCAAGTTCACGGCATTCGTGGTTGCGGTGACCAGGAACCAAATCCACAGCAGGAACAGAGCCGTGGGCAGCACGATGGGGGTATCTCTGACGAATGAGATTGCCTGTGACGCTGGGGTGATCCCGTCTGCGTCGGGGAACTGTGTTGTCAACCAGGCGAAGATGATCGCGACCATCGCTTGGCCAACCAATTTGGTCCTCGCGCGCATGCCGGTGCTGCGACGGCGGAAGATCTTCAAGTAGTCGTCGATCATGCCGACGACGCCGAGACCGAGCATAAGGAAGAGCGCCAGCAATCCTGAAACCGATGGCGCGCGATGCGACACCAGGTGCGAAGCGGTGTACCCAAGGAGGACGGCCAAAATGATCGCCACACCGCCCATGGACGGTGTTCCGCGTTTGCCCTCATGTTCGGGGTAGGGCTCGTCGGCAGTCGATACCCGGATCGCCTGCGAATATCCGTGGCTCAAGAGGAGTTTGATCAGCAGCGGCGTGCCCAGCAAGGCCACAACCAACGACACAGCGCCGGCGACAAGAACAAAGATCACGTCGGGTCACCAGCCGACTGCCCGACTGGGCCGCCGTGGTCAGCGATGACCTGTTCGGCCAAGGTTTCCAGTCCCGCCGCGCGAGATGCCTTGAACAAGATCACATCCCCAGCCCGCGAATGCTCGAGCAGGTAATCCCGGGCGTCATCGGCAGTTGAGCAGAAGCGAGCTTCACCGCCGTAATAACCCTCGCTGGCGGCGCCCAGAACCATGGGCCGACAAGCTTCACCTACCCCGATGAGTCGGTCCACGCCAAGGCGGACCGCGAGTCGGCCCACGTCGTCGTGGGCAAGGATTGACGCTTCCCCGAGTTCCCGCATTTCGCCCAGCACTGCCCAGGTCTGTTTGCCTCGCCCCATCGCAACGAGTGCGCGCAATGCTGCCGTCATCGACTCGGGGTTAGCGTTGTAGGCGTCATTGACGACCGTCGTCGAATCAGCGGTCGCGGTCACTTCCATTCGCCAACGGCTTTGCGGGCGAACGCTCCTCAACGCGGTGAAGACTTGATCGCGACTCATCCCCGCCGCCGTGGCCGCTGCCGCAGCGGCAGCAGCGTTGATCGCCTGATGTTCTCCGTGTAGTGCCAGGGTGAGCTCTTGGGTTTCGTCGTCGATACGCAAGGTGACGTGGGGGCGAGCAAGGTCGTCGAGCACCACATCAATCACTTGCACGTCGGCACTCGAGCCGCTGCCGACCCACCGAATCGGGGCTTGCGTCCGCTCGGCCATGGCGCAAACATATGGGTCGTCGGCATTGAGGACGGCAACACCCTGCGGTTCCAGAGCCTCAATCAACTCCGCCTTAGCTCGGGCAGTGTTCTCAACTGACCCGAACTCCCCAACGTGAGCAGATCCCACATTGAGCACAAGAGCCACGTCAGGCCTAGCGATCGTGCACAACTCCTGAATGTGACCAGGACCTCGAGAGCCCATTTCGAGGACGAGGTAGCGAGTTTCTTCGTCGATTCGCAGGACGGTGAGTGGCAATCCCAACTCATTATTGAACGAGCCCTCTGGCCACACCGTGGGTGCTGACGTTGCCAGTAGTTGGCCGATGATGTCTTTGGTGCTCGTCTTCCCGCTGGACCCGGTGAGGGCAATCACCGTGACGTCGGAACGGATTTCGAGAATAGCGCGGGCCAGCGCTGCCAGAGCCGCAACTGTGTCGGGTACAAGGATCCGCGGGCCAGGTCCATCCGCAGTGACAACAGCGGCAACTGCCCCGGCAGCAAGAGCGGCATCTACGTGGTCGTGTCCGTCGTGGTTGTCACCCTTGATCGCGATGAACAGATCACCAGGTTGAACGCGACGAGAATCAATCTCGCATCGTCCCGACACAACCGTGGACAAATCCGCGTCTGTCGAGGGCTCGCCCGCAACCGCAGTTGCCACGTCTCGCAGTGACATCACAATCATCGCGGCGCGCCTGCCATTGCCGCAGCCAGAACAACACGGTCGTCGAGTTCAAAGCGTTGGCCTTTGATCTCTTGCGTGGTCTCATGCCCCTTCCCAAGGGCAAGGGCGACATCAGCTGGCAGCGCCACGCGGACTAACTCCTGCAACGCTGCCTCCCGACCCGCTATCTGGAGCACCTGTGCTCGCTGTGACTCCGGTACTTGCTCTACGCCCGCCATCATCTCCTGTCGGATGACTGCGGGATCCTCCGACCGAGGATTGTCGTCGGTGATGATGACCACGTCCGCGAGGCGCGCGGCAATCTCCCCCATCATTGGCCGCTTGGCTGCATCGCGATCACCACCACACCCCAGTAGCGCCACCACCCGACCGCCACGATGGTTGGCAAGTTCTCGGCCAACCTCAAGAGCACGACCGACCGCGTCAGGGGTATGTGCGTAGTCGACCAGTACGACACGACCCGACTCGGCTTCGATTGGCTGCATCCGTCCAGGCACTGCCTGGCAGGCAGCGACCCCTCGGCATGCCAACTCCAGCGATGACCCAACCGTCGTCACGGCGGCGATTGCGGCCAGTGCGTTACGGGCATTAAAGATGCCCGGCAATTGGCAACCGCCCCGTGCCTCACCTGCCGGGCCCGCAACCAGAAATTGCCAGCCGACTGCTTCGATGTGGAGGTTGGAGACGCGCCAATCGGCGGACGCATCGACGCCCGGACCATCCGGTGCGGGAACTGAATAGGTTTCCAGAGGAACAGTCACCGAGGCTGCCAAACGTTGACCCCAGGCGTCGTCCACGCAGATCAGGGCAGCCTTCGTGTAGTCCGCAGTGAACAGTTTGGCTTTCACCGCAAAATATTCCTCTTGACTCCGGTGAAAGTCGAGGTGGTCGTGCCCCAGGTTCGTGAACACCGCAAGGTCGAACTCGATTCCGGAAACCCGGCCGAGCGCGATTGCGTGACTCGATACCTCCATCACGACGGCGGTGACCCCTCGCTCACGCATAACCGCCAGCAGCGCCTGCAATTCAGGTGCTTCCGGGGTTGTCCTCACGGACGGCAATTCGTCTCGGCCAATGCGGGTCGCGATCGTTCCGATCAGCCCCGTCGTGTGTCCCGCGGCTTGTAGTCCCGCCTCGGCCAACATGGCCGTAGTCGTCTTGCCGTCGGTGCCCGTAATCCCGATGACCTTCAACGACTGGGATGGATTCTGGTAGACCCACGCGGACAACACCCCAACCCGAGCGCGCGGGTCATCGGCAACTAGCAATGGGAAGTCCGGGTGTGATTCGCGGATGGTGTCAGCGCCGACCTCGTCCGTCAGGATCAGGCGAGCACCTGCGCTGATTGCATCCGCAGCGAAGGCAGCGCCGTGGACGTTGGCACCGGCGAGTGCACAGTAGAGGTCACCCGGCTGGACCTGACTAGAATCGAGCGTGATGCCGGTAACGGCAACGTCAGGGACTGGCTCACGCCAGGTGAGCGTGGTCGGTAGCTGCGACACGGGGCGGGCAACCGCGGCCGGACGCATTGGCGCACTGCCACCGGCCGATTCATGGGATCGCGTTGACTGGCTCACCAGTTCCAGGGGCCGCCCTTCGTGGAACCCTTGGCGTGCAGCGGCAGCTTCGGTGAGGCCGTACCGGACGGTGGGATCTGCATCATCTGCAGAGCCGCTGTCATCACGGCCTTGAAGACCGGGCCACCTGTTTGGCTACCGAAGTGTTCACGCTTCGGATCACGGGTGATCACGGCAACAACGAGCTGTGGATCATCTGCCGGTGCGAGCCCGATGAACGAGGCGACGTACCCGGAGTAGCCGCCCTTGCCGCCATTGGCCTTCGGGTTGTACAGCTGAGCGGTTCCGGTCTTTCCGGCGACGCGGTACCCCTTGATGGCAGCGACGTCCTGAGCGGTACCACGTTCCAGCACAACCTGTTCAAGCATCGGCATGAGCTTCTTCGTGGTCTCTTCGCTGACCACCCTGGTCGTTGGGCCCTCAGGGAGCCGCTCGACGGTGCCGTCTGGATCGATCTTCGAGTCGATGATCCGCGGCGTGACGCGAACTCCCTTGTTGGCGATGGTCGAGAACACTGAAGTCATTTGAATCGCGTTCGCGGAGTAGCCCTGGCCGTACGCGACGTTCGGGAACGTGAGGTCGCGCCACTTTTCCAGCGGTGGTACCTCACCGCGGTTCTCTGATGGGAGCCCAAGGCCCGTACTCGAGCCCATACCAAACTTCTTGAGGTACTCGTATTGCTTTTCCTTGCCGATCATCTCGGCCGCCTGGATGGTCCCGATGTTGCTGGACTGTGCCAAGACACCGGCAAAGGTCATCTTGTACAGCGGGTGGTCGACGTCGTCGCGGAACTGGAAGACACCATCACCATTCGGCCTCGGCAGCCGGTTGGGCACGTTGAAGACTGTGCTGGCATCAGCTTTACCCTCTTCAAGCACAGCAGCCGCGGTGATGACCTTGCCCGTGGAACCAGGGTCGAAGGCCTGCTCAACCGAGTTGTTCTTCAACTGGTCGGCGTTACGCGTGAGCTCATTGTTTGGGTCCGAGGTCGGCGCTTGCGCTAGTGCGAGAAGTCGCCCGGTCCTGGGATCCATGACAACCACAGTGGCGCTCTCGGCGTCAAAACGTTTCACGCTGGCATTGACCTGCTGTTGCGCGATCCACTGCAAGTCACGGTTAATCGTCAATTGGTAGCTCGCGCCGGGCTGTGAGTCGGTCTCGTTTCCGGTTCCGGTGGGAATCTCGCCACCGGTAGCACTTCGTTCGTAGGTCTTCGAGCCATCAACACCTGCGAGCGCTTCGTTGTACTTGGCTTCGATCCCAGCAACACCCTGACCTTCGGAGTTGGTGTAGCCGATGACATTCGAAGCCAAGGAACCAGACGGGTAGACGCGCAGTGAGGCTGGCTCGCTGTAGATGCCAGGCAACTGCAGTGCTCTGATCTGATCCCACTTTTCGAGCTTCACCTTGCGCGCCAAGTACGCGAAGTGGACCTCGCGCCCCGCCTGGTTGACGCTGCGCTGCAGGGAAGCCACGATCCGCTCTGGCGGCAATCCAACGATCGGGGACAACTTGGCGGCGTAGTCCGCCGGATTGTCAATCAGATACGGATCCGCCGTAATGTTCCGAGCGGGCACCGACTGCGCGAGCGCAATACCCGTTGAGTCGTAGATCTTCCCTCGCTCCGCGGGCTGTATGACCTTCACAGTCCGGGAATTCTGAGCGGTTCGTGCGACCGCATCACCGCGGACAACCTGCAGATCAACCAGTCGGGCCGCGAACAACGAGAACACGAAGAGCGCGCACAGGAGCAATGCACGCAGTCTGTGTTTGCCGTCAGTGAGGCGAAATGGCGCCGATACCGAATCATAGATCCGTGAACCGGTGCGGACCCAATACGAGGACTCCGACCGTTCGCCGCGGTCATCCCAGTCATCGTCGCCGCGATCCCTGCGGTCGCGTGGTCGGCGAGGTGGTGACGTGAGACTCAACGCGTTGTCCCCCGCACGATGCCGATTGCCTGCTCCCCACCTGACGGCACCGGAACTTCGCCGAGACCTGGATAGCGCTGCCCAGGCCCGGAGCCAACGGGCGATTCGCCCCCACCGGTGACGCCGGTTGTTCCCACGGGAGTCTCGCCAGCGATGGTTCCCTCAGGAACTGGGAACTCCCCTGCGAATTGACCCTGATCGGCGGGAACCTTGGGCTTCTTCGGTTTGGACGGAGCAGGTGGTGCTTCAGCCGGGCTCGACTGACCAAGGACCTGACCATCTGTCAGTCGCAGGAACACTGGGCTTCCGCCGGCGACCATGCCGAGTTCTTTTGCCCGCTTCTCAAGGCCGATGGGAGATTCAGCAGCAGCGAGTTGCCCGGACAGCACCTGTTCGCGAACGGTGAGGTCACGCGCTGACTGACGGATTCCGTTTAGTTGGAAGCTGTTCTCCGCGAGAGCGGTGTTCAGCAGTAGGAGCGCGACCAAAACGGTTGTCAGCAGGCCGAGGACCAACATGACAAAAGCGCCGTCACTGAGCCGGACACGTCGGCCGCTCAGGACTAGACGCAGTGAGTTCATGCCAACGCTGGGAGAAAGTGCACCCAAGTTGATGCCCAGTGCACCCGTAGGCAAGGCAGCGGCACCTGTTGACTGCGCCGTATTCATAGATTCGTCGGCGGAGCTTTGGGCGGATGAAGAACCGGACTGGCGACTGCTACTTGGTCGCACCAGTCGAGATCCAACCCGCGACCGGAAAGCTCCGGCAGAGTCCTGGAGCCTACGTGTGGAGATGCCGTCGTGCGGTACAGCAGTCATGCCGCATCCCCCCTCACGCATTCCGCGGCGCGCAGCTTTGCGGATGCTGCGCGCGGATTTTCGGAAATCTCCAGGTCAGACGGTACCTCTGCACCCCTGGTCAGCAGGCGTAACGAAGGCCGCGCGTCGTCAGGAATCACGGGAAGCCGGATCGGGCTGGTTTCTTTGGAATCGGCTGCAAATCGCCGCTTGACGATGCGGTCTTCAAGCGAGTGGTAGGAGATGACGGCAATCCTGCCGCCAACCACCAATGCGGAAAGTGCGGCGTCTAATGCGGCTGGGAGTCCCTGCAATTCGCGGTTGATTTCGATGCGAAGCGCCTGAAATGTCCGTTTTGCTGGATGTCCACCGGTTCGCTTTGCTGCCTGCGGAATCGCATCACGAACCAACTCGGCGAGTTCGGCTGTCGACGTGATGGGCGCGACCTTGCGCGCCGCGATAATCGCCTTCGCAACTCGACGCGCACTGCGCTCTTCCCCGTAGTCACGCAGCACGCCGACAAGTTCACCCTCTGTGTACGTATTGACGATCTGAGCTGCGGTCAGTTCATCCTGCGGATTCATCCGCATGTCCAGAGGTGCGTCGCGAGAATAGGAAAACCCCCGCTGCGGTTCATCGAGTTGCATGCTGGAGACCCCGAGGTCAAACAAGATCGCATTGATCCGACCCCCGTTGATGGTCGCAAGCAACGACGCCAAGTTCTCGTGCTCTCCGGCCCGAGGCACAAACCGCTCGCCGAAACTCGCAAGTCTCTGCGCCGCCATCGCCGATGCAATCGGATCGCGATCGACACCGACCAGTGTGAGGCCGGGGAAGGCCGCAAGAAATGCCTCACTGTGCCCGCCGAGGCCAAGGGTTGCATCAACCAAAACAGCGTCTGGTTCGTTGACCGCTGGGCCAAGGAGTTCAAGGCAACGATCGAGGAGCACTGGGACGTGCATCGTGACCTCCTGCCTTCGAGCGAGTCTGTGCTTTCGAGATTCCGTATTTGGTAGTCGGGGATTCCGCGTGTAGGGAATCTCGGTGGTCAGCTATGAAGTCAGGTCCCCGTCCGCGCCCGTTCCGGTGTTGGGGAAGAACACCGGAAGCATCATGTTGTGCGTAGACCGGGGAAGGTGACTCGCACAGCGCTAACGCCCGGCCAGGGGCCTGAGTCCACACTGATGGTTGATCGCGCATTGGCAACTAGGCGGACCTAGAAGAGCCCGGGCACCACCTCCTGCGACAAATCAGCAAATTCGGGTTCCTGTGCAGACAAGTACTCGTCCCAGGCCACGGGGTTCCAGATCTCAACGGTCGCGTGGTTGCCGACGACGATGCAGTCGCGGTCGAGACCGGCATATTCACGCAGAGCCGCAGGAACACTGATGCGCCCTTGCTTATCGGGTGTTTCGTCAGATGCCGCAGAAAACAAGACGCGGGAATAGGCACGGGCTTTGGCATCAGATCGGGAAGCCTCGCGGATCCGCCCGGCATAGTCGGCAAACTCAGCAACCGGCCACACCACAACCGATCGGTCTTGTCCCTTGCTCAGAACTACGCCGTCAGCGAGTCCCTCGCGGAACTTTGCTGGCAGGACGAGCCGACCCTTGTCATCAAGCTTCGGCGAATGGGTACCTAGAAACACGTGACCCACCTCCCGACGGCAGTCCGACTTCCTTCATGTCTTTGGGCGCCACCTTACTCCATTTTCCTCCACTTTCAACCCGAACATGCCTAACTGTCCCCAGGTCACCCTCAGTCGTCACTTTGTGAATTCGCCCCGCATAGGCGACCTCTTCAGCGTGCGAACCCTGGGCACGGCGTGATGAACTCATCATGACCATCACAGCGGGCGAGTCCCGCAAGTTCAAGGAGATCACCAACGCCGTGACAATTCGCTCCCCCTGGCTGCGCAAAGCCGCCAGCCTGACCGCCGCCGTCTCACTCGCAGCAGTCGGCCTCGCCGTTGTCGCAGAACCAGCAAGCGCACAGGAACCGGACGGCACGATCACAGGTGTTACGTCGCCCCAGGGCTTGGCCGTCAAACCCGTAGGACCAGGCGCGGGGAATTTGTACGTCGCAGGCAGCCGTGGGTCCACCGTTTCAGTGGTAGAAGCAGGCCATACCAGTCCAACACCGTCAATGGAGATCTCCGGTCTGAATCATCCACGCGCAGTGGCGTTCGATAGTGCAGGACTGCTCTACATCGCCAACTCGTTCGCCAGCAACGTGCTCGTCTACGACGTATCGAATCCCACCAATCCCTCCCTCGTGCGGACTCTCACTGGGGTGTCAACACCGTTCGGCGTGGCCGTGAACTCGACCGGAACAGTATTCGCATCCTCTGGCCTCGATACCACCGTGATGGTGTTCGATGCCGGCGCAACCACGCCAAACCCGACGAAGACGCTCACTGGCCTTACAAAGGCGAACGCTGTCGCAGTCGACAGGAACGACAATATTTACGTCTCGAATGGGTTTGGCTCAACTGTGCAGGTCTTCGACAGCGGGGCGACCACCCCAGACGACTCCAAGACTCTGAGCGGTCTGAACAACCCTCAAGGCATCGCTGTTACCGCTATTGGACGCGTCTACGTTTCGAACGGATACGGCGCCAACGCTCTGGTTTACAACCCGGATCAAACGACTCCAGATCCCGCACTCACACTTACCGGATCAGTTCAACCGCAGGGCATAGCAATCAATGACTCCGACACCGTCTACCTCGGTAACGGCGATACGGCAGCAGACAACATCCTCGTCTACAACCCTCCGACTCCCCCTTCACCAACATTCAACTGCACCGGCGCGGCGCAGGACTACCAGGTCCCTGACTGGGCGACTCGCGTCACCGTCAAACTCAAGGGTGCACAGGGTGGCGGCTCCGCGGGCGGCCAGGGCGGAACCACTACCTCCACGATCGCTGTGACTCCTGGCTCAGCGATCCAAGTGAACGTCGGTTGCATGCCCGCGGGCGGCGCCCCACAAACCGGCGGGTTCAACGGCGGTGCCAACGCAGGCGATGCAGGTGGCAGCAGCGGTGCGCACCTCGGTGCCTACAACGGCGGCGGCGGAGCCTCCGATATTCGTATCGGTGACTGCGCAGCAACCCTGAATTGCACTAACGCCGCCCGCGTCGTAGTCGCCGGTGGGGGCGGTGGTGGCGAAACTCGCGCCAGCAAAGCGCACCGAGGTGGTGCGGGCGGCGCGCCCACAGCGGGCGACGGCGCCAACGACCCCTGGATCGGAGTTGGCGGTCCAGGCAAGGGCGGCTCTGCGTCCGCCGGTGGTGCTGGAGGCAAGACGGCCGCGTTCAGCGGCGGGACCAAAGGCTCGGCAGGCACCGCAGGTAGCGGCGGAGTGGGAGGGTCCTCCAAAGCAAACGCAGCCAGCGGACCAGGTGCCGGCGGCGGCGGCGGGCTCTTCGGCGGCGGCGGCGGCGGCGCTGGCGACCACGTAACAGGAAGCGGCATCGGCGGCGCTGGAGGCGGTGGTTCAAGCGGCATCGGGCCGGCCGGAACCGCCATTGCATCAAACACCTCGTACAACAATGGCTCGGTGACTGGTGATGGTTCAGTGACAATCACCCCGGTGCAGTCGCCGCTCACAGTCACCACCACGTCCCTGGCGGACGGAACTGAAACCGTTGCGTACTCCCAACAACTCCAGGCAAGCGGCGGATTGCCCGGGTACACATGGGCTTTGGCCGCGGGTTCATCACTTGCTGGCACAGGCCTGACGTTGTTACCGGGCGGCGAACTGCAAGGCACTCCCCCGGGGTCGTCTACTGGCACGTACAACTTCACGGTTGAGGTCAGCGACACCGACGGACACACCGCAACTAAGCCTTTGACGCTGATCATCGACAGCGGTATCGCGATCACTACGTCCTCGTTGCCAGACGGTTCGGAATCGGTTGCCTACTCGCAAACCCTCTCCTCCAGTGGCGGAGGCGGGGCGACTGCCTGGGCCATCGATTCCGGTGCGCTCCCACCAGGCTTGGCGCTCAACGCCTCGACAGGCGCAATTTCCGGAACCCCAACAGTCGCCGACGTGTTCAACTTCGTTGTGAAGGTCACCGGCACGGATACGTCGACCGCTCTGGCGCCGCTGTCCATCACGATCACCGAGCCGCTCGCCGTTACTACGAGTTCCCCACTCGCCGTCGGCGTGGTGGGCTCCTCCTATCACCTGCAGTTGAGTTCCGTTGGCGGAATCGGACCGAATAATTGGAGCACTTCGGGATCACTGCCGGGAGGGCTTTCGGTCGACTCAGCTGGCCTGCTGTCTGGAACCCCAACAGGATCGGGAACATTTACGTTCACAGCGGAAGTTACCGACAGCCTGACAACGACGGCGACCAAGGACCTCACGGTTACGATCAATCCGGCACTCACGATCGCAACAACTTCGGTGCCCAACGGAACCGTGAGCACCGCCTACTCCCAGGCGCTGGCTACCAGCGGCGGTGTCGGGCCTGACTCCTGGGCCGTCACTGCCGGCGAGCTACCGGCCGGGCTTTCCCTGGAACAGCACACTGGCGAGATCGTTGGCACTCCAACGTCAGTTGGTGCGTTCGACTTCACAGTGACGGCCACTGACTCGCTGTCTGCCACGGCAAGTCAGCCGTTGTCGATCGCGGTTGGTGCAGCGCCGACGCCCAGCGACCAGGCTCAAACTGCGGTCAATGACTGCATTACGGAGCCTGCCTCATTGCCCAAACGCGGCAGCAGGCAACTACTCAAGGCAGGTTGTGTCACCAATGCGGACCAACGCGTCGGCGTCACTGCAACCGCTCGCCTGCGAGGAGACCAGCAGTACTACAAGTTGTACTGCAAAGTCGGGAGTAAAGCGAAGAAGCCAAAGTTGACCGCCGATGGTACGGCGTACTGCTCGAAGGGCACGCTTCGAATTCGTACATACGGCACGAAATTGCGGATTTCGCTGACCTGGTCTTCGCCCGCCGTGTCGGGCTACCAGGCCCTCGAGGTCAAGAAGACATACAAGACCTGACGGCACCGCCAGGTGCACATCCGCTCGCTCACCTGGTTGAGCAACGGCGACTCCGCCAAGCGCGATTGCTCGCAAGTGCTTCGCGCCCTCGTGGACGCGAGCGGTGCTGCTGGTACCTAGTCGCTTTCTGGGAGCTCCAGCGGCCCAGCCTTTGCCTGCGGGAAGTAGTTCTTGCCGATTCCCGAGTCACCCTTAGGGACCATCACAGTGCGCTTCCACGACACGATCTGATCGCCGTTCTGGTTCAGCCCACGAGTGTTCATCGTTATGATTCCGGCGAACGGGCGCTTTGCCGATTCACGCTTGTCGATGCAGATCGATTCGGCGTAGATCGTGTCGCCGATGTACACCGGATGTGTCAGCTTGATGTCGGTCCAGCCAAGGTTGGCGACCGCATTCTGACTCATATCGATCACTGACAAGCCGAGCACCAATGCAACGGTCAGGCCACTGTTGACGATGATCTTTCCGTCAGTGATGGGGTTCGATTCAGCAAGGTGGGCGTTGAAGTGGTTCTGATTCGTGTTGCACGTCAGGAGCGTGAACCAGGTGGAATCCGCCTCGGAAATTGTCCGGCCAAATGGGTGCTGGTAGACGTCGCCAACCTCAAAGTCTTCGAAGAATCGACCGAGCTGAGCGGGATGAACTGTCACTG
>JAOAUD010000101.1 GCA_030157755.1 Candidatus Nanopelagicales bacterium
TCCCGCGCGCTCCCCGAGCAACGCCGAACCCACCCTGACGTGTGTCGCACCTGCCGCTATCGCAGCTGCGAAGTCTCCGCTCATTCCAGCGGAGATGACTGTGGCGGAATTGTGGTCATCCGCAATTCCGGCTCCTACTCTGGCAAGCAGTTCGAAGGCCGCCCGGGCATCGCCTCCGCGCGGTGCAACGCCCATGACCCCAGCGAGTTCCAGGTTGGCGGCGCTCGCGATCTGATCGGCCAGGTCCATCGCCAGTTCCGGCCGGACGCCCGCTCGACCTGGTTCATCGGTGACATCCAGGCTCACCTGCACGAGGCACTTCAAAGGTGGGCGGTCAATCTGGGCAACGTGTGTGTCGAGAGCTGTGACCAACGAAGGCCGGTCCACCGACTGAACAAAATCCGCGAAAGGCACGACTGACTTGATCTTGTTTCGTTGCAGCTGGCCGACAAAGTGCCACGTGACTGGGACATCAGCGCACGCTGCAGCCTTTGCCGAAAACTCCTGCGCCTTGTTCTCGGCGACGTCTGTCACTCCAAGGTCGGCCAGCAATCGAAGGTCTGTGTCCGGCCACGTCTTTGTGACGGCGATGAGAGTGATTTCCGCAGGATCTCGGCCCGCGTCGTGTGCCGCGTCGGCGATCTGTTCGGTGACCTCGAGAAGTCGCTGGGCAAGCTCGGAGCGGCGGTTAGATGAGCTATCGCCAGTCACGACGCCACCGAATTCGACCGGAGAACGATCGTCGCGCCCTGTCGACCGGTCACGTGGTCGCGGCGGTACGAGAACAAGTTGGGATTCGTGAAGGTGCATTCGTCGATCCGAGTGAACGCCACGCCCGCCCGTTCGAGCAGGCTGCAGGTTGACCCGCCCACGTCCGCGTGCCAATGGCCACTGCTGGCTCGGCGAGCAGCCGTCGGAACAACCGCCATCAGCTGTTCGGCGCAATCGGAATCCACCTGGTAGCAGTCCGCACAGATCGATGGTCCGACCACGGCCGAGATCGAGGACACGGTGGCTCCGAGGCCCAACATCTTGTCGATTGTGGCCGGAACTATCCCGGCGACAATTCCCCGCCAACCGCAATGGACTACCCCCACAACTGCATTCTTGATGTCGGCAAGCACGATTGGTGTGCAATCGGCTGCAAGCGCAACCAGTGCAATACCTGCTGATTTGGTGACAAGCCCGTCGCACTTGCCAGCGGGCGTAATGACTTCTTCAGTGACCTCGTGCACGTTGTTGCCATGTTCTGCGTCAATGACTGCCAACTTGACGCTCGGCGTTCCTAGCGCCTCTGCGACGTGCTGCCGATTGGCCGCCACGTCGGCCGAGGCATCCCCCACGTGGGCCGCCAAGTTCAGCGACGCGTACTCCCCCTGACTGACTCCCCCGAGGCGATCTGTGAATACCCAGTCCGCCCGCCATCCGTAACTGGCGGAGTCTGGACGGGCCCCAATCGTTCCGGACCACATCCAGACCCCACCTAGCTACGGTGCTCGGTTACTTCAGGAAGTCGGGAACGTCCAGGTCGCCCGCTGGTTCGTCGAACGCAATCGTGCGCGACGTGGGCGAAAGTGGACGGCCAACTTCGGCCTTGCGTTCGGTTGCAGTCAGGTCGACCGTCTCGGGAGCAGCATCTGCCTTTGGCTGTGCTGGTGCCTCCTTGCGGGCGGACATTGGATTGCCAACCAGTGAGCGACCGCCAGCGGCGGACTTGCGTGGCAATGGCTGACCACCGTCGAACCCGGCAGCGATCACCGTGACGCGAACCTCGTCGCCCAGGGTGTCGTCGATGACGGCACCGAAGATGATGTTGGCTTCTGGGTGGACGGCCTCGGACACGAGACGCGCGGCCTCGTTGATCTCGAACAGACCCAGATCGGATCCACCTGCGATCGAAAGCAGCACACCATGTGCACCTTCGATGCTGGCCTCGAGCAGTGGTGAGGAGATCGCCATTTCGGCGGCACCAACAGCGCGTTCCTCGCCACGGGCTGAACCAATTCCCATGAGGGCTGAGCCAGCACCGCTCATGACGCTCTTGACGTCGGCGAAGTCGAGGTTGATCAGACCAGGCGTGGTGATCAGGTCGGTGATGCCAGAGACACCCTGGAGCAGAACCTGGTCTGCCTGACGGAAGGCATCGATCATGCTGATGGTGCGATCGGTCAGCGAGAGCAGACGATCATTTGGAATCACGATGAGCGTGTCGACCTCGGTGCGCAGCGAATCGATCCCGGCCTCTGCCTGAGTCGCGCGACGTCGTCCTTCGAAACCAAACGGACGAGTGACGACACCGATCGTGAGGGCACCAAGAGTGCGAGCGATCTTTGCAACGACGGGGGCTCCACCGGTTCCGGTTCCACCACCTTCACCAGCGGTCACGAAGACCATGTCTGCTCCACGCAGAACTTCTTCGATCTCATCCTGGTGATCTTCGGCTGCCTTGCGGCCGACCTCTGGATCTGCACCGGCACCGAGTCCGCGAGTGAGGTCGCGTCCGATGTCGAGCTTGACGTCTGCATCGCTCATTAGGAGTGCTTGTGCATCGGTGTTGATGGCGATGAATTCAACGCCCTTCAATCCGACCTCGATCATGCGGTTAACGGCGTTCACGCCGCCGCCGCCGATGCCGACGACCTTGATAACGGCTAGGTAATTCTGCGGGGCTGCCACGACGTGGTTCCTCTCAATTGGTTTGTGCAGCGCGAGCCTGCTTGGCGTTTTGAACGTGCCTGGACAGGCCCACTGCGGGCCTGGTGTCACAATCGGGGAAGTACCAAAAACCTTGACCATCAACCTCTACTTGAGAGTTATCTGACCGTCAGCTTCTCGGTTGTTGGGAACACTAGGTTCCGGCACCACTCGGTGCAAGCAACTCCACCAAGAAACGCGGCAATTCTTTCAAACTTTCTCGGCCGTGCCCGTGATAAGTGGGTGATAACGGGACAACCATGAGTGTCTAGTAGAGGCTTACTGACGATTCTAAGCACTTCCACGATCTTCCCGCCGCTGCTCTGGTGATAGAAAGCAGACATGAAATTGAGGCATTACCTTCGTTTGTCGACGATCGCGGTTGTTGCGTGTGCCTCTGCCCTCGGAGGCACAGTAGGTGCGCAATCAGCCCTTGCCGCTGTACCTCCAGATGCGGCCGCTTCGTCGACAACTGCACAAACCGTGGCGCCAGCACCTGCGCCACGGGCACCTCGGGCACCGATCTACCTCACCTTTGATGACGGGCCATTCCCAGCGCAGACGAAGCGCCTCCTCAAGGTGCTGGAACGCAATGGCGTGCAAGCGACATTTTTTGTTCTCGGTCAGCTCGCAGCGCAGCATCCCGAGGTCGTTCAGATGGAGAAAGCCGCCGGGCATGCGATCGGAAATCACACCTGGGATCACCGTGACTTGACCAGGCTGAGTACCTCCGGAATCCGTCGCGAAGTGGTCCGCGGAGGTCGTGGAATTAGGTCGGCCACCGGCGTGACGCCACGCTGCATGCGACCTCCCTACGGCGCCACAAACGCTTCAGTCAGATCTGTGAATCGTGCATTGCACGTCAAACAAGTGCTGTGGGATGTCGACACAAATGACTGGCGACTGCCCTCGACCAACACGCTGGTGCGGCGGCTCATGAGTGCCCGTCCAGGCGACGTTGTACTGATGCACGATGGTGGCGGAAACCGGTCAAGAAGCATCGCCGCGGTGGCACGGGCTCTGCCCAGAATGATCAAGCGGGGCGACCAGTTTGCCCCGGTTCAGGCCTGTCTCTAAGCGGCTTCTGGGGCTCCAGCGTCGGCGACAGGATCAGGCAACTGAGGCGGCACAACCACCGCCCACACGCCCATGACCGCCGAAAGTCCGAGCATCGCGAGTCCGGCGTAGAGGTTGATGTTCACCCCTGCCGCCTTCGCCAACTCCTGCGAATCGACGGTAAGACCTTCGATCGTGACGGTGATGCCGAATATGGCAAATAGCGCACAGATATAGGTCCGCAGATCCAGCATCCGTGCCTGACGCATCGTCATGGGTGGAGCATCTGCGGGGTAACCAGTTGGCGAGTCGTCGCTCATCGGCTGCTCCTTGTCGTCTCGTGTCTGGACTTCCTGGTGGATTACGGTGTGTCAGGTCCTGCCATGCACAGCTACAAGAATGTGAACGGGATGTACATCGCCAGCGCCAGTGTGATGGCTCCCCCACCCAAGACGACCGGCTGCTTGTACCAACGGACGGGCTTCGCATCCGCCGCTGCATCGCGGATCTCCATACCCTTGACCAAGCCCACAAGGTCTGACAGTGGTCGGGGTTTGGT